>UQHH01000040.1 GCA_900540865.1 uncultured Oscillospiraceae bacterium
GGATCAAAGCGATAATCGCCGCGGTTGACATATCGCTATCATTCTGGTAATAGGCTTCCTGCGTGAACAGGGATGTTACTACGTCGGAAATATCCTTGAGCACAGGGAGATACCCCAACGGATTGCTGTTGTTCCAAAAATTCGGAAGTATATTTTCGATATACTTCTCAGCCCATTCTTTATCTTTATCGTCGTCTCTAAAAGCATCCATGATTGATTGCGCAAGCCCAGTCACAAAATTCGTAAGTAAAAGTACGGAGGCTGTCCTGATAAGATTTTTGACCGCTTTTCCGTCTTTCCCTTCCACTGCGTTTAAGATTGCATTTCTGATTAAATTGTAGGACTTATTGGTCTCTGACATAAAGGCGCCCGCTGTTTTTGCAAAGATATTCGTATTTCGCATAAAGTGGCTTTTATGGAAAACGGTATCCACTACCTGGGTCCTATCGACGACATCCCGCATTCTTTTTCCCGCTGCTTTATAGAATGCGTCTGAATTCACGGTAAGATCAGGCCTTAAATCTTTTATCTCAGCACAACAGGCATTAAAAATGATGCTCCATGTAACATCATCCGCTTTTCCGGGCAGCCACATAGACATTTCCGTCATTTTTTCATACGCTGTCGATACGCCGGTTAATACGGATTTCATCGAATTCCCCACGTTGACATCGTAAAAACCCCAGCTTTTCCAGAGTGAAATCGGTACATAACGGTTCGTAAGGGCAATGTCCGGTTTTTTTGACAGTCCGGCAGCAAGGTATTTCGGATCGATTACACAGGCCGCCCTGATATATGCAGTCGGCTGCTGTATGGCAACTCTAAGATTAAATCCTACAGCCGACAGTTTATACGCTTTTACAGCATGGTTTAAAAGATTGTTTTCAAAATCAGGGCTGCGCGTTCCGCTGATATCCTCTATTAGCTTTAGAAAATACTGCTGTCCGCTCTTACCGTAAACTCTTTCGACCCCTTGTTTTACACTGAAACCTTTTGTATTTCTGTAATTAAACCATTTCATGGCGTCCAAAATAGGAACAGAAAAAGCGTTATAAACCGACATCTCCGTAACATGCTTTGTAAAAACATCAAATATATCGTTTAGAATAATGGGATTTGACGCTTCCTCTGCAACCTCTTTTGTAAATCCCATATTTAAGACTGACCAGAGCTGCGTTTGTTGATCGTTTTTTATGGTCGCCACAGAATTTTTATCGATCTGAATTGGATAATAATGCGGGTCGGAAAACTTTTCGTATCCATATAAAGTCATAGAAGCTTCGTTGCCCTGCCGCGTGCATTCCCTTGCAAAATACTGCTGTAGCTGATCTGCAAACTGCTTTTGTTCCGCTGTCAGTACCGCTGTTATTTTTTGGACATCCCCTAAGGTAACGCGAACCGGCTTAATCCCATTTTCTTTTATGGCATATGTACGTATCCCACCGCCAAAGATATGGAAAGCAGCTTGTTTCCTTTTAATTTCCTCATATAACCCCATTATATGGCCGGTCGTTAAAGTGATTTTTCCTCCAGCTACCTGAAAGGTATACTTGCGTGCTTTGTTTCCTGTCCAGGAACTGATATCAAGATCCCCTTTCGCTTTCTGAAAAAATTCAATTGCGGTGTTCAAATTCAGGACATGTTTATCAAATCCATCCCTAAGCTCTTCCAGAACGGAATACGCCGCAGACCCTAATCGCTCAAAATAGGAAAAGCTGTCCATCTGACTTAAGCCAAAAAAGTCATCCGCAGCCTTTAATACTCCATTTGTTAGCAACTTCTCTTTTTTTCCGGCCGTTTGCTCTATCGTTGTGTCCCCCAGCTGTTCTACATGCTGAAACAGTCGATTGTTATGCAGCTCATTTGCCGAAACTACTGCACTTTTTACAGCGCTCGTAATCCAATACAGCTCCTTCAGCTGTACCGCATTCATTTGATTGATTGATTTCGAACCTCTGTATTCGGAAATAAAACGGCTGAGCCTAACTGGAAGCTCCGGATCGAGATGGAGTAAAAACGCAGTATTCATCCCGTTCTGTTCATTGCTTTTTAAGCCCTGTAATACATTGTTCAGCTCATAGAATGCGTCGCTCCATTTCTGAATTTTATTTGTGCTGTTTATTAAAGCTGCTGTGCCGTCCTTATTGAGGCGTGGCGAAACAAAATCCAGGCTTAGAATAAATTCGGTAATCGGCCCTACAAGAGGCTGGGGTACATGATTCCTTTTATTTGGCTTAGTAATCCACCGAAATAATTCCTGTGCATTGCGCTCAATCTTGTTTTTATATTCAGACCTTTCTCTACTTTCTTTGTTCCGGGTGCGCGTATTTTCATAAATTTTTCTGTAATACGCCTGTGCCTGCGCCTTAGCACGGATAACCGCCTGCTGCTTATCTTTGTTCAATTCCAAGCTTTTGGTACGGTATTCCTCCTCGAGCTGTTTCTGTGCCTGCTGGTACCGCTGCCTGTACTGCTGTCTGGCTTCCTCAAGCGACTTTTTGAACTCCGCACGCAGGACAAACATCCGGTTATTCTGCTCTTGCGTTTCGCTTTTAAGCTCCGGAACGCTGAAATATTCCTCATACAGGCGGTAGGCAAGCTCCGTGGCCGCTTCATCGATATTCCCCTCAAACTCGTTTTTCATTTGGGGCTTAAGGCTGTCGAACACTTCAATCAGACGGAAGGCCTGCTGCGCTTCGTCGGTATCGTAGTCAAACAACTCCGGATATTTCAGGCACAGCTCTCCCCACAGGCTGTCTAACGGGATTCCATTGTCGGAAACGACGACCCTTCCCATCAGCCGGTTACGCCCGGCTTGGTAGCTGCCGTAGCTGTAAGAAAGCTCCTCCTTCTGCACATCGGAAAGGGAGATGCGCTCTTCCCGCATCTCACGCAGAAAATCAGCGTACCGGTCCCGCATTGATGTATCGAGCGTTTCACTTTTCTCAAGGACAGCCTTCGCAACGCCCGTACACAGGCGTATGGCTTCACTGTAATCGGCCTGGTTGCTGTTCGCCATATAGTCGAATATTTTCTGATAATTTTCAACGAACGTGTCAAGGCTATAACTGCTCTGATATTCCTTTAATATTTTTTTGCCCACGCTCCGCAGCGCCTGAATATCCGCCTGCTTCTTCCCCGTCTCCTGGAACAGGCGCGCGACGAGAGAATCCATTTTCTGTACCGCCTGATCCTCCTGCTCGTTCAGCCGCCCTTCAAACTCCGCCGTTTCCCGCAGGGAATACTTGAGCCTGTCGATTTCCGTGTTGCTTTTTGAAGAAGAATTGGATATAATATTGATGGGACCGTACTGATTATTGTTGACCGGCAATTGGAGCCTAGTAAACTTTAACCAGGCATCGGTCCTGTTTTTATTTGGTTCAACATATAAAAGTGTGCTCGTGTCAATCAAACGTTGGGCATGCTCTTTTCCATAAGCGCTCGCGAGCTTAAACTCATCGAGGGCAACACCGTCTTTTATGGGATGAAGTTCCAATACAGCAAGAACGGGAGTACCATTTTTATTATAAACTTCGCCGAGCATGGTTAGACGGCCGGCTACCGTTTTTGATTCCATGACTACCACTGGGTTTTCCAAAAGATTTGGAACCTGTTTTATGACTTCATCCGTCATTGCAGGATGCTTTGACCTGATTTTTATAATCTTGCTGGAATCCCAAACAATATCTTTCTTTTCAACACCGATACTTCTTAATGCTTCAGAAGTGTTGCCTATTTTGAAATGCTGTAAGGGGTCTTTTCTATCCCATTCGTCATACTGCGTTTCAAAATCAGGATTGAGAGAAAATTTTGGTTCGGCGCCGCTCTGCGGCATTTCCGTCTTTTTCGCCGTATCAGCGCTTTCTTCCAGCAGGCGCGCCAGCTCCATAATGTCTTCCAGGCTGTCCTTCCATCGGGCAGCCTCTTTATTTTTCCGGGCGTAATCAGAAAAAATTTCTTTTAACCGCTGCGCAAAATCCCGCAGCACCTGCGAAAGTGTCCGGCGTTTCTTTGCATTCAACCGCAAAGCGGCGTTTATCGTGCCACTGTCGGACGCTATGGAGGAAAGGCTGTTACAGGCGATTTCTTCCAGCGCATCCATCTCACTAATCCACCGGCCGGTCTGCTCGCGCGTTGCCTTCTGGAGCGCTGTAATCCTTTCATTGATGTCGTAGCCCTCTTGTTTTTCCAGATACTGCACCGCGAAATCGGACAGCACCTTGAACCCTTCCGGGTTATGCTCGCTAATATAATGCCCGACTTCATGAAACGCGACGGCGGCGACCGCTCCGGCGTCCGCGTTGATATCGACGACGATATTCCCATTTCCCCTGTAGATGCCGTTTGCCTGTTTTGGAAAGCCCCCGCCCTCTGAGCTTTTGGAATCGACCACCCGGATATTCACCCCGTAATGGTCGGAAAGCCCCTGGAGGATTTGCAGCTGTGCTTTCATATCGCCGGTCAGCTTTTTCTTGTCTGCATCCACCTGGAAAAGGCCCATACGGGAGGCGCCCTCCGTTTTAAAACGCGCGGCATTCTCCTGTCGTGTCTGTAATAGGGCCGCCTGGTCACTTACGCCCGCGCGGTATGCGGCGGCAACGCTCTCCTGTCCCATAACTGAGATAATCTGCGGGAACCTTTCTGAGAAGGCTTCCAGGCTTCTCCCTTGCTTGCCCGCCAGATAAAATGCCTGAAAACCGTCGGCGTAATACTCCTTCGGCAGGTTCCCCTTATAGTGGTCGACAAATGCATTCGCGCCCGCCTTATCGAAATTGGCCGCCATTGAATAGACTGCGCGCGTTTCCTCGCTTGCAACGGCAACGCGGTCAAGGTCGACTGTTTTTCCGGTACTAAGCGTCACCCTGACCCTGCCGTCCTCCGTTCCGGCAATTTCCTGAATATGCTGCAGCTTTTTATCGTACCCCACGGTGGTGGAAAGCGTACCGGCGGCGTTCTTCGTTTTCACCTTCTCTCGTGCGTTATATACGCCTCTGACGGAAGTTTCAGGCGTTGGCAGGGTAGTTTTCCCTTGCGCTGTATTTTTTACTTCTGCGCCGTTTTCCGGCACGTTTTTATATTCTGCTAGGTAAGCGGAAAATGCCGCCGGGTCGGCCTCCAGCTTTTTTCTAAGCGCAGTGTCCTGCGCGCCCGCTTCATCAATTGCCTGCTCAAGCGCGACGCGTTCCCGGTTTGTAACCACCTTCCCCTGCTCCTGTTTTTTCTTCATCAGGGACGCGAGCTGATACGCCTGTGTGTCGTCCCCGCTTTGGAGTCCCTGGTCAAGCAAATCGCTCTGTACCTCTTTCAGTGAGATTCCGCGAAGCGCATGGTCAAAGTTTCCATTGTTTAAAAGGTTCTCACGAAACAAAGCACCCGCTTGATAATTACCAATGCGCTTTCCCTGTTCCTGCCTTTTTATCAATTTGTCCGCAAGCTGGTAAGCGCGGCTCTGCGGATTCGTCGTTTTTCCGATTTCTGTCAAATCCTCAAGGGAATAATCCGACCTGCCTTTTTTGATGTCGGCGCCAAAACGCGCTGTGTCCGCCGCATTGAGTGCGGTCGCGCCGGCGGACAGTACCGCACCGGACAAAGCGCCGCCCACGAAGTCGAGTCCGATATTTGAGACAGTGTCGAGCGCTGCGCGCTTCCACGCTTCCTCTTCCGACAGCCCCTGATTTTGATAGGCCTGCACCGTGCGGCTGAAATCGGAATTATCAGCGTTTATCAGCGCATCGGAAACAAGGTTTGTGACATCGGTAGCCGCTTCCTCGCTGCCTTCCGTAAACATGCCCTTTGCAATGTTTTTGATGCCTTCTTTCAGTCCCGTCTTATTGGACTTCTTAAAAGCCTTTAGCTGGTCGAGGCTGACCTTTTCAAAAAGCACTTCGGCTGCGCCCGCCGCTGCGCCCGTCCACAGTGCCTGTGTCGCGCTGCCTCCGTTTTCTGCTACATTCAGCGCGGCTCTAGACGCAGAAGAATTCCCCATAAGTGCAAGCCCAAAGTCGTCTAAAGGTATAGTTGTTAGGCTGTCTGCAAGAGACATCCCATATTGATACAGAAGACGCTCAAAACCGTTCATATCCTCAGAAACCGTCTCGCGCAATGTATCTGTTGCGTGAATCGCGTTATAGTAAGGACTATTTGGATCAACTGGATGCAGCTCGCCTGTTTGAAGCTCCTTGATCGTATTTTTAATCGGCTCATGCATACCAATTTCCGGAGCGCCTAATGCCCCAAGCGTATTTGTTGCCCAGGAAGCAACCGTCGCCAAAGCAGGATTTTTGCGTGCAAGGTCTTTCTGCATTTCTTCGACCTTTTTTCTCTGCTGCGCATTTTGTTCGCTTGAATATACGTCCAACAGAGCTTCCACATCGTAGCCCTTATCTGAAAGCCATTGCTTTGCTTCTTCGGCTTCCTGCTTCTTTTTTTCAAAGAGGGGATAATAATAATCCTTGTTTTGCTTCGCTGCAAAGGAATTATATGAAACCTCTTTTCCGTTTTCATCCTTGATTCCATAGTCTCCCCGCGCAACCTCATAGCTGAGTTGAATTCGCTTTTTCACGTCCTCGTCGGTATTCAAAAGTTCTTTCGCTATGGCTGTTTTTTGGTCATAGCGGTATGTTTTAGCTGCTTCCGAGCCATGAAAAGCGTCGTATTCTTTTCGCGTCTGCGCCTGAAGCTCTTCCAGCGCAGCCCGCGCGCCCTCGTCAATTGGCTTTGATAGCTGTCCGGCTATTTTTTCTAGCTTTTCATTAAACTGCTTTTCAAGCCCTGACGCATTGGTATATTGATAGCTTTCATATTCCTTTTCCAATTGCTTTAAACGTTCCTGCTCCGCTTTGTGCTGCGCGTAAGCCGTTGCCTGCACCTGAGAGCGTATATTATTTCCTGCTAACACAGGGTCTGAATATTTAGAACGCTGTTGCAAAAGATTTGCCTTCAATTCCTGAATCTGTTTTTTATAATAAGCGTTATCCAGCTCCTGTTTCCCCTGCGCAAGGTATTCCTGCATCAGGCGCGTGTCCTGCCCCTGCTTCTGGCGATTCAGGACGTTTTTTAAATTGACCGAATAATCGCGGAGTTGGTTGTCCTCCGGCTGCTTCTCGGCTTTAGCAGGCTGTAAATCTGTCTTATCAGCCGGGACAGCTTTTATATTATAGGGTTGAATCGCTACCTGCGAAGGCTTATTTTGGTGCATCCGATTGACGAATTCAAGCCTTTGGCGTTGCCGTTCGTCTATTGCCGCGCTTTGTTTTTCCTCGTTAAATTTTTTAGCCAGCTGCATTCTTTCTTGATTTGTCATATTTTCACCGCCTGTCTGCTATCTGATGATAATACTCATTTTGGCCTAAACTTTTCATAACAATTTTTGTATATTCTGTTCCGCAGTCATACATACGGACAAGCATTTCTTCAACTTCCTGTGAAGCGTCCAGGCCGATGATATAATTTGCAATGTCGGATTTTGTAAGAGTATCCCCGTTTTTTATCCTGTTATCGAGGGCTTTTGTATAGGTAGAAAGCTCCTTGTTCAATTCTTCTTTTGTTTCTTTTCCGTTACTCGCTTGAAGCTTAAGCAAATTGTAATAGCTCGTCGCCTGGTCCTGCTCTTTACTGTAATTAAACTGCTCCTGCGCAAGCTTGTTCGCAAACGAATCCTGCTGCTTTTGGTAGGCGAGCTGCTCCTGCGCGAGCCTGTTTGCAATCGCGTCCTGCTGGGAATTGTAATGGAACTGCCGGTCCGTATTTTCCTGCCCGACTGTGTTCCAATAATCGGTATTCTGGAACTGTGCGTTGTTCATGTAGGAGTTGAGCACATCTGTGTATTTCCCATAATCGAAGCTGCGCTCGTTATTGTACTGGTTGGTAAGGTAGTCGCGGTTCGTGTAATAGTCGCTGAGCGCGTCCCGGTACCGGTTGTAATCCGTGTTTTCCAGCCCCTGCACCACGTTTAAGCTGTTGAGCGTCTTGTTGTCCTGGTCCTGGTAACGGCCATAGGCCTTCTGTTCTAAGGAATCTATCACGCCGTTGAGCTTATCCATATACCCGTTGTACGCCGTCTGCCCCGCTGTCTGCGCGTAGCTGTTGCCGTACCCGCCCGTAAGCGCCGAAACCTGCCCCACCGTGTCCTGCATAGCCTTCTGCGCGTTCTGCGTATACTGCTGCTGGTAACGGTGGTAGGCCGCGTCCTGGTTCGGGTCATAGGAAAAGCTGCTGTTTATGTATTTATCCGCAAGGCTCTTCATCTGCCCGTCGTACCGGCTTTGGTAATCCTCCGGTTTCTTCAGTCCGGAAAGCCCCTGCTGTGCCTGCTTGACCGCCGCGCTTTCGTTGTACCCCTGCTTGAGCATGTTGTAATAGGCGTCATACGCCTGGTCCTTCTTCCTGCTATCTGCCATTTGTGCGTTCCCCTTCCTGCTTATTAAAATCCTCCGTAAAATTCTCCCGGCCAAGGTTTTCAAACATGTACCTCAAAAATTCGTACTGCTGCGCAAGGTAAAAATTGACGTCCTGCAGATTGCCGTCCAGCTTCGGGGGCGGCAATGTAAAATCAGCCATTGAGCTCACTCCCCTTTTCTGAAGTCATGGACAGGGCGTACAGCTTACAGGCCCCGCGCCCCTCCAGCCGTACCCGCAGGTATTCGCAGCGCCGCGGGAGAATCGGGACGGTTATCGTCCGTTTCTCCTTTTCCACCGTACGGTATACCGTTTCCCATTGCCCGCCGTCCTGCTGCAGGCTGATATTGACACTCCCCTGTACCGTCAAGCGCAGCTGAAGCTTTGAGATATATTTTTTGTCCGTGCTGTCTTCGTATAAATCTCCCGTTTCAGCAAACCACGCAAACGCGTCTTCAATGCTTCTGATTCCATTTGCCACTGTAAAATCGTTGCGTCCGCCCACGGAATACAGCGTATCGTCCTCAATAAAGTAGAGCTGTTCCCGGCAGTTGGCAAAGGCGCTGATACGCGCCGCGTCTTCCTTTGTCCATAATCCTTTCGACGTATCGTAACAATAAAGGAACCGCTGCATTTTATTCTCTGAGAAGAGCGATATGTAGTATTTATCCACCTGTCTGCCCGCGATGGCACGGGAGAAGCTTTCGTCCCCCAGGCTGCCGGATATCCTGCGTGCTGCATTGCCGTCATACGCGTAAACTCCGTCCACCGCCTTGTAATAGCACACGCCGCCAATCAGGCAAAGGCTTTTTCCGCTGCCCTGCTCCACACCCTTCTGCTCATAGGAAAGGATTTGAAAGTTCTGCGGGCGCGTCCCGTAGATTTTAAATATCGTGTTTTCCTTGAAGAAGGTCGGTACGCCGTTCTGGACGCACGCGCCTGTAAAAATCCCCGCAACGCCCACACTGGCCGCATAGCTTGAAATTGACGTTTCCTCATACTTGCGCCAGTTCTTAAAATCGCCGAGCGCGCTGCAGTAGATTTCGTTCTTTACCGAGTTACAGCCCCAAAGCCTGTTCTGGTATCCGACGACATACTCCATATCGGGCGTGGAGCGCTTGATGGCAAAGCCCGCGGCGTCGAACCGGGTAAACTCGATGTTATCCTCCGCACTGTTGTATGTATAAGAATCGTTGTCAAGCTTTGCGTTGATGAGCAAAACGCCCTTTTTTTCCTCCGCGTTCGAGAATTTCTGCATCAGCACCTTTTCCACACAATGCCACCCGTTTAGGGGTTCCAGCCTGCCCTCCAGCCCTTTGAATTCCACGTAGTCCCCTTCGCTCAAAAAACTCAGGTCGCATTCCTTCCCCGTGTCGTCCTGGATGGCAACCAGCAGGTAATAGTTATCGACCCTTGTCAGCGAAAGCTTCCTGGTTTCGAGTTTCACGCCGTTTTCATGCGTCTTCAGGCCGGTTACCTGATACAAAACGGACGGAGTCTGCGCAACGCTGACAAACACATCCCCGTTTACTCCCGAAGATGCCACGGTTCCGGTCAGCGTTTTGCTGTTGTCCGGCTCATACAGGTTTGCCTGATGGATGGTATTTTTGTTTCCGTCAAAATTGAACGGAACCTTAAACAGGCGCAGCCGATACCCTTTTTTTGCCTCAAAGGCATTTTCCATATGCTCTACCTTTTTTTCCGGTGCCTCGGTATTCACATACACCTTATCGGGGAAGACAAAAAGGTTTGCCCCCATCAGGACCATCTCACGTTTTTCCTGTTTCTTCTCATCTACCGTCAGGTTATACAAATACCGGCTTTTGTCGTCTGTCCAGTACGCGACTGCAATCTGGTTGACACCCGCCGGGATTTCTATATAGTCCTTTCCAACCGTGTCATAGGTGAGCAAATCGCGCACCCACGTGCCGTTTTGAAACAAGCCGACACGGACACCGCCTCCCGCCCCGGAATACTGCGACGTAAACTTCCAGCTGCTTGCGTCGATTTTGTCGCCGGGACTGACAGACAAGATTTCAAAGCTGTCAAGATACGGGTTTTGCGTCAGGACGCCATTGACGTAATACTTGCCTTTTGTAAGCTTGTCAGTATCATAGAGGTTCGTTTTGATGGGCGGCAGTTCTATCTCATCTTTTCCAATATGCAGTATATTGTCTGAAATCCAGTACAGGCTGTCTGTCCCGGCGGCAAAGCCGCTCAGGCTGCGCAGCGTGCCCCCGACCCCGCGTTTTTTCCTGGTGGACAGCACCGGGTAATCGTCACACGCCATATTTCCCATATCGGAAAAGCTGCCGGCGGGGACGGCTTCCCTTTGGCATAATCCTTTGAAGGTATCGATTGTCAGCTTGCTTTGCTTCAGCTGGTTCAATACAGGCAGAAACATCTCCATCACCTCATAATATTGATAAGCTCCCGCTGCTTGCCGCGGTGTGTGCGCATATATTCCTTCTGGAACGCTTCAAGCGTCTGGTTATAAAGCGCCATATCGTTATTAAACCGGTCGATTTCCGAAAGGGTAAAATCGATTTGCGCAAACAGCCAATAAAGGTAAAGCGAGCTGAAGGCGTCATCCACCAAAAGCTGCGCCGACATGTCCGGCCCGTACTTCTCAATCGGCCGAATGCTTCCCTCAAAGTCACAAAAAAACGTATCGTAAAGGTTGCGGTCAAGCTCTGAAAGCCATGCCACCTTCTGCTCTTGTGTAATTGTGTTCGGTTTTAGCTCGTCGCACCGGTTGATACATGTCCTGATATCCATAAAATCCTCCTAATTACAAAAGGGGCAAGCGTGCGCCTGCCCCTTCCCGTCACGAGCTTTCCGCAAGCTCCTCAATTTTCACTTCTACCTGTTCCCGCTGCTCAATCGCGTTCTTGACGGCCTCCGCGATATGCGGCTTTACTTCCACCCATTTCCCACGCTTGATTGTGCAGGCGTCGCCGTTGACGGAAACGAATACCGGAGACTTGTCCTTGCTGTCCATTGGTATCTTGATTTTCACCCTCTTTTCCGGTTTAGGTGTCTGTTCGGGCTCTGTTTTTGTATTTTTAGCTTCTGCCATGGATTTCGACCTCCTTTAATTTGCTTTTGCGGAATCGCTGTACTGGGACAGGCTTTCTACGCGAACCAGGTATTCATCGGAAAGGATGTCCGCGCCCTTTGTTGCCTTCCAGCCGACAGAACTGATACGGTCGAGCTCGTCGTTATAGCCGAGCGGCTTTACGATATGCTTCAGACCTCCGTTTTTGAGCTTTGTCTTCGCATAGGCATGCGCGCCTAAAATCAGCGTACTGAAAATTGCCTTGCCCTTCGCGCCGTACTCTCCCGGATATATTTCCGTCCCCACCGCCGCAGTGACAGTGCGGTCGAGTGTAAGCCTCGCGCTGCCGGCGCTGCCGGAGGTGCAGGAGGATACCGTGTAGATTTCATCCCCAAGCTGCACTTTACGCTCCTTAACCTTCAGCGCGTCCTCCGCCGTAATGCTTTCATTCACCGTAATCTCCGCGGCCGCGGACACCGCCGTCTTTACAGTCAGGTTTCTGGTTTTGGAAGTCAAATCCTCCGCGCGCATAATTTTGGCCTCGCTCGATTTCACAAAGCGCACATTGCCAATCATGCCGATTTCTCCACGGAAATAGTTCTCCGGCTTTGCGTATTTTATGACGTTGACCCATTCGTCCTTGAAGCGCATCAAATCGTAGGCCGCGTACGGATGGATAATCCCGACATAGCTCCCGTTAATCGGCTCCGCGTTCATTGCTTCCAGCTGCGCCTGGCAACGGAAAATCACGTCGGGCGTCAGCCTGCAGTCCTCCGTGAGCTGCGCACGGCTGAGCACCTCCGTGCCGTCCTCCTTCGGCGCGTAAAAAACGTTATAGCCGCTGTTTAGGACCTCGCGCGTAATCGTGTCGAGCGTCCTGCCCGCCTGTGAGCCGAGCAGCTTCGTCTTCTGTATGACAATCGGGTCGGCCGCCGTCATCTGGATGATATCGGACGATTTGATGTAATCGCCGTACTGGTGCACCTCACCCTTGATGGCGGATACGCGCAGCTTGTTGCCCGCCTTGGTCACGCCCTCCACGAGCGGCTCCGTCGCCTTTTCGAGCGAGCTGAATTTACGGTATTCGATGGTAGAGCCTGTACCGTTTGGGATATCGTACGCGTCTCCGAACTGGTCGTGTACCAGGTTCGGTTCCGCGTTGTCAATCAGCCTGGTGTTATAAAACTCCTTGATGTCCGGCGTCATGCTTTCCTGTGTGGACACCTGGACGTCGCTGTCGAACAGCCTCAAATCGAACAAAATATTTTCAAATTCCATTTTTTCCATATGTACCTTCCTTTCTTTTGCCTAAAAAAGCTTCTCCCCCTCCAAAATGCGGCGCTCCCAATCTTCGCGCTGCGCTTTGGTGGAGTTTTTGACGTCGAGCTTCCCCTTGACTGCCGCAGGAGCGCCGGCGGCGCTTTCAAGCGGACGGGAGCCACGCGCCTTGATGTTTTCCGTCACGCGCCGCTGCGTGTCGTGCACGGCGGCCTCGATGGTACCGGCCTGAATCTCGTCGAAATGACAAACCTTGTACGCCGTCATCACATCTATCCCCTTGGAAAGCAGGCCGGAAAAGTTCTCGTTTGCAAGCTCCGCCTCGAAATCGAAGCCGGGGAACGTCTGCTTCACATCCTCACTCTGGCGCATCCATTCGCCGAGCACCTGTTCACGGTGCGCCTTTTCCTGCTGTTCCTGCTGCGCACGCTTGAACCGTTCGTTTTCAAGCTCAAGCTGGCGACTGCGCATAAGCTGTTCCGCGCTTATCCCCTTTTCAACCGCCTGCGCTTCCACCCAAGCCTTGTCCTCGTCGAGCGCTTTCTCCAGCGCCGCCGGGTCGTTCACGCCGTAACGGAGGTAAAGCCGGTCAAGCAGGGCGCCGTGCTGCTTTTCAAGCGTTTCCTTGTCCTTGCGCTGTGCGGCAACCAGGTCTTCCGTCTTTTTTCCAAATTGCTTTTTGTACTTTGTTTTAATCAGCTGCTCAAATTCAGCATCCGGGTCATCCTCCTGCTGTGCCGCCGTCCGCTCTCCTTCCGGCTTCGCCTGTTCGTTTATGGGTGCAGGCGGCATGTCCCCGCCTTCCCCTTCTGCTGCCGGTCCCGTGATAACAGGGGCCGCGCCCTCGTCGAACAGTTGTAAATCGAAAATCATGTCCATAAAAATCTCCTTCCCTTCGTTTTCTGCAAAACGCTAACGCATCTGCCTGCTTTTATTGTAATCGGGCAGTTTTTTACATGCCCCCCTCTTTTCGGGAAAATGAAAAATTTTTATATAATCCGGGTAATTTTCCGCAATTCCTTGCAGGCCGTCTGCGATTGTCTGGAAAATTTCGTTCAAAATCCGGTTTTCCCCGCAGTACCAGACCGTGCTGTCCCCGCTGTTAAGCCGGACATAGAAACCGGCAAGCGCCCCGGAGCCTGCTTCTTTCCGAACCCGCAGGCCGAGCGTATTTACCAGCGCGGAAACACCGGCGCACACGATATCGTTCCCGGGGAAAAAGCCCGCGTGTCCTTTGATTGTGAGGGAACGGCCGTCCTGTTTTTCCTCTATCGATACTGTAATCATTTCGGGCTGGACACCTCGCTTGCGCGGCGGCGCGCCTTATCCTCCGGCGTGTTCCCGCTTAAATCCTCGCCGATGCTGTTTGTCGCCGTTGTCTGTCCGCTGTAACCGGAGGCCGCGGCCGTCCCGCCTCCGGGCTGTACCGCTGCGCCTGCCTGCGGTTTTTCCTGCCCGGTCATTGCGCCAACGGCTGAAAGCAGGCGGGCCATCTGTTCCTGCATGGCCTGGAGCTGCTGAGCCATCGTGCCGTTTTGCTCGATTCTTCTGCGGATGTTGTCTTTCCCCTCGAACTCCATCATCTCGAGCGCGGTCAGTGCCTGGTCTGCAAGCTGCGGGTTGAAAAAGCCCCTGCCAAGCATTTCCTTTGCGTCCTCGTTCTGTGCAATACGGTTGAACGGATTCTTTTTCTGCGCGCTGACCTTGATATCGAATACAGGAAGCCGCTGCGCTGTTTCAATCCCAAAGGCATTATCTGTCCCGCCCGGATTGATTCGTGAGTTGTCGTATTCTACAAATTGCATATCGCCGGACTTGCCTGTGATGCGGAAGCTGCGCCGCTCGCTGTAGAACTGGCGGACCAGCTCGATAATCAGGCAGCATTCCTGCTCGAACGCGTTAAAGCTCCCCTTGTTGAGGTCGCGGCTGAGCTTGCTGCCCGCCTCCTGCAGCGCGGCAATAGCGCTTGCCGCCGTAACGCCGCTGGTTGTTCCGCCCTGCGCGAAATCACGGTTGCCGCTTGTTTCCTTGAGCTCGTCCACCTTCAGCTGGTAGGCGGTGAACACACCGCTGCCTATTGGGTCGACGCGGATCGGCTCCATGTTTTGCGTCGAAGCGCCCTTTATGTTGACAAACGGCTTGCTCGTGTCCGCAAAGTCGTCGAGATTGACGCTGCCGCCGTTTTGGACGAACCACCGGGGCTTACTTGTAAGCGCGGCGTTCTCCAGAATAATCTGGTTGAGCTTGTCGATATAAATCTGGCAGTCCTTCGTCACATCGATATAGCCGAACCCGACGGGCATATCCTTCTCCGGAAACAGCACGTCGAGCACAAACGGGTATTTCCCGTGCTCGTACAGGCCGCTTGCGCTGTATTCCTCTTCGTTTTCCGTTGCGAACAGCACCGTGTCCCCGGCATATTTGCAGTAATGCAGGACGCTTTTCCCACCATGCGCCTGCTTGTAATAGCAGTCGACTACATAGGATTTTTCCGTCGTATCGATGTCCTCGTCGTGAATGTACCGGCTGAGCGTAAAATCGGAGCCGCCGAGCCGTTCCCTTACTTGTGGGTAGGATTCCTTCAGCGCGTCGTTGTCACAGAGGCTCACATAGAACAGGTACGGGCTTTCCTGAATGTCGCTGACGCCCGGTTCCCAGAAGAGGTTGAGCAGCTCGCACTGCCGGATTTCTATATCGCCCAGCCCGTTCAATTTTTCCGGGTTCCAAAAGATACCCTTGACGCTCGTTCCGTTCTTGATTTTGTCGTATGCGGCGTTGGAGTATACCTTTTCGTAATTGTTCTGTTCCAAAATCACGGGCAATATCTCCGTAAGAATTTCCGCGTCTTCCCTGTCGTCGTCCGCGCGCGGCAGGACGTTTGGTTCGGGATAGCTGTCGCGCATGTCGGCGTGCTTGTTGATGATATTGTTGAACAGCCAGGCCGACGCCGGTGTAATGCGTTCCTTGCTGTTTGGCTGGACCTTCTCGCGTATTTGCTCCCAGTGGCGCATTTTCCACCACTGCTCGTTGTCAATGATACGGTTGTCGAGGTTCGCCTTCCCCTTCTGGTACCGCAGCAGGATTTCTGTAAATTTGTGCAGGCGCTCGCTGTCGACCGGAAGCGCACGCGGCGGCCCGGACGGCTGCAAGGCGCCGCTTTCTCCTCTGTTTTCCTGAATTTTTTCTTCCATACTCTCAGCTCCTTATAGCTTATACAGGCCGCTGTAACGGCTCTTTTTCGGTAATAAATCAAGGGGATCGTCCCAGTCAGGCACTGCCAATACGTTTTTGCGCGGGCTGATTGGGTTATTCATCAGCACATACCGGCATTCGTCGTAAATGTGGTCCTCCTGCGTCGTGTCTACGTCCTCCGCCTTCTTTTCGTCGTAAACGAGGTTCGGGATGGTGCGGATAAACTGCCGGCAGGTGTAGAATACATAGAACATCGCGCGGCCGTCACCGTCGAAGGCAAGGCGGTGATGGTACTGCATCTTTCCTGGAAGGCGCGTATTGTCGCCCGGCTCCCAGTAAACGCCCTGCTGCGCCATCAAATCGGCCACCGACGTTCCCCTGCTCTTGTCAAAGATACTCGGGTCCGCTATTCCGATAATCTGACGTCCCCTGAGGTTCCTGTCCGTTTCTTCATACGCGCGGATTTCCGCTGCAATTTTGTCTACGCTCCACTTCACGCCCTCGTTCGAGGTTCCCGTGCAGCCATAAAGCTCCGCGATGCGGTAAATGCAGCCGTCTTCGTCCGCCGCGTACCACCCGACAGAGAACGGCTTGCTGTACCCAAAATCAAAGCCGCGGTAAACGTTCCAGTGGAGTGGGATTTTAAACGGTGCAATCACATGTGTAAAGCAGCCATCGTCGTAATGCTCAGGGTCATCCCGCCATTCGGTGAACACCTGGCCTGCGAACGTGTCCCATTTGCCGTAAAGCAGGGCGTTTCGCTGGTTCTCCTCCATACCGGCAAGCCTCGCGAGATACTGCGGGTTATTCTCGAGCATAATTGGGTTATCAAAAATTTTGCTTGGGACAAACACGCTGCTGCTCCATTTTGTAATTTTCTTACCGTCCGGCGTGACTACCGGAAGCCTTCTCCAATACGTCTTCTGCGGCCAGGCTACGTCGATAAAGTAGGATTTGACCCAGCCGTGGCCTACTCCGCCGGGGTTTGCCGTGGTGCGGATATAGCTTTTCGTGTTCGGGCCGCTTGCGCGGTTACGGGAACGCATGTAGTCGTACTCGTCCCACATGAAATGCGTCAGCTCGTCGATGCCGACAAAATCGAACTGCAGGCCCTGATAGTTGTATTTTGCCTTGAAGTTCGACATATGGCCGAAATAAATTTTCGCCCCGCTGGGGAATGTCCACACATGCTTGCTGTCGTTGAATTTCGCCCCAGGATAGGCACGTGGATAGATTTTAAAGCATTTTTCCATGATTTCAATGAGCTGCGGGAACGTCTTGCGCAGGATAATCCCCTTATAATTTGGGACATTTACCTGGCGCAGGGCTTCCGCGACCAAGTACTCGCTTTTTCCGCCGCCAGCCGCGCCGCCGTATAATCCTTCATCCTCTCCGCGGCGCAGCATCTCATACTGCTTTGGCTGCGGTTTCCATACGACGTTCATCCTTCGTCCTCTCCTTCCGTTTCTTCCGGCGGTTCCGGAATTATCATTTCAGGCATCGGCACTACGCCGTAGCCCGTGCTCTCCTGTTCGGAAAGCTTCCGGCCCTCCGACAAGAACAACACCTGCTGCAAATCCTTTACCGCTGCGGTCAGCTGGCGCAGGGAAGAAATATTGACCGTGCCCTTTGTCTGGTTCTGTCTGACCGTCTCCTCCGTGACGTCCACCCGGCGCCGCTCCCCGTTTTCGTCTTCCTCAAAAATCGAGAATTCCCGCTTGAACTTGTCGTAGGTGATATGGATATTAAGCTCGTTTGCCGCCCTGGAAATTTTCGTGATGAGTTTGTCGGTCGCTCTGCCGAGCTTATCGAAATTACTCAGCGCTTTTCGCTGTGCCTGCCGCTCCATATTTGTGCCAAGTTTTTTCCTATACCGTTCGCGTTCCTGTGTCCACTGTTCCCGCTGCGCCCGTTTGGTCAGCGTAGAGCCGCTGATATTGTGCTTTTCCGCGAGTTTTATGTACCCAAGATTTCCCGTGATATATTCGTTTTTTATAGCCGTCCAATCGGCTGAATTTTTTGTACCGGAATTCACACCCGGATCACCTCCCGTTTTCAGCCTATCAAATATGCAAAAAAACTGCCCCCCTGTTTTCAGGGGGACAGCATAAATTTTTTATTGTTCGTACTTCCTGTGCAGGATTTTCGCAAGCGGACATTTTTCGTATTCATAGCTCTGGCAATACATCCGCCGGTGCCGGCGCTTTTCTTCCTCAGAGCAGAACTTTAAAAGCGTCGTGCTGTCTTTCACAACGCCTTCACAGGAAATCTTCTGTTCGCTTTCCCGCTGGAAATAGGGACATATAATCACGGCCGATTTCGGCACCACGCTCATCTCCTCAGTATAAACCGGCCGTCGAGGAAGCCTTCCTTCACATAAACCATGCGGTAGCTCGTACCCGTGACGTCGTTGACCGTCAGCTCGCATTCTTCGTCCAGTACACGGTAGCCCCGCGGCGCAACCGGCGGCTTTCCCTTGAGGAACCGCGCCACGTCGCGCACGCCCGCCTCTTTTACTTCAATTTCCGGCTGTTTTAAGTTCCGGCTCTGCTTGAGCCGCTTCTTGCCCGTAATATCCTTGCGTATGTACGCCGCAAGCTTTTTGTAATTGCCGTCGCTGTAAAGCTGTTCAAACTTGACGCTGCCCGTGCCCTTCCCTTTTTTCCAAATCTGCTGGATAATTTCTGCCGGCAGGTACGGTATCACCATATGCGCGTGCCAACGTTTTCCCTTTGTGCCCTTTTCCAGGCAGCCAATATATTTTAAGCTGTCGGTTCCGTTTTTCCCGCACCAGTAATCAAGACGCCGGAGGAAATTATTAAGTATCCGTTCGGCCTCCTCCTCTGTCAGGTTTTCCAAAAAGGTGAAGGTCAGATACCAGTCGCCTACCGTAAAGTTATTGCAGATTAGCCTCCGGCATTTTTTCTTTGCGTGGATTTCATTGAGCGCTTTTTGCTTCTCTGAGCTTTGCGCGCGTTTCTTTTCACGGGTCAGGCATTTTAAATTCCGGCGGCGGATGCTGTAATAAACCTCCACCTCTCGCATGGGGCCGCTGCTGATAATTTTTTCATAGTACGGCATAGGCTTACCTCCTTTTTCGTCGTGAAAATAATCGCTTAATCAAGATAGAAAAGGGCGGCCGGGGCCCTTTTTGATTTTGCTTTTTCTTTATATATAGGAAAAGCACGGCAGATAATTATTCATTTATTATCCGATAAACCGGACAGTTGAGTTTCAATGCCTTGACATTGCAAGACGCAGGCTGTATATTTATGGCAAATAAAATCCGAAAGGAGGGAATGCCATTTGATCATAAGTTTCTTTGAAGCCGCAGGAGGACATCTGCAGGAGTTAATTAAGCTGATTACAAACATAAATCTTATTCATTTTGCACTTTTTCTTATAGGACCAACTTTAATAAAAACAGGGATAAAAAAAGCTTTATATTCAGCTGGTCTAAGCCGTAGAGCTGCAAAAAAATGGACAAATCGAATTTCCGCGGCAGTTGATGTGGTTCAAAATGTAGATTTAAATAAGAAATAAGGATTTCCGCCCGCAATCACGCGGGTGGTTTTCATTATTTATCCTTTTCCGGCACTTCCATCTGAAGAAACCTTTTGCTACACTCGATGCAGTCGATTCCTTCCTTTTTAAGGCAGGGAATCTCTGTGTTGAATGCAAATATATCGTTTGGGCACATGATTGCCTGCGCCATCTTATCAAGGCTCAGCGTTTTTATCTTTTCATAATAGTTCATTGTGCGTTTCCTCTTTTGTTTAAGCTGTTTCTAAAGGGCAGCCATCTTTTCCTGCACAGCGTCAAGCTTATTCACGGCCTTTTCTATCTCTGCCATATCCGGCTCCTTTCTTTGCAGTTGACTGCAATATCAGGTTTATGGTGCGAACTATAAGCTCACAGAAAAACACCGGTAGGTTCGCACCAAAATTAAGGCTTGGAATTTGAATATCAATGTGGTAATATATAAAAAAGAAGCATTATCTGGAGATTTTCCACGGAATCCGCATAAATCTCCTTCTCTTTTTAGCTTCTTTTGCTGTCACCGCCCACGCGGCGGTGTGGATTGAAATCACGTCAACGGAATTAGCTCCGAGCGGCGAAGCCGTCACCGCCCACGCGGCGGTGTGGATTGAAATGTCTTGCCGCAGACCGTCACGAGATTGGCGGATAGTCACCGCCCACGCGGCGGTGTGGATTGAAATGACTATCATATATCCACCCCTACATAATCAGCGGGTGTCACCGCCCACGCGGCGGTGGCGGCTCCCAACGCCACCAGCCCTGTTGCCCCTGAGCGGGAACGGGGCTTAAAAATTTTATTGGGTTGCGCAGAACCCAGGCAAAACGCCCAGGCGAATAATCACCGAGAATCTGTTCGCGTTCAGAAAGAGAATCGAATATCTCTCCAACAGGTACGCAATCAACCAGCTCCACCGTCCCGATGACCGCTCCGCGGTAAATCATCTCTTTACAAAGCGGCGACTGATGATGGTAGAGCGTAAGCAGCTTGTCCCGCTGCTCGTCCGTCAAACCGCGCAAAACCTCTGACAATTCCTTTTCTGCGGCATGGATAGCGACGCGCCCTCGGATATTCGTCCTCGCGGCGGTGTGGATTGAAATGTATTGTTTCATTCCCAGTATAATCGCGCTTGCATACGGCTGGCAGACGGTGAGCGCTCTGATGTACGTCTGCCTTTTCAGGGCGTTTGCTGTGATATAGCGCTCAAATTCAAACCGCTCTTTGTCGGACAGCGGAATATGCGCTGGGACTCCTCTCCATTTTTTAAACCGCGCATAAAGTGGCGAGATTTTCGGATGGTTGATGTTGATGCGGTATGTATAGGGGTTGTCCGGCGCCCATATGCTGTCATCTTTTTTTAAATCCACTTGGCCCATAGATATCTCCCTACCCTATGAAAAGACGGGTTTATTTTTTTGCTGTCCTTTCGGCAAATACAATACAGCCGGAGATAAAAGTAATCAGCATATATATCAGCATCTGCCGCAGGGTATCAGATGGAGAAAGCTTTCCCAGGTCGGAGCCGCCGGCTGTCCCTAAAATTCCAATGATGCACAGCGCACCAAGGATTTTTGCCCAGTGCTCTTTGAAAAGATAGAGAATTCCCTGCAATACAAAAAACAGTTTTTTGATAAGCGTCATGTTTTAATCTCCTCAATCATCCTTGAATTTTTTCTCCGCGCGCTCCGCCTGCTCATTTTTTCCAGCTTGTCCAGCTTTTGTGCAAAATAATATAGGTCACCGCCCATCGGCGGTGTGGATTGAAATTTTATAACTGCCGCTTTGGGCATATGTTTCACCTCTGCGTTACCATTTCACCTTGACGACCATAGGCGTTTTACACTGCCTGGATACAATTGAGCTCAAGGTTTGCTCCAGATTCCTTCTGTTGTTTATAACCTCTTCCTCTGTCGCCGGCGCGAACCGAATCGTTACCTTTGCCCTTCCCTTGTCTCCAAAATCGACATACGAAACATCTCCGTCCTTCGGGTACCCCGGCGGCGGGTTATGTAAATTCCTTCTGAGCCTTTCAAGCTCCGATTCAGATTCTGCCAATTGCAACACCTCCTGTTCAGCATATGTTTTCGGCGGATTGTCCTATGTATGGCTTATTTCGACCAAAATTAAACCGAACATATTTTCTGCATTTTGCACAAAAAGCAAGAATAATTCGTCAAGAGAAAAATAACAACGTTTCATTTATGTTGATTTTATTCACGTTTATGAGTAAGAAATTCACTTTTTTATTAATTACTTATTTTAGAGTTCCGTTAATTTGCACAATTCTAGATATAGTATGTAAAATTGACAGAACCATTATATCTTGTTATATTTTATGCGGATGGGAAGATTATCCAATAGAGACTAAGGCAGCAGTATCACCATGAAAAGGAGGTGATTCTATGCCGAAACGTATTTCTGTAACCGGAGAAACCGACACTGGCCGTAATACAAATTTCCGGGACAATTACTCAGGACAAAATATGACGAGAAATCAGTTTGTAAATGAGATTAATGCCGGAAATTATGAGAACTATCACGTTCGGAATATCAACGGTGTCCCCACACCGTGTTCAAATCCGGATAGCTCTACAAATAACAATTTAGGTTGAGTCTATAGGTTGAGTTCAAAAATGCTGCCTTAATCCCTAACCCTCGAAAACAGATAAAGAAAATCGGTATTGGGAAAAAACTTTTGATGGATTGCTTTGGCTTCTTCCAACCAAAAATGTTGTGATCCGCTAAGTTTTCTGGAAAATGTCTCTTGTGCTATTCCAATCTCCAGAGCAATTTGTTTCCCAGTCAACCCTTTTAATTTGATTTCAATTTTGAGGTTCTTATATATTGTTCTCATCCTTTCTAGTAAACGGAAGGAGGTGTTTATATGCCGAATAAAAAACAGACAAGCCCGAAGGTAGCAAGTAAGGCCTCTAAGGCTTTGCAGGATGGGCGTTCCAGCGCGCGTACAAAGAGCATTGCAGGAAGCGCTTTATCACAGACAAAGAAGAAATAATTAACTTTTGACTGAGCAGGGTGTTTGCCGCGCCCTGCTTTTGTCTTATCTCTTGCTCACACATTGTCACCGCCCATTGGCGGTGTGGGTTTAAATACGCGGATTTACCATCCTGTGGCGGCTCCGGTTTTGGGGCCGTCTTTTTATGCTGTTCTACGGTTTCCTGGGTCAAAAAGCCATTCAAGCCTATATTCTGGGAGAAATTCAGAGGTAACGACTATCTCCGAATAATTGTTTTACTGTCGGAATTTAAAATTTTATGTACAATATTGTGAAATATCATCACATGTGGTAATATGTAGTAAAATATTAAAGGAGCGTGTCATTATGAAAAAGGCGATTATATTATTTCTCTGCACCATACTCTTGTTTTCTTTTACAGGCTGCAGCCCAAGTGGGGACAGTCTGAACGAAAATTCAAGTACCGTCACTACGCCGGTTTACACCGAGCCGGTAACAGAAAAACCAACCGTTGCCCCAACGGAGAAGCCTACGGAAAAACCAACTGAGGAACCAACAGAAAAACCGACTGAAAAACCAACGCAGGCACCTGTGTCCTCCACAACCGCTTCGAAGTATAGCGCGTCATCCTCCAGCTATCACTATGAGGCTCCACCCTCCAGTGCCGAACAGCAAAAAAACTCTATGACCGTATACATCACGCCGTCTGGTAAAAGGTATCATTACTTAAGCACCTGCGGAGGAAAAAACTCTTACGCCGTATCAATCGACGACGTTGGAGGCCGTACACCCTGCAAAAAGTGTGTGCATTGATGTTTTGGATGTCACCGCCCACGCGGCGGTGTGGATTGAAATCTGTCAATATTGGCGGTTATGGTGCTCAAAATCTTGGTATGCCTATTGAAGTCGAAAAAACAACAGATTTTGCCGTAGAATCAATATTTAAATTACGTATGGTTACTTCCCGCGGGCCTTGCGTTGCTCAGCTTGAAGTTGGAGCGTTATCTTCTTTTAAATAATCCTTATTCAGTTCAAAATCCGTGCAACTTGTTTTTTTGACTTTTAATGCACATGCATACTTTTGCCCGTACCATACGCCATTTTCGACGGCTCTTATCTTGATACCGTGTACGCAGACCTTACAGTAGCACTCTTCTTCGTTGCGTTCTTTTAGGTGTTTTTCAACGCTGGCGAGCTGCGCTTTAAGCATTCTATTTTCTTCTTGCAGCTGTTTTTTACAAGACATTATGTTCTCTCCCTTCTGCTCAGGCGGATTTTTTAAAAACTTAAAGGAGGTATATTATGGAAATATATATAACACCTGTAAATTATAAAAATGAAAATATGATGGATATTTGCGTAAACCTTGTAAAAAATTGTCCTCTGTGTCATAACGCAATTATGGCAAATGTATTGGGAGCATATATGAATAAAAATGTTTTGACTATAACGCATTCATGTCCTGCGTGTGAATCCTTTTTCATTTCGCTTTATATTGATCCATACTGTTCAGGCGCCTATGAATGTCTCTCGTCATATCCCAATAACCCTGAAGAACATAAATTTTCTGAATGTATTTCTGAGCTATCTCCCGCCTTTGTCAAAATCTATAATCAAGCTTTAGCCGCAGAGGAAAAACATCTTACAGAAATTTGCGGATTAGGCTATCGAAAAGCTTTGGAATTTCTTGTAAAAGACTACGCTATTAGCATAAAACCTGAAAAAGAAGAAGAAATTAAAAAGTCTTTTCTTGCCGCTTGTATTTCGACCTACATCTCAAGAGAACATATTAAAACCCTCGCAAAGGCTTGTACCTGGCTTGGGAACGACCAAACGCATTATGTAAGAAAAAATCAAAACCATGGAATCGATGAATTAAAAGCATTTATTCAGACCTTAATATCATATATGGAAGAAGAATTTAATTTAAAGAAAGCTGAAGAGCTTATTGGCTCAAATACTTAATCAATATCATCAATCTCTTTAATAAAATTACCGTTTAAATCCCAGTATTGTACCGCTTCTCTTACGGGATCGACCTCTGAGTCCTTACCTTTTTCCAAAACAACTTTAATGAGTTGCACAGGTTCAACAGATTTTATTTTGTTAAGGAGGGGAGCGGGCGTCTTTAAGACCTCCTCTTCCATTTGGAGTCTTTTGCTCGTCTGTTTTATTTCGTCCAGCTGTTTTAAAAATTCTTCAAAATAATCCATTTTATCCCCCCCTTCTGCTCAGGCGGATTTGTCTTTGTCACCGCCCACGCGGCGGTG
>UQHH01000041.1 GCA_900540865.1 uncultured Oscillospiraceae bacterium
ATATTAAACGGACCAACCCTAAGCTTGCAAAAATCATTATCACGCAGTACGGCGGACCTGACGGAGAGCTAGCCGCGTCGCTGCGCTATCTCAGCCAGCGATTCAGTATGCCTTATCCGGAATTAAAGGCAATCTTGACCGATATTGGTACGGAAGAATTGGCGCATCTTGAAATGATTGGCGCAATTGTTTACCAGCTCACTCGTGACCTTACGCCGGAAGAAATTCAGAAATCGGGTTTTGACTCTTATTTTGTAGACCATACGACGGGTATTTATCCTTCATCGGCGGCGGGTGTTCCGTTCACAGCCGCTTATATTCAGTCAAAGGGCGATACAATTACCGACCTTCATGAAGATATGGCGGCGGAACAGAAAGCACGGACGACCTATGACAACATCCTGCGCTTCTGCGATGACCCCGACGTTATCGACCCGATTAAGTTCCTGCGCGCGCGCGAGGTCGTGCATTACCAACGCTTTGGCGAACCTAAGCTACGCAATGGTAACTCCCGCCGAAATACATATTCAGGAAAATTTTTTTGAATTCACAAGCTCTAAATATTGGAATTTTTCTCAACAATACCACGAAGCGTTTTTTTATCCACGCCCGAATAAAGCTTTCCATCCCATTTTATGTTAGGCCCGTTCAAACAGTTTTTCATACACCCGGTTACCTGAAACGAAAAACCGCCTATTAAACTAACGCCTCCGTTTTTTACCTGGTAATTCACTTCAACAAAACGGCGCAGCTCTCTGCAGCCGCGTATTGCGCACCGTTCTCCTCCGCATACCTCCAGCCGGTGGGGCGCTTCTTCCGTCCTCAGGCTGGGATAGCGTTTTACGATGGCTGTCAAAAAGGTTTTTTTAAGCTCCAGTCCAGCGGAAATTTCATCCAGCAGCACGTTTGGAATAACTCCGCCGTTTTCGTTTTGCACCTCGCGCAATAGCCCTATTAGCGCCTGCTGATTTTGCTGTGGATTCTGGCTACGGCAATATTCGATTGCGTCCTGCAAGCTCCAACTGCGTTCCATTTGAAACCTCCTGTGCCACACCGGTAATTTTATATTTATTTTGTCCGGATACCGGCCGTTTATCAAGCTGCCAGATTGAGTATTATAACTTATACTATAAAATTTGAAAATGTTTTGAAAACCGGAGGCAGATATTATTCGCGCGTATGTGCTATAATGGTTTCAGGCATAGCTAAGCATAAAAAGTCAGGAGAAATAATTGTATTTTCCCTATAATAGAGTCATACGGAGGGAGAGAATCAATGGATTGGATTTCAGGCATACAAAGAGCAATTGACTATGTGGAAGCGCACCTTACGGAACCGATTGATTACGAGGAGGTTGCGAAGCGCGCATATTCCTCGAGTTTCCATTTTCAACGGATTTTCAGCATTATGTGCGGATTTACTCTGGGTGAATATATCCGCGCAAGGCGCTTGTCGCTTGCAGGAAGCGCGCTTGCAAGCGGTGCGGGGAAGGTCGTCGATATTGCTATGAAGTACGGCTATGAGACGCCGGAGAGCTTTAGCAGGGCGTTTACCCGGTTTCACGGGATTTCCCCGTCTAAAGCCAAATCGAACGGAGCCGCCTTAAAATCCTATTCCCGTCTTTCCGTAAAACTAATTTTGAGCGGAGGAAATGCAATGGATTACCGGATTGAAAAAAAGGCCCCATTTAAACTCATTATGAAAAAGATAAAGGTGGCCTGTGAAAACGAACTGCCGTCTGCCGAAATTTCAGCGTTTTGGCAGCAATGCACCATGGACGGCACAATTGAAGCGCTGTGCAAGTATATTCCGGAAGAGAATATGTTTGGCGACTGCATTGTAGGCGCAAGCTTCGGGAAGGACGCGTCAGACGCAGATTTTCCGTATGCAATTGGGGCGATATACAACGGCGCGCCTGTGGCGGAAAAAGACTTGGTTGTCGAGGAGATTCCAGCCCACACCTATGTGGTATTCCCATGCATAGGAAAAATGCCGGAAGCGATTGAAACGCTGTACCAGAAGATAATCAGCGAATTCTTTCCCACGAGCGAATACCAGCCCTGTGGCGGTACTGATTTTGAAGCATATCCATCAGCGGATGTATCGTCGCCCGACTATACCTGTGAAATTTGGGTCGCGGTTGAAAAGAAGAATAACCGGTAGATTAACGAATAAAAATGCCGGAAAAAAAGCGGAGAGCGGGAGGTTTCACCTCCCGCTCTCCGCTTTTATGTTCCGAAAAATTTATTTATTGTAAATTTTTTGTGAAACCGCTTTACTGTCAGAATTTGGATAGACATCAGTTACCCCGTGTGTTAGAATTATAAAAAAGAGACCGAAAGGGGAATGATTGTGGACATTACAAAACAGAAGAAAACGATTACAATTAAAACAGGAAGCAGGCTGGACGCCAATACCGCGCCGGAGCTTGCGGACCAGCTTGCGGCGATGCAGTTTGAGAAATTAGTTGTTGATATGGAGGATACCGCTTATGTGTCGAGCGCGGGTCTGCGCGCTCTGATGATTGGAAAAAAGACTGCCGACGCGCAGGGCGCTGCACTTGAAATCGTACACGTACAGCCTGCGGTAGAAGAAATATTTGAGATGAGCGGGTTTAAAAAGTTTCTTACCATACGTTAAGCGTTCAATACGGCGGCAAATTATTCCCGGTATTGTAAAAACAGCATCGTAATATCGTCCGACTGGCTTGCGTTTCCGGTAAAGCGTCTGATTTCCTTTTTAATCAGCTCCATTTGCTCCGCAAGCGGCAGGCTTTTATCAAGCTCGCTATAGCGCTGTTCCAGCCGTTCGTTGCCAAAAAATTCACCGCTTTCATTTTCTGCTTCATTTACTCCGTCGGTGTATAAAAAAAGCTCAAACGGGCCGACGGCCGGGACGCGGTGCAGGGTATAGTCCATACCGGGTATCATTCCAAGGAACAGCTCCGGCTCCGACTTGAGCCATCTGTCCTCTTTTCCGTCCGTTATCATCGGATAATTGTGTCCGGCGTTTGAAAATTCAAAGACCTTTTTCTTTGTGTCGAGCACGCCGATAAACATGGTGACAAACATCTGCGCGCTGTTGTTGTCGCACAGGATGTTGTTTATGGCGGTAAGCATTTGATTCGGCGGCAATTCGCGGAAGGTTTTGACGAGCATACTTGCTTCGGCCATAAACATCGCCGCGGAAATCCCCTTGCCGGAAACATCGGCAACGCACACGAGAAACCGGCTGTCCGTCACTTGGAAAAAGTCGTAGAAATCCCCGCCGACCTCCTGCGCCGTATGGATATAGGCTTCCGCCTGCCACGGCGTGTCTTTTTTCCAGGGTGCGGGCAATATGCCCATTTGAATATCGTGGGCAACCGAAAGGATGGCCTTGTTGCGCTCCTCTTTTTTGGCCTGCTCCTGGATGGTTTTTACATATTGAATAATATCGTCCGACATCTTGGATACCGATTCGCCGAGCGTCTTGATTTCGTTATTCAGCTTCGGGAGCCGGGGCTTTTCGCTTTCCAGCTTTTCAGCCACAAAACGCTCTGCGTACCCGGCGATTTCCCTGATTGGGGATGTAACGTGCCGTTCCGTCCAGCGCAGTACAGTGTATAAAGCAAGCAGGAAAATTGCGCCGCCTATAAAGCTGTGCTCAAATATCTTCAGCCACATATCTGAAAAATAGCCGCTGTCCGTACCGTTTGGATAGCTTCCTGATATTAAAAAATACATCGCCATCGAATAAACAAGGATTTCAATAAACGCAAACGTTAAAAAACCAATCAATAACTGGCTCTGCAGGCCTTTTTGCGCGTGAAACCGGACAGGCTCCCTTGTAACCTGCTGTTTGCTGCGGGTGAGGGGAAGCAGGGTAAGAACGGCAATCAGCAGCAGCATTACGCCGTACAGCACGTGCAGGGCGGTGCGGTCGCGCTCCGGCTGCATGGAAAGCAGGTAAGTCGACAGCTCAAGAAGAAGGATAACGGCGCATAAAAAATAATCCGCCGTATATTTTTTGTGGTCGTACGCGTACTGGTAAACCTTTTGCGGTACATAGGGGCGTACGCCAAAGCATTGGGTAAGCACCAGAAAAAAGATTGTCCCGCCGAACACGGAAAAGCAGATGTTGCACAGTACGGTCGTCCTTAAAAAATTGTCATAGGAAAAAAGCTCCAGAAAATCGCCGCCCGCGCCGATGACCGACATAGAGGTTACTACGGAAAAGGCGGTAATCAGCAAATATTTGAGCAGCGAATCAGCGCTGTGCAGGTAACTGAGCTTATGCTTGTTAAGCGGGAGAAGCGTGTGCCATAGCTTATACGGAAGAAACGCAAACAGAAAATTGCCCACCAGCCCGAACACGGAGGCCGCGCTCAAGGTACCGAATAAATCGGCAAGCAAGTTTCCGACGCCGCATCCGACGGCCCCATCAGAAGGCCCGCCATTACAGGAAAGAGGGCGGAAATGCGAAAGTCCGAAAAACCCTCTAAAAGCTGAATCTGTTTAAATGGTATAAGCAGCGCAAAATAGATTCCCATCGAAATAAAAAAATAAATCAGCTGCCGCTTTACTTTAGTCCTGGTTTCCGTCATAGCGCACGCCCCTCCGGTTTTCCTGTATTGTTAAGCGTTTTACGGAAGGTCAGGACATTTTTTCCGTCCTGCCGGTTATAGCAAAGATTTTCCATACTGCTTTTGACAAGATGGATTCCCAAGCCGCCAGGAATGAGTCCAGCGGTCTGCTTTTTTACATCCTTGCCTTCTGAATAGGCGACAGGGTCGAAGGGAACGCCGCCGTCCTCGAAGCACACGGTTATCTCAGTGGCGCCGCCGGCTGTTTGCGCGCTTTTCAGCTCAATTGCCGCCGAACCTCCGCTTTCGCCGTATGCATAGGACGCAATGTTGATAAATATCTCTTCAATCGCAATCAACAAGGTGATAATCTGTTTTTCATTACAGCCAGATTTGCTCAGAAATTCCTCGCAGCGGGAGGAAAGCTCCGGCCAGTTTTCACGTTTAGCAGGCAGGGTAATTAGCATATACAAGCCCCCTTACAAAAAAAGTATACCATAAGCGGCAGACGATTCCTATAGGATTTTTGGGATATTTTTACTCCGCCGCCCTCAAGATATATACTCCAGCCCGCCCGTAAGGATTTCCGGGCAAATGAAAAGTTCAGGAGGAAACAGGATGAAAACGTTTGTACAGCAGTTTCAGGAAATCGTAAAAAGCAACGGCGAAAGGACGGCGCTCGTCTATCAAAACGAGCAGGTAACCTACCGGGAGCTCGACGAGCTCAGCGGGCGCATCGCGGCAAAGCTTCTTGAGCGCGGAGCGGAAAAGGAAAAGATTTACCCTATCGTACTGGAAAGAGGCATTGATTATATCGCGTCGGAAATTGGAATTTTAAAGGCAGGCGCCGCGTTTTCCCCGCTGTCGGTGGAATATCCGAAGGACAGGGTGAATTATATACAAAAAGACTGCAGGTGCGACTTTTTAATTGACGCTGCGTTTATCAAAGAAGCGAAGGAATGCCTGCCGCTTACAAATCTGCCGGAGGTATCCTGGAACGATGCGGCGATGGTCATATACACCTCCGGCTCGACCGGAAACCCAAAGGGTATCATCCACGAGCATTTCAGCTTCACCAGGGCGATTATCCGCCAGCTTCCAGTAGGCTGTAAGCCCGACGGGGTAGAAATGAGCGTAACGCCGTTTAATTTTGCGATTTCCGTAGCGGATATTTTTGTCCCGCTCTGGGTGGGCGCGCCGGTTCATATTCTTTCCGAACAGGACCGTAAGGACATTTATACCGTTGATGGGTATATCGATGCCCACGGAATTACCGCTTCCGTCATCAGTCCGCAGCTTTTGAAGCGCCTGCCCGACAGGAAAAGCACGCTGAAAAATATTTGCTGCGGCGGCGAACGCATCAGCAATATTTATAAGAAGCACCAGACTATTTATAACAGCTACGGCTTGAGCGAAACCTTGAGTATCGCAATCGCCTTTGCGCTCGATAAGCCCTATGACAATACCCCTATCGGCAAGCCGCTCGAGGATTTTACCGTTTACCTGCTCGATGAGGAGGGCAGGCAGGTAAAAGAAGGGGAAGAGGGCGAAATATGCATCGCGGGGCCGCTTGCGCGCGGCTATATCAACCTGCCTGAACAGACGGCGAAAACCTTTGTGGAAAACCCATACGCAGCGGGCGAGCTTGACCGGCGTATGCTCCACACGAACGACGCCGGCAAGCGCCTCCCCGACGGCAATATTCTGTATGTCAACCGTAAGGACTGGATGGTCAAGATAAACGGACAGCGCGTCGAGATGGGCGAGGTCGAAATCCAGCTCGGGAAAATCGACGGGATAGAAACGGCCGTGGTCAAAAGCTTTGAGGACGATAACGGCCAGACCTACCTATGTGGATATTACCTGTGCGGCAAGCCCGTCGCGGAGGATGAAATCCGCGAAAAGCTGGCGCAAAAATTCCCCGGTTATATGATTCCGCGTTTTCTGGTACAGGTAGAAAAATTTCCGCTCAACGCAAACGGAAAGCTCGACCGCAAGGCGCTTGCGCCGCCGGAGGCTTCACTCTTTAAAAAGGAATACGCCGCGCCGGAAAACGATGTCCAGGAGCAAATCTGCAAGGGGTTTGAAAAGGTGCTCGGCCTGGAGCATATTGGAATCCGGGACGATTTCTTTTCCATCGGCGGTGATTCCATCAAGGTCGTCATTCTCCAGGAGGAGCTGAGCGGGTTGAATCTTTCCTCTAGCGCAATCTTTGAAGGCAGGACGCCGGAAAAAATCGCGTTGTCCGTTTCCGAGCAGGGAGGGGAAGCAAACCGATTTGCGGGCATGGATACGAGCAGAGACGCATACCCGATGACCGACAGCCAGCTCGGTATTTACCTTGAATGTGTACGCGAGCCGGAAAGCTTCATGTACAACAACCTTGCAAGCTTCCTGTTCCCGCGGGATATGGAGCTTGACCCATATAAGCTCAGGGACGCGCTGACGTCCGTTATAGAAGGCTTTCCGTTTATGAAAATACACGTGGAGGAGCAAAACGGCGTCCCGCATATCATCCCGAATAATTCGCTTGCGTATGATATTCCGGTAAATAAGGCCGGCGGTACAGAGCCCGGACCCCTTGTGAAATCCTTTTTCAGGCCGTTTTCCCTGGAGGCCGGGCCGCTGTTCCGCTTTGAAATCGACTTGCTCCAAAACGGGGATATTTTGCTGCTCGGCGATATGCACCATATTATTACGGACGGTACTTCCACCGCGCTGTTCTTCAGCAGGATGGCTGCGGCATACGAGGGGAAAAAGCTCGAGCCGGAGCAGGTCGACTCCTTCATGCTTTCCAACTATGAGCTGGGATTAAAGGATACGCAGGAATATAAGGAAAGCAAGGCGTTTTTTGACAGCCTGCTGGCTGGAGTAGAGGCGGATTCGAACCTGCTGCCGGACGAACCCTTCCTGACAGGCGGGGAAAAGGGCTGCCGCGTGGAGCTGATAAGCCTGCGCAGCCACCTTCCTATCGGGCTGCTGCGCGAACAGGCAAAGCGGTATGGCATAACGGAAAGCACGCTGTTTTTGGGCGCTTTCTCCTATGCGCTAGCAAAGCAAAACGGGCAGGAGGAGGTATTGTTCTGCACGGTAGACAACGGCAGGCATACGCCCGATTTGCGCGGTACCATGGGTATGCTCGTAAGGACGCTTCCGTTTTATGCGCGTATCGATGAAGAGAAGGAGGCAAAGCGTTTCCTGCAGGAAACGCAGGACCGGCTGTTCCAGTGCATCAAGCACGACAGCTGCTCCTTTGTCGAGCTTGCAAACGACTATGGAGTTAAGTCGGATATTATCTTCGTCTATCAGGGCGACACGTTAAACGGGATTACGCTCGACGGAAGATTTGTCCCCATGCAAATTCATAAAATGGGCGACAGCATGGCAAACCTTTCGCTCGACGTGCTCAAGAGAGACGACGATTACACCCTTTCATTTGAATACCGCAGCGGCTTATACACACAACAGACAATCCAGCAGTTTGCAAAGCTCATGATTTCCGCGGTCAAAGGTTTCCTTGCGGGCGGAAGGCTTAAAGAAATTCCGTTGTGCGATGAAGCCGACCTGGCGGACTACAAAAACTTCAATGAAAACACGGTTTTGGCCGACCAAAGCCTTACGCTTGTTGATTTGTTCAGAAAACAGGCGGCTGAGACGCCGGACAGGAACGCCGTCGTGTACCGTAATAAGGCGCTTACCTACCGTCAGCTCGACGAGCTTTCTGAAAAGCTTGCGCACCTGCTTGCAAAGGAGGGTGTCGGCCCGGAGGTGCCGGTCGGCCTCATGGTCAGGCGCAGCGAAGCCTTCCCGGTCTGTTCGTTCGGCATACAGAAGGCGGGCGGGGCATGCCAGCCTCTCGATTCAAATTACCCCCAGGAACGCCTGCAATATATGCTTGAGGATTCCGGCGCGCCTGTCGTCGTAATGGACGAAGAGCTCAGGGAACTGCTGCCCGCGTATAAGGGCAAGGTTATTTATACAAAAGATATTGAAAAGGCCATGCTCGATTCATCTGTCCGGCTACAGCCGCCCAAGGCGGAGAACCTCTTTGCGCTGCTTTATACCTCAGGCTCTACCGGCAAACCGAAGGGCTGTATGATAGAGCACAGGAATATTGTAAACTTCTGTCTGTCCTTCCAGGAAAAGTTTAGCGTTACCTGCGAGGACCGCGCGACCGCATACGGCAGCTTCGGCTTCGACGCGTCCATGCAGGATTTATATCCATACCTCACGAAAGGCGCGTGCGTATATATCGTACCAGAGGAAACAAGGCTCGACCTGCCGGGACTTCATGAGCTTGTGACGGAAAACAAAATTACCATGATGGACTGCACCACCCAGCTTGGCCGCCAGTACGTCTGCGCGTACCCGAGCAGCCCTACGCTCAGGGGGATGAGCGTAGGCGGAGAGAAGCTCGTACCCTGCGCTCCGCCGGATTATCCATTTTACAATACATACGGCCCGACCGAATGCACCATTTATGTCACCGATTTCCTGATTGACCGCGACTATGTTTCCGTCCCAATCGGCAAGCCGTTTGGCAACTGCGATATTTATATCGTGGACAAATACCGCAGGCTGCTGCCTCCCGGCGTTCCGGGTGAGCTGTGCATTGCGGGCCGCCCCGTCACACGGGGATACCTCAACCGACCGGATTTGACAGAAGAAAAATATATAGATAACCCGTTTAACGGTACGCCAGGGTATGAGAAGATGTATCTTACCGGCGACGTGTGCCGTTATCTTTACGACGGCAATATACAGTTTGTCGGCAGGAGAGACGAGCAGGTTAAAATCCGCGGCTTCCGCATTGAGCTGACGGAAATCGAGCGGCGCATCCGCGCGTTTGAGGGGATAACCGACGCGTGCGTCGTTGCGCGCGACCTCCCGTCGGGCGGCAAGGCGGTCGTGGCTTACGTCGTGGCGGATAATCCCGTCAATACTCCCGCGCTCAACGCCTTTATTGCGCAGGAGCTGCCGCGCTATATGGTGCCGTCAGTCACGGCACAGATTGATAAAATCCCGCTCAACCCGAATGGAAAGGTTGACAAACGCCGCTTGCCGGAACCCAAAATGGAAGCAAAGCAGGGCTTGAACACAGCTCGCCCGCTCAACCGCTTGGAAAAAGAGCTCAAAGAGATAGCCGCCGAAATTACAGGCCAGAGTGAATTTGACATGGAAGCAAGCCTCATAGCCGCCGGACTGTCCTCCCTTTCCACCATGATGCTCGCCTCCCGCGTGTATGAGCGCTTCGGCTGCCGTCTCAATGTATCTAAGCTGTTAGAAGAAGAATCCTCCATGCTCGATGTGGAAAATACGGTGCTGGAAGGGCTGCTTTCGCGGGAAGAAAATGAAGGCGATTCAAAACGCCCGCAGCAGGAGCAGCAGGCCGAGCTTCCGCTCTCTTCAGCACAGCTCGGCGTGTTCTACGACTGTATGAAGCGGCAGGACGCAATGATTTATAATATTCCGATGATGTTCACATTTTCAAAGCAAGCTGACGTACAAAGGCTTGCAAAAGCCGCGTGTGCGGTGATTCAGGCGCATCCGGTCTTGAAGGCGCATCTTGTGGAAAAGGAAGAAACCGTCGTACAGGTGCTCTCAGGTACAGAGCCCGCGGAACCCGCGGTTTTACAAATGTCTGAAGCTCAGCTTACAGAAGAAAAGAAGAGCTTTGCGCGCTCGTTCGATTTGTTTGAAGGCCCTCTGTACCGGATGGAAATCGTCAAAACGCCGCAGCGCACGGCGCTGCTGATGGATACCCACCATATTGTGTTCGATGGGCTCTCCATGTCCATATTTTTAGAAGAGCTGAGGCGGGCGTATGAAACAGGCCGGCCGGCGGGGGAGAGCGCCACGTTTTTCGACGCGGCGCGTGCGGAGAATAAACTCCTGCTCAGCCCGCAGGGAAAAGAAGCGGAGGATTATTACGACAAGCTGTTCGCGCGCTTTGAAAACGCAAGCGATATTCCCGGCGACCTGCAGGGTAAAGAGGAGGACGGCTTGCTCGGTGAATGCGTAAGCGTGCTCGGCAAGGAAGAAATCGACAGTTTCTGCCGCGCAAACTCCGTAACACCCGCCGCGCTGTTCCTTGCTGGGGCGTTCTACGCGGTGTCACGCTATACGGCGGACAGGAACATATATATTTCCATGATTTGCAGCGGCAGGGAAAACGGCATGTACCAGGATGCCTTCGGCATGTTTGTCAAAACGCTGCCCCTTTATACGCAGGTTACGCCCGGTACGGACGCGGTGTCCTTTATAAAAAGCGCTGGCAAAGCAATGCACAGCGCAATCGAGCACAGCGCGTACCCGTTCGTCAAGCGTTCGGGCAGGTACGGTTATACCCCGCAAATCAATTATGCCTGTCAACTGGGGGTGGACGCGTCGGTAATGCTCGAGGGTGAGCCGGTAAGGGAAGAGGTGCTTACAAATCCCCTGCCGAAGTTCCATATATCCATCCATATCGAGTCGAAGGACGGCGCGCCCGCGGTCTGTGTTCAGTATAACGACGCGCTGTACAGCGGCGCTTATATACAGCAGTTTGCCGATTCGATTGCGCAAGCCGTGCGCCATATGGTAAACGAGCCGCAAAAAGATGTTGCGTCGGTTTCACTTTTAAGTGATGAACAAAAGGCGCTTATCGAAAGCTTCGGCCAGGGCGAAACGGCTGAAATCCCGCAGCGGCTGCTCCATAAGCTGATGGAAGCGCAGGCACGGGAGAATCCGGAAAAGACTGCGCTCATCGCCAGCGACGGGCAGTTTAGCTACGCGCAGTTTAACAGGCTTTCAGGCCGCATTGCGAACGCCCTGATTCAAATGGGCGTTGCACCCGGTTCCCGCGTTGCGCTGCTGCTCCCAAGAACAAGCCGGCTGCTGCTCTCCATATACGGCGTATTGAAGGCTGGCGCGGCGTTTATCCCGTGCGACCCGGAATATCCGCAGGAGCGGATTAACTATATCCTTTCCGACAGTGCTGCAAGCTTTATCCTCACGACAAAGGAAAGGGCGGCGCAGCTTCCGCATGGCCATGCAGTCGATGTGGAAACGCTGCTTTGCGGCAAGGACGCCCCTGTGCCCGGAATCTCACTGGAGCCGGACGATTTGGCTTACCTGATTTATACCTCCGGCTCTACCGGAAGGCCGAAGGGCGTCATGCTCACGCACGGCGGCATTACCAATTACGTGTACGGGCATCCCGCCAATATTCATATCAGCGCGCTCCAGCAGGACGCGCATACAATGGTGTCCGTCACGACGGCTTCATTCGATATGTCGCTGAAAGAAACCGTGGCGGTTTTGAGCAGCGGCTTGACGCTCGCGCTCGCAAGCGAGCAGCAGGCACAGAACCCGGGACAGCTCGCCGGGCTGTTTAAACAGGTAAACGGCGACGCGTTCAACGCAACGCCCTCGCGCATGGAGCAGTATCTGGAGCTTCCCGCCTTTCGCGACGCGCTTGCGGGCTGCAAGGTGGTCATGTGCGGCGGCGAAAAATATTCACCCAAGCTGCTTGCGCGGCTTAAAAGCATTACGGGCGCGCGTATATTCAACACCTACGGTCCGACGGAAATCACCGTATCCTGCAACGCCTGCGAGCTTACAAACCGAACGGAGGTTACGGTCGGCAGGCCGCTTCTCAATGTACATGAATTTATTGCCGACTGCGACGGAAACCCGTTGCCCTGGGGAGTTGCCGGTGAGCTGCTCGTCGGCGGCGCGGGCGTTGCCAGGGGTTATTGGAATAACGAAGCGCTTACGAAAAAACATTTTACAGAATACCGCGGCATGCGCGTATACCGTACGGGCGATTATGCGAAATGGACGCAAAGCGGGGACGTCGCCATACTTGGGCGCACCGATAACCAGGTAAAGCTCAGGGGACTGCGAATCGAGCTGGGCGAAATTGAAAAACGTATGCTCGAGGACAGCCGCGTGCGGCAGGCGGTCGTGATAATACGTGAAATCAACGGTACGGAGCACCTGTGCGCATACTTTACAGCGGATGAAACCATCCCCGCGCAGGAGATGAAGGAAACACTCGGCAAAGCACTGACTGCCTATATGGTGCCAACCGCTTATCTGCAGCTCGAAAAGCTGCCGGTAACGCCGAACGGCAAGGTCGATGCCAAAAAGCTTCCCGCACCCGTTCCAGCGCATGGCGGGGAATTTACTGCGCCTGTAAACGATACGGAAAAAGCGCTGTGCGAAATCTTTGCGCAGACGCTCCAGCTTAGCAAAATAGGCGCGACGGACAGCTTCTTCGATTTGGGCGGCACATCCCTTACCGTGACAAACGTACTCATCAAGGCAAACGAGAGGGGCTTTGCCGTCTCTTATGGAGACGTATTCACCTGCAAAACGCCGAGAGCGCTTGCGCAGAAGCTGCTCGGCGGCAAAAATGAGCAGGGCCGGGAAACGCGGTATGACTACAGCCGTATTGATAAAATCTTGGAAGAAAACACCCTCGACGCGCTTAGGAGCGGAACGCGGGGTACGCTTGGCAACCTGCTGCTCACCGGCGCGACGGGCTTTTTAGGCATCCATATCCTGCATGAATTCCTTGAAAAGGAGCAGGGGGAAGTAACCTGCCTGCTGCGCGGGCTTGGAAACCGCACGGCGAAAATGCGCCTGCAGGCAAAGCTGTTCTATTACTTCGAAGATAACTACGAAGAGCAGTTCGACAAACGCATCCATTTGGTGGAGGGCGACGTTACGCAGACCGGCTGGATGGAGGAACTGAAAAACAAATCCATCCATACCGTTATCAACTGTGCGGCACTCGTCAAGCATTTTTCAAACCAGACGGATATTGAGGATGTAAACGCAGGCGGCGCGGAAAACTTGCTTGCTTTCTGCCGAAGGACGGGCGCTATGATGGTCCAGGTATCGACCGGCAGCGTAGCGGGCGACCGCGTGGACGGCTGCCCGTCCAGGGAGTTAAAGCTCAGCGAGCAAAAGCTTTATTTCGGCCAAAATATCGACAACCAGTACGTCCACAGCAAATTTACGGCGGAGCGCCTTGTCCTGGAGGCGGCGCTCCAGGGCGTGCCTGTAAAAATCATGCGTGTCGGGAACCTTGCCGCGAGGGAAAGCGACGGCGAGTTCCAATTGAACTTTACAACCAATGGATTTATGGGGAGGCTCAAGGCATACCTTGTCATTGGCGCGTTCCCATACAGCGCCATGAACGCAATGGTGGAGATGGCGCCCGTGGACAGCACCGCGCGGGCTATCCTGATGCTCTGCAAAACACCTGAGCAATGCCGCGTGTTCCATCCGTATAACAATCACTATGTGCCGCTTGGTGACATTATCCTGCAAATGCGGCGTATGGGTATGAAAATCGAGCTTATGGAGGACGATGCCTTTGAAGCCGCTCTGCAAAAAGCGAAGGACGACCCTGTAAAGGCGCGCGTTCTCACTACGCTGCTTGCCTACGAAAATATGGACGCAGGCAAAAAAATTGAAATGATTGAAACGGAAAACGAGTTTACAACGCAAGCGCTCTACCGTCTTGGCTTCGAATGGTCTATGACCTCACGCGCCTATATGAACAGGTTCCTCGAAGCGCTCGACGGTTTGGGCTTTTTCGAGATAGATTCGCCGCAGGAGGGACAGCATGCTTGAACGAAACAACCGGCTGCTCAGCCGGAAATATAAGGAATATCTCTTCCCGACGGTTATCAGCGGCATGTCGATTCTGCTCGGCTCCATTGTAGACGGCATTATCGTCGGCCAGTTCATCGGACCCGACGCCATGGCCGCGGTCAACGTAACGGAGCCTGCCGTGCTCTTTTTCCAGGCGGTCTTTTTCCTTATAGGAATCGGAGGCTCCACGCTTGTGGCGGTTTCTAAGGGAGAACGCAAGGAAAGAAAGGCAAATGCCGCCTTTACGCTGGGCGTTTTGTCAATGCTCGCTATCTCTCTCGTCACGTTAGTCCTGGGCAGCGTGTTCATAGAGCCGCTTGTGCGGGTGCTGTGCAACGACCCAAAGTTGTTCGCGCCGGCGCTTGAATACCTGCAAATTTTGATTTTTGGAACCCCGTTTATGATTGCCGTCCCCGGTATGGTGTACTTTGTACGCGTAGACGGCATGCCGAAGCTCTCCGCGCGCATTCTGCTGCTTGCAAACGTTGTGAACCTGCTGATGGACTTGGTTTATATCAATGTGCTTCATATGGGCATTCGCGGCGCTGCGCTCGCGACCGTTACCGGGTATGCGGTTGGGTTTGCCCCCGTGCTTTGGTACTTGTTTTCAAAAAAGCGCACGCTTTCCTTTCTTAAAATCAAAAAAGAAGACCTGCGCTGCCTCGGCGAAATTACAAACAGCGGTCTTGCGTCGTTTATCAATACCTGCCTGCTGTTTTTAAAGACGCTGTTCCTAAACCGTATCGTCATGAGCACGGCTGGCACCGACGGCATGATTGTTTTTTCCGTTTGCAGCTTTTCCCTTTCGTTTGTCTCAATGTTCGTTTCGGGCGGTGCGGAAACGATGGTGCCCCTGCTCGGTATGCTGTACGGTGAAAAGGACAGGAAAGGTATGGACTTTGTGGTAAAAAGGACATTCCTCGTGGTCGGCGCATGTGCCGCCGCATCGGTTCTCTTGATGGAGCTTTTCCCCGTGCAGATTCTCGGGCTGTTTAATATAACGGGAGCCGCGCAAATTGCAATGGGTGTTTCCGCCCTGCGGATATTCGCTCTGAGCCTCATTTTGATGGGTATTTCAATTACCATCATGTACTATATGCAGACAATCCGGCAAAAAAATATATCCGTCATGGTTTCCGTGCTGCGCGGTTTCTTGATTACGGTTCCGTGCGCATGGCTTTTTTCCCAGGTATTCGGCGCATACGGCATTTGGTTCTCTTTCCTGACGGCGGAAACGTTGACCCTGGCCGTTACCCTGATTGTCTGCAAATGGAAAGCGGCGCGCTCAAAAGGGAAATATACCGGCGTTTTACTGCATGAAAAAGAGCCGGAGCGGGAATTTACCTATGATGTCACCATCAAAAGCGGCGTCAAAGGCGCGGTAGACGTTTCCGAGGAATTAATCGGTTTTTGTCAAAAGCATGGCCTGGACGGGACAAAATCGAGCCTTGTCGGGCTGATGGCTGAGGAGGCCTCGGTTATCATCGCTTCACAGAACGAGGGCAGCGGGCCGGTCGACGTCGACATTCTGTGCAGGCTGCGTCCCGACAGCGTAATTTTAAGCCTACGCGACGACGGCAAGCCGTTTGATGCAATGCTGCTTGAACCGGAGGAAGAAGCGCGCTTTGGCAATATCAGCATCATGAATAAAATTGCGGATGAGGTGTCGTATTCCCGTACGCTGGGGCTCAACAGCACGCTGGTTGTCCTGTCGAGAGAGGGTATGAAAATATGAAATTCTTTATCTATAACTTTATGAAAGTACGCAGCGATGAGGAAATCATCCGCGACACAGAGCTGATTACACGCGAAACGAAGCAGTACGACAGGGAAGAGGATATGATGGTTTTTCTGCTTGTTCCCTCCACGGCGCTGGCGGCTGTTTCAAAAAAAGCGGACCACAGGTACGTAAAAATAGGCGCGCAGGATATGAGCCCCCTGCGAATGGGGCAGGTTTCGGGCGAGACGTCGGCGGAAATGCTCAAGCTGTATGGCGCCGATATAGCGATGGCGGGCGCGTACGACCGCCGCCTCAACTGCGAAGAAAGCGACGAGCTCTGCGGCGAGAAGTTGTCCGATATTTTAAAAAGCGGCTTCAAATCCCTGCTTGGTGTAACAGAAGCCGCCGGACAGGGCTCGTCTGGAGAAGCGGCGCTTTCCCGGCAGCTTGAGTATGGCTGCAAGCATATCCCTGAAAACGCTTATTATCGCTTTGGTGTGGTTTACCAGCCGAGTTTGAAAGAAAACCTCAGCGAGAGATGCGCGTTTATCAGGAAAATCCTTGCCGAAACCGTTCCAGACGCGCCGGAGCCCCTGCCTGTGTTTTACGGCGGGCCTATGTGTGGGCAGGAAGCGGTGGATATTCTGACAGAAGGCGTGTTCGACGGAATTTTTGCCGACGACAGAAGCTGGGACGCGGAGCAGTTCCTGCGCGTAGTGAAAACGGTCTGCGGAAATGACCGGTAAGCGTTAAATAACCCGGCAGCCTGTTTTATTGAGGCAGCCGGGTTTTCTTTACCGTTTTGGAATGCTTTTGCCGCGCCGTACATAAAAATAGACGGGTGGTTTATTTGATTTATGACACTTCGGGCTATCGTAAGGAAGTAGAAACGGTGTGGATGCGTGAAAAGCAGGTAATACTGGAGCATTATTTTCCGTGCCTTACGGAGGAGGCATTGAAAAAAAAAGAATCGGAAGCAAGCGGTGAGCTTGCGCAATTGTTTCTAAGGTATATGGGGAAAAAGGAAAAAGCGGACGCGTAACATGTTACGCGTCTGTTTTTTTGAAAGGAGGAAGCGGATGAAAGCGGTATATGCGCGCCAGTCGGTTGACCGGGCGGACAGTATATCTGTGGAAAGCCAGATAGAGCTTTGTACCTATGAGCTAAAGGGAGACAAAAACTACAGGGTTTTCTGTGACAGGGGCTACAGCGGGAAAAACCTTCTCCGCCCCCAGTTCCAGCAGCTTCTTGACGAAATCAGGCGGGGGCGGGTCGAGCAGGTCGTCGTATATAAGCTCGACCGGATTAGCCGCAGCGTGCTCGATTTTGCAAACCTGATGGAGCTGTTTGAAAAGCACCGCGTGGAGTTTATCTCCTGCAGTGAAAAATTTGATACCTCGACACCTATGGGGCGCGCAATGCTGAGCATTTGTATCGTATTCGCGCAGCTCGAACGGGAGACGATTGCGCAGCGCGTGACCGACGCGTTCCTGTCCAGAAGCGAGAAAGGCTATTATATGGGCGGAAGGGTGCCGTATGGTTACCGGCTGGAAAAGGCCGTGCTCAATGGAATCCACACCGGAAAATATATAATCTGTGAAGAAGAAGCAATGCAAATCCGCTTAATGTATACGCTGTATTCCGACCCCCATTGTTCTTATGGTGATATTCTCAGCGCCTTTAATAGCAGGGGCTTTTTCTGCCGCGGAGAGCCGTGGGACCGCGCACGGATTGCCGACCATTTAAAAAACCCCGTCTATGTCCGCGCCGACGGCGCAGTTTATGATTTTTTCATAGAACAGGGAACTGAAATATGTAATCCGCGCGAGGATTTTGCGGGAGTAAACGGCTGTTACCTCTATACTTATCAGGGGAAAGGCTCCAAGCATACGCAGCTTGCGGGCCGAAGGCTCGTGCTTGCGCCGCATGAGGGGCTTGTGGATTCCTATACATGGCTTGCCTGCAAGCGTAAAACCATGCGCAACAGGCAAATCCGTACGGCAGACAAGGTCGTTAATACATGGCTTGCGGGGCTTGTCAAATGCGGCCGGTGCGGCTATGCGCTCACCTTTAAAAAATACAAGGGAAAAGGCGCGCGTTATCTGTTTTGCAGCCGTAGAATGAACGCTAAGGCCTGCGCGGGCGCGGGAACGCTTTATGCGGATGAATTTGAGCAGATAATTAAAAACGCGCTTCTTCAAAAAATAGCGGCCTTCCAGACGCTTGCAATCCGTGATGATAAAGAGGCGGACCCGCGCGCAGACGAGCTCCGCCAGCAAATCACCCGCGTGGAAAAAGAGGTAGCAAGCCTTATGGAAAAGCTGCCGGGAGCGGGCGAGGCGCTAACGCGGCATATCGACGAAAGCGTCACCGCGCTGGAACGGAAAAAAGCAGAGACGGTTAAGGAGCTTACAATGCTCGAAAGGCAAAAGGCGGACGGCGCGCCCGGATTCGCAGCACAGGAGTGCTGCGGCAAATGGAACAGGCTTACCGTGCGGGAAAAACAGCGGGCAGCATGGGCGCTGATTGAACGAATTGAGGCAACCAGTGGAAACATTAAAATTTTTTGGAAAATATAGTATGATTTTTAGCATGGATTATCTTTATCGTAAAGTTACCAGAAGTCGGCTTCGGCGAAGGTTTGCGTATTACAACGGATAAGCTCGACAGTAAAAACTTCTATGCGTTTAACCCGTCCTTCGATAAGTGCGGAAAAAATTGTCCTCCGGAAAAGAAGTAAAAGGCTGCAAGTAATCAAAAAATAAAAGCCCCATCCGTCGCGGGAGGGGCTTTATTTTTGTGTAAATAGCTTATTTAGCCATCATTGCAAATACGCTCATTAGGCGCGGTCGGCATATAAATCAAAATTAACATGCCACTTGCCGTCCTCATTTACTGTGACATCCTGCCAATGAAAATGATTGTCCTCAATTTGAACAAAAACCCATTTTTTACTTTCATCCTCAATATTTGTTAGAACTATTTTATTGCCCTGCTTTTTTGCTTCAAGCCGAATGATTTTTCCCGTATAACAATATGCAATATCCCAAGCGTATGTATTAGGGTTGTAGACACGCAGCGTTGTTCCGTATTCAAATCCGGGTAAGACAATAACATCCTGTATCGCCATTCCCTCAAGAATCCATGAAAAATGCCACTCGCCTTTTATCACGCGGGAATTGCTATTGTCAACATAGTCTATTTTCCAACTGCCAATCAGTTTTCCGAAATAATCAAACTCTTCGGGTAGTGTTTGATGCTTTCCTTCACTTGCCAGTGCTTCAAAGAAATGCTTCATGCGCTGATTTCTCCTCCGTTATAAATTGTTTTCTGTACGCTTTTACCGCCTATAGGCACGAACATATAACTAACTTTTTATTCTAATATTAGCGCATGGAAATGTCAAACAGCTCATTTCGCTTCATTATTTTTTTAACTGTTTATAACCCTGTTATTCGCTTGGACACCATTTAGGCGCCGCTTTATCGCCGCTGGATATTTACTGTTTTTTTAGTTACTTTAAGGAAAAACGCTTTTTGTAAACCCAATTTCCTGCAAAAATGAGGATGAAAGCAAAAACGAGCAGCGGCAGATAGGGAAGCAGCAGCATTTTGAAGCGCTCGATTCGCCCGCTGCACACCATGTTGATAAACCTAAGCGCTTCCGCGTTGGAGTAGATGCAAAAAATCTCGTAAAATACATTGATTAAAAACGGCACGGCAATCGTGCGGCATAACAGCATTAGGAAAAAGGTCATCCCCGCAAAAACAAACGCTTGAATGAAAAACAGCAGAAAGTCCATCCAAAAGCTTTCAAAGAACAGCGCATAAAGAAAAATCAGAAGGGCTGCGTGTAGGATATACCAGAAAAAAATCAGGAAAAAATCTCCCAAAAGAGAGTTTTTATATACGCGCAGCAGCTCCCTGCCGTCCCCCTCGGCATACTCCCTCAGCCCGAAAATGACCCACCATGTGGCCATAAAAGGGATATACCGCTGCAATTCCATAAAGGTCAGCTCAAACGACAATCTGCTCAATCCGTTAGAAAGATAGTGGCCAACACTGAAAAACGGCAGTAGCAAAAATAAAACGGCAATCGGCACAAAGTAAAGGAGCTTTAGACTTTTCAGGTTATAGTAGCAGAGCCTAAACAGGCTCATAGCTTTTTCAAAGCGCATAAAAAACCGTCCTCCACTGTAGGGGCTTGCAGCTCTCCGGGCTGGCTGGAGGAGGACAGCACGCGCAGCATGGCGCGGCCGTTTTCCTCGGTTCTGTCCTTAACGAAATAGCTTCCAGTAAGCTCGTTTTCCCTTTGTGCTTCTAACAGGTACACTTTATCCTGTGCGAGATGCGCAATTTCCGCACCCGTACCATTTGCCGCAAGTTTTCCCGCGTCCATAATCAAAATTCTGTCACATACCGCCTCTACGTCCGATACAATATGCGTGGAAATCACGACCGTACAGCTTTCTTTAATGCGCGCAAGCGTGTTTTTAAAGCGCATGCGTTCCTCAGGGTCAAGCCCCGCGGTCGGTTCGTCAAAGAGGATAAGCGCGGGGTTACCGAGCAAGGCCTGCGCCACGCCGACTCTCCTGACCATTCCGCCGGAAAGGGTAGATATACGGTCGTGCAGGCGGTCGGTAAGGTTTACCTCCTCCACGCACCGTTCAATTTGTTCCTTTTGCTTTTCTTTTTCAATTTTTTTCAGCGTAGCGAAATACGACATCATTTCATATACGGTAAGCTCCTTGAACATGCCGTATTTCTGCGGCAGGTACCCAATCAAGCCTGCGGGCATTTCTATCGTACCGCCGTCGGGCCGGTACAGCCCGCAAATACAGCGCAGCAGCGTTGTCTTGCCCGCGCCGTTGGGGCCCAGCAGGCCAAACGCGCCGTGCCCGTCTATCTGCGCGCTGAAGCCGTCGAGCGCCCTTTTCTTTTTAAATTTTTTGGTACAGTTTTCAATTTTCAGCATCATTGTACTCCTTTACCAGCATTTCAGCGTCTTCCTGTAAATATTCCTGATTGGGGAACATTAAAAAAACCTGGTTGTCAAATGTTACGAAAGAACCGTACTGAGCAAAATTCCCAAACTCTGTCGTCGATTGGAATATCGTCATGCTGTCCAAATCAAGATGGTTTTCTATGTTTTCCTTTTTTTCTATCTCCGTGATTTTCTGCTGCAGCTTTTCTAAATATTCCCGGTCCAGCGGCGGGCTGTTCCAACCGCCGATGCTCGGATAAATCGTATTGTTGCCGGTCGCGTCCTTCCGCAGCAGGCCGCCCATCAGGGTAGGAGAACCCGCCTCTCCGGAAAAGCAGTTTTTCCGGCCCTCTGTCTCTGTTACATTACTAAAAATCTGACGGCCGGCCTCAACCTCGATGCTGTACTGCGAGGGAAAGCCGTTTAAGACCTTCTGGTAGCCCTGGTAGCCGTTGCTGATTTGATGAAAGCCGGCTACAGGATAATACGGAAAACACCCCGGCAGCAGAACGGCCTGGTGGTTGCTGTATAAAATCGGGCTGTAGCCCTTGTATGAAAGCGTAAGGCCCGTAAGCGGTGCTTGGGAGGTAACGGTCAAATAATCGTTTTCGCGTGTGTAGGCAAGGCCGTTTCCGCTTTGGTCGGTTACACTCAAAATTTCATATCCGTGGTAGAGCGTAAAATTATATTCCGTTGTATCGGCAGGGGAAAGCGCCATGTCCACCGTGGCCTCCAGCTCCCGGCCGATTTTAAGCTTCATATCGTAAGAGGGGACGGTAAAGCCGGCCGCCATAATTTTAGAGGCGTGCTCCCGGTAATATTCGTCATCGATGCGGGTAATGCTCTGGGGATAGGGGCCGAGCACGATTTCGCTCCCCCCAAGAAAATAGCCGTACAGGTTTACGCCTGCCAGTATAACGGCAAGGGCTGTAATCGCAAGCCGCTTTTTTGTTTTTCTTTGCAGAATGGCAAAAATCACGACTGCAAGGAACAGGCAAATCCAGAACAGCATCAAATTCCAGCGCAGCGCCTCGTTTGACAGCCCATATTGGAAATCAACCACCCAAGTCAGGTTCGGCGGCAGGATTTTGCTGAAAAACCATTTGGCCGGCCACAGGTTGAAGCCGTAGGAATCGGTCGCGATTCCGGAAATCATATCGGATACAGGGCTTACAATAAAAATCGCGAGCGCCATGAGCGAATAGGCCGGCGCGCGCTTGAATTTCAGCGCAAGGCACATGCCGAACAGGTTCGCGAGCGTGCCGAGCAGGAAAAGGTTCAGGAAATTGACCAGCACAATATGCAGGTAATAATCAAGAATCATCACCCCGCCAACCGCCGCGATTGCATAGTTGAATAGGGTGGCAAGCAGGAATACAAGCAGCACCGGCAAGGTCAGCACGGCAAGCATGCCGCCGTATGCTTTCAGCCTGCCGTTTTTATGAGCGGACAGGCATTCTTCTATCCCGCATTGCTTTACCTTATATATAAATTCATACGAAAGGTATAGTCCCGCAATAAAAACAGGCAGGCTGCATTCCTGTGTGCACTGTAAATAAATTAATATATCCCAGTTTATGGTGAAGGTATAACACCTATAAGAAAGATAGATGAAAAAACCGGCAAAAGCCAGCAGCGCCACAATAAAAATATGGCGGTCCCGTATGAAAATTTGCAGGTTCTTTTTCAGCTGAAGCACCGCGTTCACTCCTTTGTTTTGAAGGATTTAGAACGCCCCGCATACCGTATCAAAATTTGTGGACGGCATACGGGGCTTACATGGTTTATGTGTTAATTATGTGCGTGGAATTTACTGGTGGCAACACAGCCGGTTCCGCGCCACCAGAAGGAACTCATATGTCCCCGCCAGCTGGCGCCGCCGCCTACATCGTATGACACAGGTTTGCTGGCACTTCTTCCCGGCTCCGCGAAAATGTGATAGGCGTTTTGCCAGCCTTTTCCGGGTAAGGAATAATCAAGATACATATTAACTCCGTCGTTGGACGATGCTGCGGTTCTTAAATATTCAATATTCCCCTTTTTATAGAGTCCGAGTGTTTTAGAGTAAGCGTCAACCTGATCCTTCGCCAAGCTGAAGGTAGTCGATACCGCACTTGCGGGCATGGCCGCGGTCGATACCAGCAGCACAGCCGCTGCCGCAACCGCAAGGATTTTTTTGGTTTTCATAGGG
>UQHH01000042.1 GCA_900540865.1 uncultured Oscillospiraceae bacterium
GCCTTCGACGCCTACAGCCACGTTTTCTATGTATGGTTTTGCATAGATTAAGTTAACCTGCTGCGTAACCGCGCTTACGGGCACCATAATAAACAAACTTGCCAAAAGGGCCAGAACCAGAGATAAAGCCAGCATTTTTTTCTGTTTCATAATTGAAACCTCCTCCTTGATTTTTAATGACGATTCCTGAGGCTAAAATCGGTTCCCTCCCTTCCGCACTTTTTACAAGCCTCTTGTTGTAAAAAGCCATTAATGCTTTGACAAGTTAATAATAAATGAAAATTAAAATAAAATCAAGCAATTTTCGTTATATTTTAAAATTGTAAATATAAAATGTATTTATTTTAATATAAATAATTAAATAAAATAGAAAATTATACAAAAACTAAATAAATTTAAATAGGCAGAAGATAACGCGTATAATTAAACGCTTCTTTTTATCAAACACAGGGTCATTAAAAATAAAACAGGCTGAACTTTTAGCTTTAAAAAGCAGGGTCAGAGGTTTCTACCTGCAATTACAGAAAAATATAAAAAAATATGAGAAATTACAGACGCAGCCCTGGGAAAACCTTTTCAATAATTCTGTCACAATAAAAGCAGTCTTCCATAGAATATTAGTAAAGCTAATAAGGGAGGATTTTTTATGGCTGAAACAGCATTTTCCGCTGCCACGTGCGGCGGCGTCGACACAGGAAGCGCAAAAGAAGCGGTTTGCATAGATGCTTACAGGGTTTATGACAGCTGCGGAGATAAAGATTGCCTGGAGGATTTAAAGGTACTGTTCTGCGATACTGCACAGTGCATGATTGACAAGGCGAGCAACGTAAGGATCAGGGACGTGGATGTCATCACCGTATACATCGACCTGGAACCGGTTCCGTTCCACAAGGGCTTTTACTCTGTGGATATGACATTCTTCTTTGACGTTGAGCTCGACGTCTTTATGCAGCCTGCCGCTATGCCAATGTGTGTGAAGGGGCTCAGCATCTTCAACAAGAAGGTCATTCTTTACGGCAGCGAGGGCAACGTCAAGATTTTCAGCTCCGACTTTACGATGGATGACCCGGATGTCCAGAATGCGCCGGTTCGCAACCTGCCGAAGGCGAGCGTACAGGTTGCAAAACCGATTGGCCTTTCCGCGAAGATTTGCCAGCGCAGAGAGCCCTGCATTCCGTGCTGCAGGATTCCCGATTGTATCTCCTGCCGTTACGGCGGCCCTGTCCCGGGCAATAGCGGCGAAAAAGATGTTTATATTACGATTGGCATCTTTACAATCGTCCAGATTGAGCGCAACGTCCAGATGCTTGTTCCCGCGTTTGACTTCTGTATTCCAGAAAAAGAATGCACAACGTCCTCAGATAATCCGTGCGAAATGTTCAGCAGGCTCGACTTCCCGACAGACGAATTTTTCCCGCCGAAGGTCTCTGACATAAACGGGGATGAATGCGGCTGCTGCAGGCCTATAAACTAAATAGAAAGCCTAAAAGCCGCAGGTTTTACCTGCGGCTTTTTCATGTAATTACAGCTTTTCAGTGTTTTCATTGCTGCACGTTATTTACAGTGGCTTATTACGAATTACGTTCAACGAGAAAACAAAATTGCAGTAATTGCAGCTGTTCCAGCAATATCAATCAAATGGGCGGAAAACGCCGACATTAACTGCATCCTTACCTAGTATAAATGATTAACGGCATTAGAAAGGGAGAGAATCATGAAAATTAACTGGAAGGTAAGACTTAAGAGCGGCCCGTTCTGGGTGGGATTGATTTCGCTTGTTTTGACGTTTGTGTATACGATACTCAACATGACGGGAATTGTGCCTCAATTCGACCGAAAGCAAATTATGGATGTAATCGTAATGCTGCTGCAGATTCTCGCTTTTGTCGGCGTTGTGACCGATCCGACGACAAAAGGATTAAACGACAGCGAGCAAGCAATGGGCTATCAGAAGCCAAAGGAGTAACGCTGGTATAGCAAAGGCTATGTTTATACTGTTTCGGCGGCAGTTTGTTCAGGCACATGCAATTCGTCGGTTCACCGGAGTATGCGGGTGGATAGAAAAAATTTAAAGGATTCAATAAGACCAAAAAACGCCCCTGCTATTAGCAGGGGCGTTTGTATCGGTAACATTTAGAGCGTTCCGTTTACGACAAGGACCACCATTACACAGGTCGCAAGCAGTAAGCCCGCGGCAATCAAAATACCGATGCTGACCTTGCTCCTCGGTTTGTCGCCGGTTGGGCTTTTGGGGATGAGGTTTGCTTTGCGCAGCGCCAGGACTACAGGCTTGTAAAGCAGCAAAATCAAAGCGGTATTGAGGCCTGTTTTTACCAGGTTGAACGGCAGGAATGCAGGCAGCAGCAGCGCAGCGATGGCCTCGCGCGTGACGTTCATATAAAACGGTGTAATCAGGTAATTCCACAGAAGCATGGCGCCGGTCATCAGCAGGGAACCCGCAACCAGCCCCAATACAGCGCCTGACATGGTATGTTTTTTCTTGTAAAAAAAGGCGGCGGGGCAGACGAAGCAAAGGCTGGCAATCGCGTTCATAATAAAGCCAAGCCATCCTGTCGTGCTGATGGTAAACATCTCAACCAGTGCGACGCCGACGCTGATGGCAGCGCCGGACAAAGGGCCGAAGATGAACGCGGCGATTGTGATGATGACGTTCTTAATTTCCAGGTCGAGGAATGGAAGGAACGCCGGAATCCGGAAAAAAGCAACGCTAAGGAATGAAAGCGCCGTCAAAAGCCCCAGAATCGCGAGCTTTTTGAGCCGGTACGATTGCTCGCCGGCTTTTTTGATGGTGTGTGCCTGGTTGTCTTGCATGAAAAGCATCTCCTTTTCTGCCGCCTTAGAAACAAAAAGCCCCGCAGATAATCTGCGAGGCAATTACGCTTAATCCAATAAGCGCGCATCTTCTTTCATCCGGACTTTACCGTCGGCTTTGGAATTTCACCAAATCAACTTTCGCTTGCGGGCTTTGCGCTTTTAGCGCTTACCGCCGGTGGGGAATCGCACCCCGCCTCGAAGACAGCATTTATCATATTGTATGCGGAAAACAGTTTATGTGCTTTCCGTGTTTTATTATAGCATGCTGGTTGAAATTGTCAACAGCTTACAGCCTTTGGTCCAGCTCGTCGAGCGTGAGATTATAAGCCGGCAGCATTTCCTCCATAAAAATCTGGAGCTCAGGCATATCGAGCTGAGCGAGCGAATCTGAAACGGACTGCCTTGCCTTTGTAAATTCCAGATTACCCATGCGGATTTCCTCCGTACATTTTATCAGCGCGGAAAGCTTGTCGGCGGCCTTTACATAGCTCCAAAGTATTTCATCCCGCGCCTGCTTTTTAAAGAAAGGCTCATATTCAGTCCGCAAATCGTCCGGCAGCATCCCCAGCAGCTTTTCTGCCGCTACGGATTCGACCTCCTTGTAGGCATCCTTAATCTGCGGGTTAAAGTACTTAACCGGTGTGGGCATATCGCCGGTTATAATTTCCGTACAGTCGTGGAACAGCGCAAGTGCCGCAGTGCGCTCGGGCTCGGTATCCTTTCCAAGCCGCTTTTTACCTATAATCGCCAACGCGTGCGCAATCATAGCGACCTCTAGGCTGTGCTCGCTGATATTTTCCCTCCTGGTGCTGTTCATAAGCCCCCAGCGGCCGATATATTTCATTCTGGAGAGCATTGCAAAGAAGCTGCTTTCTGCCAAAATAACACCTCATTTTTCTTTTGCTGTAACTATTCTACAACAATTTTTTAAGAGTTTGTGACAAAACTATTAATTTATTACTTTGTCGGAATAACAGGTGCAATCGCCGTCGGATTGTGGTATAATACCATAGTTATATTGTAATAAGTCGGCTTATAATTATAAATACAGGCGGATGGTTGGTGGTTTTTGCCAGGCAAACCGCCCTGTTTTCGTTAGAAATATGTAAGGCGGTGGACATATGAAAGCGGCAAGGCTGCCCTCTCCTACAACAAAGAAAAGATATTGGCATAAAGCATTTTTGTTGGGCCTTTGTCTTTCTTTTTTATTTTTCCTCCCCTTTTTGATTTACGACCAGGGATTGTTTTTGTATTACGGCGATTTTAACGTTCAGCAGATTCCCTTTTACCAAATGATACACGACAGCATTCGGTCAGGCAATTTAGGGTGGAGCCATACGACAGATTTGGGCGCGAACATAATCGGTTCTTATTCCTTTTACCTGCTTGGCAGCCCGTTTTTCTGGCTGACGCTGCCATTCCCGAGCGAAGCGGTCCCTTATCTGATGGCGCCGCTTTTGATGCTGAAATTTGCGTTCTCGTCGCTTTCCGGCTATATTTTCCTCAGGCGCTATGTGCGCAATAAGGACTTGGCGGTCATCGGCGGGCTTTTGTATGCGTTTTCCGGGTTTTCTATCTATAACATATTTTTTAACCATTTCCACGAGGCTATTGTCATATTCCCGCTCCTTTTGGCGGCGGTCGATGAATATATGTACAGCAGGCGGCGCGGCGTGCTTGCCCTTGCCGTCTTTGCAAGCTGTGTGTTCAACTATTATTTCTTCGCGGGGCAGGTCGTTTTCGTTTTAATTTACTGGGTTGTGCGGATGGTTTCTGGCAGCTTCCGCATTACGCTGCGCGATTTCCTGCGAATGGCGGCCGAGGTGCTCATCGGCTTTGGCGCGTCGGCGGTAATACTCGTGCCCTCGGTGCTCGCAGTGCTGCAAAATCCACGCGTCGACAGTGCGCCCAACGGCTGGGGCGCCTTGCTTTACGGCTCCGAACAGCGGTATATCCATATTTTAGAGAGCTTCTTTTTCCCGCCGGATATTCCCGCGCGGCCAAACTTTACACCTGATTCCAACGCAAAGTGGGGCTCCGTCGCCGCGTGGCTGCCCTTGTTTTCCATGACGGGCGTTATCGCGTTTATGCAGTCGAAAAAGCACACAAACTGGCTCAAAAGGATTCTGCTCACGCTGTTCATCATAGCGTTTATTCCAATCCTCAACAGCCTGTTCCAGCTTCTTAATTCATCCTATTATGCCAGATGGTTCTATATGCTCACGCTTATGATGGCGCTTGCGACCGTAATATCTCTGGAAAACAGCAGAACGGACTGGCGCAGGGCGCTTACCTGGACGGGTTCGATTACGGCGGTCATCCTTGTTGCAATCGGGCTTATGCCGAATACGACGGAAGCGCAGTCAGGGGAAACGGTAACGACCTACGGGCTGATGCAGTACCCCGACCGTTTCTGGGCCTACGGCGCGATAGCGCTTGCAAGCCTTGCGGTTCTGACGCTGCTCTTGAAACTAATGCGCAAAAACAGGAGGAAATTTATCCGCTATACCTTTGTGTGTGTTGGGGTAATATCTGTATGCTATTCGTCCTACCTGCTGATATTGGGAAAGACGCAGGGCTACAATTCACAAGAGTTTATTATCCCGCACGTGCTCAATAAGGGAGGTGAAATCGACCTGCCGGATACGAACAGCGCGAGAAGCGATTTTTATAAAACGATGGACAACACGGCAATGTTCTGGCAGATTCCGTCGATTCAGGCGTTCCACAGTATCGTGCCCGGCTCCGTCATGGAATTTTATCCCTCCATCGGCGTGACGCGCGACGTCGGCTCCCGTCCGGAAACGGACGTCTACGGCCTGCGCTCGTTCACCTCGACCCGTTGGCTGTTCGACTACAAGTTCGACGGTGATAGCTTTACGGACGAAAATAAAGAGACGGCAATGCCCGGCTGGAATTATTACGATACGCAGAACGGATACGACATCTGGGAAAACGAATACTATATCCCAATGGGATTTACGTATGACAAGTTTATCGATGTGGAAGAATATAAGAGCTGCCCGGAAGGCAGCCGCCACCTGCTATTGCTCAAGGCGATGACCCTTACCGGCGAGCAGCTTGAAAAATACGCCGATATTACCGGAGGCGGAAGCTACGGCGGAAGCTTTACCTACAGCGAGGAGCAGTATAAAGAGGATTGCCTTGCACGCAGGGAAACCACCTGTACAAACTTTGTTTATGACGACAGGGGCTTCAGCGCGCAAATCGATTTGAGCGGCAAGGGCGACCAGCTGGTGTTTTTCAGCGTCCCGTATGAAGGCGGCTGGAGTGCGCAGGTAAACGGGCAGCCTGTCGATATTGAAAAGGTAAACGTCGGCTTTATGGCAGTCCGCGTACCGGGCGGAAAGGCAAGTGAAATCCGGTTTGACTACGAAACGCCGGGACTGAAAACCGGACTGATTATAACTGGCGCCTGCTTCCTTGCGTTTGCCGTTTATATGCTGTTTTTCCGCGGAAAACGCCCGGATGAAACAAAAAAGAAACAAACCTACCGTATTATGAGGAAAATGAAGGCAAAAAAGGTTCCCGCCGCATTAGAGGGCGGTCAGGCGCAGCAGCCCGGTGAAGAACTGTCGCCGCAGGCAAAGGAGCTTCTTGAAGAAATGGAACGGGAAGAAAAGCAGGAGAATCTCGGCGGAGAATAATTCCTTATTTGAAACGAGGTAATGCGTTATGTCATTTGGAGAACACATTTTAAAATATAAGGACGATATGCTGAAGGATTTAAAGGAGCTTATCGCGATTGAGTCCGTCTCGGCGGAGGGGCACGAGCTGCCAGCGCAGGCGCTCGGCTGGATGCTCAAAAAAGCGCAGTCCTTCGGCCTTGATACGAAAAACGTGCTCGATTTCGCGGGGCACGCGCAGTACGGCAGCGGGGGGAAGCTCTGCGCCGTTTTGACGCACCTCGACGTGGTGCCCGCGGCGGCGGGCTGGACGACAAAACCGTTTGAGCTGACCCAGAAGGACGGACGCCTTTACGGCAGGGGCGTTGCCGACGACAAGGGCTCCGCCGTTGTTGCGCTTTACTGCCTGAAGGCACTCAAGGATATGGGCGTGGAGGGGAAAAATACCCTGCGCGTCATCTTCGGCACGACCGAGGAGGTCGGCATGGAGGATATGAAAACGTATTTCAGCGTGGAGCCGCTGCCCGACATGGGCTTTACGCCGGACGCGGAATACGGCGTATGCCGCTGTGAAAAGGGAATTTTGCAGGTGGAGGTCGTCGCCCCTACGCATGACGGTACGACCCTGACGGAATTCAAGGCGGGCGAGGCGGTCAATTCCGTGCCGGATACGGCGTACGCCCTGCTCGATTGCTCGGAAAACGACGACCATCAATTGAACCGCTTTGCCGACGCAAAGGACGGGGAGTTTGAATTCAAATACACAATCGACGGGATGATGATTATCTCAAAAGGCAGGGCCGCGCACGCTTCTGAGCCGGAAAAGGGCTTCAACGCGGCGACTCATCTGATTGACTTGCTTACCTCCCAGTTTGGGCATTCGGTGCTCGGCAGCATACCAGCTTTTATCGACTCGAAGATTGCGACAGAAACAAACGGTAATTCCATGGGCCTCAAGATGCGCGATTCCGCTTCGGGAGCGCTTACGCTCAACGTCGGTACAGTTACGATAACGGAACATACAGCGAAGGCGACGCTGGACATTCGCTACCCCGTTACGATGGACGGCGACCTGGTGCTGGAGCGCGTGGAGGCGGCGGCAAAGTCCGAGGGGCTGTCCGTCAAGCTTTTGAGTCATATGAAGCCGCTCAACATCGACGGGGATTCCGAGCTGGTAACGATTTTAAAGGATGCTTATAAAGAAGTGACCGGGGAGGACGCACGCGTTTACCCGACGGGCGGCGGAACCTACGCCCGGGCGATGGCGGGGCGCGGTGTTGCGTTCGGCCCCGTATTTGAAGGAGAGGACTGCCGCCTGCACAACGCGGACGAATCGATGGCCCTCGACCATTACTTGAAGCACGCCGAAATCTGCCTGGAGGCGATGTACCGGCTGTTAAACGCTTGATTATATTTTTTGTATTAAGGGGTGTGGGTATGAAAGCGGAAGGAATCATCAGAAAGCAGGCGAAGGCGCGCCTGTCACAGGATAACTGGTGCAAGGCGGTCGCGGCGTTTATTTTTCTTGCTTGCGCGTGGCTGGTGTCGAATACTGTCCTGCAGGTTGCCTATTTTATAAACAACGGCGATTTAAACGCTTTGTCGGCTAATCCGCAGGCACATTCAGGAGAGCTTTTAAGCCTGCTGCTCATTGAGCTGCTTGCGCTGTTGATTTTGCTTGCGTTTTCACCCATTTTGATTGGCTATATCAAATGGAACGACGCGCTTGCCAAGGAACAGGATACGGATATTTCCGTCCTTTTCAGCGGTTTTTCCGATGCGGGAGCGTATAAAAGGTCTGTTTCGTTTTGTATTCAGCTTTTACTCCGGTATATACTCTGGGGAATCGTCTGCGCCATTCCGGCGGCGGCCGTCCTGTCTGTTTTCAGGTTTTCCGCGCAGAGCGGCGCGGGCGGTTCCGCCGCGTACGTTACAGTTATGAGCGGAGTGCTCACGGCAGCTTGTATTCTCGCGGGCTTTGTTGCCTGGGTATTTCTTACCGCACGCTATTTTCTGGCGGCCTACATATTTATCGACGGTCAGGGAACGCTGCCCGCCAGGGCCTGCATCGATTATTCCGTGCGGCTGATGAAGCGCAACACGATGCGTTATATCAAGCTCCTGCTTTCCTTCCTGCCCTGGTTTTTACTCTGCTTTTTTGTGGTTCCCGCGCTTTACGTCATTCCGTATTTTCAGGCGTCCTGCGCGGTCAGCGCCAAATGGATGCGCGCGCCCGCGCAGGAGGGCTTTTGATGCTGGTTTCATTATGCGTGATTGCTTATAACGAGGAAAAGACCCTTCCTGCTCTTCTTGACGATATCCGTTTGCAGGACTATCCCCATGGGGAAATCGAGGTCATTTTTGTGGACGACGTATCCACAGACGGCACAAAGGCCGTAATGGAGTCGTTTGCAAAGGAGCAAAACGGTTTTTGCCGCGTTTTAATAGAGGACAGCCCGAAAAATTTACAGGCCGCCGCGTGGAACACGGCAATATTGGCCGCAAGCGGGGAAATCATCATCCGCGTGGACGCCCACGCTTCTATCCCGGAGAATTTTGTCAGCGCAAACGTAAAGAATATCAGGGAAGGGGAGTATGTCTGCGGCGGCGGACGGCCGAACAGGGTGGAAAAAGAAACGCCCTGGCAGATGACGCTGCTTGCCCTGGAGGAATCCCTTTTTGGAAGCTCGATTGCGAAATACCGCAGGCAGCAGAAGGAAAAACAGGAGGTCAGCTCTATTTTTCACGGCGCATACAGGACGGAGGTTTTTGCAAAGGCCGGCGGCTTCAATGAAGACCTCGGGAGGACGGAGGACAACGAGCTGCATTACCGGATTCGTAAGGCGGGCTACCGGATAAGCAGCTGTCCCGACATCGTATCGTACCAGAACGTACGGGCGACCCTTGCAAAAATGCTCCGGCAGAAATTTGGCAACGGCCTGTGGATTGGCCTGACGCTCGGCGTATGCCCCGGATGCCTTTCCTATTTCCATTTCGCGCCGTTTGTACTCGTTTGTGCGCTTCTTATCTTGGGGGCGCTTGCCGTATGCGGCATTACGCTGCCGCTTATTCTTTTGAGCGCCGCGTACCTTTTATTCGACGCGGCTGTCACGGCGTCGGCATTTTCCGGCAGGAAGGCATATTTGCAGTTTTTACTGCTGCCGTTTTTGTTTCCGCTTTTGCATATCGTTTACGGCGTCGGCACGCTGTTTGGGGTAGTTAAAATGCCGTTTTGGAGAAAAAGGCTTGGAACCGGCGCGCAGGAAAGAATCGATTTCGTGAAAGAAGCCGTATCTAAAAGGCTTCTTAAAAAATAATCCGGAAAGAGGGGATACACGGTTGAATGACAATGAGCCCATAACGCTTAATGACGGGCAGCTCAGGCAAATGCAGCTTAAGGAGCTGGACGCTCTGTTATATTTTAAAGAATTCTGCGACGAAAACGGATTGCTGTTTTATTTTTGCGGCGGCTGCTGTATCGGCTCCCTGCGAACCGGCGGGTTTGTGCCATGGGACGACGATATTGACGTTTTTATGCCCCGCGAGGATTATGAAAGGCTGCACGTGCTCTGGAAAGAAAAATCAAAGAACCCGCGCTACCTTTGCCTGCGCACGGACGATACGATATTTACGGGCAATATTTTTACGACCATAGTCGATACGAGCGCCACGTGCGTCAAGGCAAACCAGGCGCACCTCGACATCCCGCACGGGCTTTCCATGGACGTGTTCCCAATCGACGGATGCCCGGCGGGGATAAAACGTAAGATACAAAAGCTGTGGGCGCTGACCTATTCCCTGTTTCTCGCGCAGGTCGTACCGGAAAATCACGGCGGCGTGGTAGCGCTCGGCAGCCGCGTCCTTTTAGGGCTGTTCCGCGGGAAAAAGCTTCGGGAAAAAATTTGGCGCATGGCGGAAAAGAAAATGTCAAAATATAAGATAAAAGACTGCACGCTTATTACGGAGCTGTGCACTGGCCCGCACTATATGCAGTGCGAATATCCCAAGGAGATTTTTGAAAGCGCCGTTTACCGTGAATTTGAAGGACACCAGATGCCGATTCCCGCAGGCTATGACGCATATTTAAAGATTGCGTTCGGCGACTATATGGAGCTGCCTCCCGAGGAAAAACGGGTGCCGCACCACGACGTGGTGTATCTTGATTTAAACAAAAGCTGCTACGAGTACCGCAAAGAGCGGCAAAAAGAAAGCAGCGGAAAATAAGTTAATTTCGGAGGTAAGACTAGCATGGTATATGGAGCGATACTTGCCGGGGGAAGCGGCACACGGATGCACATTTCCTCTATGCCCAAGCAATTTCTGCCGCTTGGGGACAAGCCTATTATCATTCATACGCTGGAAAAAATGCTGATGTGCGCAAGGTTCAATGCCATTTATATCGGCGTACACCCCAGCTGGATATCCCACATGACCGACCTGCTTGAAATGTACGAAATCGACCGCGACAAGGTAAAGCTTGCGCCCGGCGGCGAAAACCGCAACGATACGATTTTTAATATCATCGATGAAATCGCTAAGGATTTCGGGGCGGATGAAGACGATATTATCGTCACGCACGACGCGGTGCGCCCGTTCGTCACGCTGCGTATCCTCAATGAAAATATCGACGCCGCAATCCAGTACGGCGCGTGCGATACGGTCGTCCCCGCGTCCGATACGATTGTAAAGTCCCACGATGGGGTAGATATATCCGAAATTCCGAACCGGAATTATATGTACCAGGGGCAGACGCCGCAGAGCTTCAGCATCAAGCTGCTTAAGGAGCTGTATTCCCAGCTCAAGCCGAATGAAAAGGCGGTGCTGACCGACGCGTGCAAAATCTGCGTCATGCGCGGCGCGCCTGTAAAGCTTGTTTCAGGCGAGCTTTCCAATATGAAAATAACGACAGTCAACGACTACAAGATTGCCCAGGTGCTCGTCGGGGGGATTGCCGGTGATTAATTATATTTACCAGCTGGTGAACCCGCAGTTTTTTTCTGTAAAATATGAGGACGCAAACATAGACGGCAAGGTGCTCATCCGCCCGCGCTATATGTCTATCTGCCATGCCGACCAGCGCTATTACCTGGGAAACCGCGACATGCGCGCCTTGAGCGAAAAGCTCCCGATGGCGCTGATTCATGAATGCTGCGGTGAGGTTATCTTAGACAAAACCGGCACGTATCAGGTAGGGCAGAACGTTGTGCTTATCCCCAACGCGCCTACGCGTACCTGCGGCGGAATCTATGAAAATTACGACGAAAAATCGTACTTTATGTCGAGCGGCTCAGACGGCTTTATGCGTGAATTTGTGGATATGCCGCCCGACCGGGTCATCCCGTTTGAGAACATTCCGCTTTCAACCGCATCAATCTGCGAATTTTTAAGCGTCGCCATCCACGCGATAAACCGCATGGACGTTGCCGCGCACGATTGCAGGGACACCATAGGGATTTGGGGAGACGGGAGCCTGTCATATGTGATAGCAAGCGCCCTTAAGGTGAAATTCCCGAAATCAAAAATCGTGGTCGTCGGAAAAAACAACCGGAAGCTTTCGCGCTTTTCGTTTGTCAATCAGACGTATCTCAACTATTCGCTTCCTCCCGATTTTAAAATCGACCACGCGTTTGAATGCGTAGGCGGCGAGGGCTGTTACGACGCAATCAACAACATGATTGAGCATATCCGCCCGCAGGGGACGATGGTATTCCTTGGCGTAACGGAAAACAAGGTCGCTATCAACACACGCCTGATGCTGGAAAAGGGGCTGACAGTCGTCGGCAGCAGCCGCAGCGGTAAGGCTGACTTTATTGAAGCGGTGGAATTGATGCAGATGCAGCGTATCAGGCGCAGGCTCGGCAGCATTATTTACGAGGATGAGCCGGTACGCAACATAGACGACCTGCACCGTGTGTTCGCAACCGACCTGAATACGCCGTTTAAAACAGTTTTCAGGTGGGAAATTTAACAAAGCGGCGCAGCTTTTGCCATGGAAAATGGCTGCGCAGCGCAAGAATGGCACCTTTTTTCTATAATGCAATTATGAGTATGCGTTGAAGGGTGTATAATATACAGACATTTTGGAACGTTTTGAATTAAAGGAAGGAGCGATGAGCTTTGTCCAGAAAACCGAATCAAAGACAATCGGCAACAAAGGCGCACGCCTTCGGCTGGAAAAATGTACTCGTCTTATTACTCTGCCTGATTATGGGCGGTGTCGGCGGAGGCTTGATTGTCCTGTACAATACGGTCAACGCAATCGAGTATCAATCGATTGAAGACAACCAGAACACCTCCTCGTCTCATTCGTCTTTGTCGACAGGGCCGACGGAGCTTGACTTAAACAGCGGTGAGCTTTTAAACGACCCGATGATTTTAAACGTTATGCTGTTCGGCGAGGACAGCAGGAAATCGGGGGAGGAGCACGGGCGCAGTGACACGATGATTATGCTTTCGATAGACAACAGGCATAAGAAGCTGAAGCTCACGTCCTTCATGCGCGATACGTATGTGACGATTCCGGGCAATAACTCGGCCGGCGAGCCATATGGGGAAAATAAGCTAAACGCGGCCTACACGTTAGGCGGCCCACAGCTTACAATCAAAACGATTGAAAGCAACTTTGGTATTAACATCGACCGGTACGCGGTGGTCGATTTTAAAAGCTTCCGGAACATCATCGATATACTCGGCGGCGTAGACATTGAGCTGACCTCTGAGGAAATCGACTATATCAACTGGCAGTCCTATATCAACAACCAGGTCGATACGCGCCACGAGCTTGCGGACGACCCGGGCGTCGTGCATTTAAACGGCAGGCAGGCGCTGTGGTACGCGCGTAACCGCGGCGACGAGGAGGCGGGCTTTTCGGGCGACGACTTTGACCGGACCTCCCGCCAGAGAAACCTTCTGAAAATCGTGATGTCCGACTTCAAAAGCGCGAACCTTACCCAGATTGTGAGTATCGTTGGGGAAGTCGGCCCGATGATTACGACAAACCTCAAGAAAAATGAAATTACGACGCTCGTTGCAAATTCCCTGACGTACCTCAAATACGATATGGAGGAATTCAGAGTACCGGAGGATAACGTATGGCAGTACGGCTGGACTTCAGACGGACAGTCGATTGTTGAAATTATCGACTGGGAGCAGCAGCGCTATGACCTTGCAAAATTTGTTTTTGAAGAGAGCGTTACAGGGAAGAATCCCGCGTCCAGCTCTTCGTCAGAATCTTAATCGTTAATGAAGAAAAGGGGGGCTTTACGCCGCCCCTTTTTTTGTGTGAAAAGCGTGCCGCTGTTCCATAAAAAAAACAGCGGCGCGCTTTCATTAATTCGGTTATGAACTTACCGGCGGCTGAACATGTTTCTAAGCCTTTTATATATGCCTTGAACGGTAAATACAGCCCCGGTTGCTTTATGACTTACCGAGCGCATTAAATGTGGAATCCGGCTGAACTGGCTGGCGCTTTCGTTTATCATATACGTCCAGGTCGTGGTGGCGCCCGTCAGGCCTTCCTCGTCCATATCAATCCCGTTTTCCGTGATTTTGCATTTCTGCATATAAGAAACCACATCGGATTGAATGTCCTCCCACATCTCGCCGTATGCCGAAATCGCAAAACGGTGGTATTCGTCGAGCGGGCTTTTTCCTCCCACGACCATCAGGTGGATGCCGCTTCTCATATCCTCCATCGCCGCAAGATAACAGGACCAATTCATGTTGATAAAATATAGCAAAAGCTGCTTTTCGGCTTTTTCCACGCCGCTGCTTCCGTGTCTTTGAACCAGGTCTTCATATACGGATAAATCACGGCTTTTCAGAATTTCAGGCTCGTTTTGGCCGAGCAAAAGACACATACGGTAATCTGAAATTAGCCTGCGCTGGTCTTCGAGCACCAGTGAAAAGCGTTCGAGCATATAGCGGGCTTCCGCGTCCCTGCCCTCCTGTATTTTCTGGGCGCGCCGCACAAGCTTCGGGTATTTTTTGTAGCTGTATGGATTAAGGCCGGTAAACGCTTCCGCATTTAAATCCTTCAGGCAGATAAAATACCGGCTTTCTCCCGGGTCGCCCTGCCTGCCGGCACGCCCGCGCAGCTGGTTGTCGATTCGGACGCTGCGGTTGATTCCTGTACCGATTATCGATAAACCGCCCGCTTTGCGGACAAAAACGGCCTGCTTTCCGTCGGGGCCTCCTAATTTGATATCCACACCACGCCCGGCCATATTGGTTGAGATAGTAATTTGGCATGGCATTCCGGCCTGTGCAATGATTGCGGCCTCCTGCTCGTCGCTGCGGGCGTTTAAGACACGGTGGGGAAGGCGCCGCTGGCTGAGTAAACCGGAATAGTATTCCGATTCCCGCACGCTTTGCGTCCCGATAAGCACGGGCTGGCCTTTTTCATGCGCGGACACGATACGCGCCAGCACCTCGTTTACCTGTTTCTCTCGCCGCTCAAAAATACGGTCGGCGTGGTCTGTGCGGATGCACGGCAGATGCGGCGGGATGACGTCCACCTTAAGCGCGTACATCGACCAGAATTCTGAGGCGGAGGACGCGGCGGTTCCGGTCATACCGCAGAGCACGGGGTACTGTAAAAGAAAGGATTGCATGGGAATGGAATTGTAAACGGCGGACTGTGCATCGGAATGTTTGAGCTCCTTCATTTCAACGGCCTGCTGGAGCAAATCGGGGAACCTTCGGTTTTCAGCGACACGCCCTGTGGATTCGTCCACGACCAAAACTTCGCCGTCCTTTACAATATAGTCCCTGTCCTTTTGCTGATGTGTGATAAAGAAGTAGTAGAAGTGTAAAAAATTTTGCCGTTCCTATCCGGCGTTTGCGCATTGCGCCGGATAGGTCGGGCGGTCATTCGGGCAGGTCTACCTTGCCAACGAAAGAGTAATAAATATCAATGTCCTGTCTGCGTGTGCCGTTCTCGTCATAGCTGCACTCATGCACAACGATTTTCTCCACAAACTCACGCAAAAGGGTAGGGGTAAGTTCTTCAAAGCTGGTGTACTTGCGGACAACATTCATAAACTTTTCTGCGTTTACCGTGGCTTCCTGCGCTTTGGAAAGCTCTGCCCGGATAGCGGCGGCTCTCTCTTTCAGTTCTTTCTGCTCGGCTTCATAGTCTGCCGACAGCTCCGTGAAACGCTCGTCTGAAATGCGCCCGGTCACGCTGTCCTCATACAGCCGCTTGAAGATAGCGGATAACTCGCTGATACGCTTCTCGGCGGCTTCCAGCTCCTTTTTCCTTGCGGCGTTCCTGCGCTTGCCCCCGTCCTCGTTCTGCTCGATCAGCAGCTTCATAAACCGGGCTTCGTGCTTCGCTGCATAGCTGGTGACTTTCCGCAGATTGTCGGTCACTCCGGCGGTCAACAGGTCGGTGCGGATAAAGTGCGCCGTACAGTCACGGGTACGCTTCTTGTAGCTCCCGCAGATATAACAATCCTGCTTGCGGGTGGCGTTCTGGTAACGCTGCTGGTAAAGGACGCTGCCGCAGTCGGCACAAAAGAGTATGCCGGAGAATAAGCCCACTTCATCATAGCGGTTCGGGCGTTTGCGCTGCTTGCGTAACTCCTGCACACGCTCCCACATCTGGGTGTCAATGATAGGCTCATGGTGGTTCTCGAAAATCGCCTGTTTCTCAATGGGGTTCTCTACGCTGTGCTTGGTCTTGTAGGACGGCTTCTCCGTCTTGAAGTTTACCAGACAGCCCGTGTACTCCCTGTTTTCAAGGATATGTACCACGGTATTGGTCGCCCACTTGCACTCATAGCCGGGGTGGTAGCGGCGGGTGCTTCCCGTCCGACGGTATTCCAGCGTTCCCGGCGTGGGGATCTCCTGCTCTGTGAGCATACGGGCTATCTTGGTCGGCCCGTTCCCGGCAAGGCACAAGCTGTAAATCTGCCGCACAACAGGGGCGGCTTCCCCGTCAATGATAAAATTTTCGTCCTCGTCCATAAAGTAGCCGTATACGGGTTTGCTCGTGACGGGCTTCCCGCTCATACCCTTAGACCGTTTTACTGCTTTGATTTTCTTGCTCGTATCTCTCACCAGCCATTCGTTAAAAATGTTCCGCAGAGGGGCAAAATCATTGTCGCCCTGTGCGCTGTCCACTCCGTCATTGATAGCGATAAAGCGGACGCCTTTCTGTGGGAAAATCATTTCCGTATACATTCCCACTTGCAGATAGTTTCGCCCTAACCGTGACATATCCTTGACGATAACGGTGCCGACTTTTCCGGCTTCAATGTCCGCAAGCATGGCTTGAAAACCGGGTCTTTGGAAGTTCGCCCCAGAATAACCGTCATCTGTGTACCATTGCAGATTGGAAAAGCCGTTCTGCTTCGCATAGGTTTCAAGAATACGCTTCTGGTTTGAAATAGAATTGCTCTCACCTTGCAGCTCGTCCTCGTGGGATAATCTCGGATAAAGGGCGGTAATAAGGTTTCGGGTGGTCTGTCTTAACATAGTGTCCTCCATTTCCGACAGCCAGCCCCACTATTCCGTATGACTATCATACCACACGCCGGGGCTGGCTGTACAGTCCTTTCTGCTTCTTTACGTCCCGTCAAATTGCCGATTTTTGTGTAGCAGCTTCCGCTTCCAGCACTTTCAGCATTTTATCGGCGGCGGTGGCGGTGGTGTCCTGCTTGAAATAGCCGGAAACGACAAGGACAGAATTACCTATGCGGATTTCCGTCACGCAATCCGGGCGGCGGGTGCTGCGGTCATTCTTTGGGGTGTTGGTCATAGGCGGCTCTCCTTTCTGTTCATCAGCTTTTTCAGTTGTCCCATTTTCTCCTGCGCCGTGGCTTTTCGGAAGTTGCTCCCGGTAAAGCGGACAGGAGAACACATTTCAATCAGACGGTCATAAATGCGGGCGTGGGCGGTGTCCTCCGGGTGCTGCAAGTCCTCCAGCGTGAGATTAGTCGTGACGATCAGCGGCCTGCCGCTGCGGTAACGGCTGTCAATCACGTTGTAGACCTGCTCTAAGCCGTATTCCGTTCCCCGTTCCATTCCAAAATCGTCAAGGATAAGCAGCGGGAAGCTGCAAAGTCGGGAGATATATTCATTCCTGCCCTCAAAGCTGGCGGCAAGGTCACCCAATATCAATGCAAAGTTTGTCATGCACACGGGGATTTCACGCTCCATAAGGGCATTTGCGATACAGCCCGCAAAATAGCTCTTGCCTGTGCCAACGCCGCCCCATAGCAGATAGCCAATGTTGCGCTCTTTCATGGTTTCCCAGTTCTCCACATAGAAATGGGCGTGTTCCATTTGCGGGCACTTGCCGTTGTCGTTCTCAAACGTCCAGCCCTGCATAGCCGGGTCTGTAAAGCCCCGCCGCTTCAACCGCTCGACAGTTTCAAGGTGACTGCGCTGTTTCTCTGCGGCTTCCCGTTCCTCACGCTCTGCCCGCTGGCAGTCACATTCTGCCGGGTGGCGGTCACGCCCCAGCCATGCGGCGGTTTCTTTGGGGAAATAGCCCTCTTTGGGCTTGTGGCACTTCCCGCAGTATAAAAGCCCGTCCTCGCCGGTGTAGTCCTCCGGCTCCGGCGTGGTGTCGGTCATATTCAAAATCATTTCATCAAATCCATTCGTCATAAGCTCTCGCCCTCCTTACAGGTATAATCGGGTATGCCCTTTTTCGGGGCTTTCTTGGCTGCGTCCTCCTGCGCCCACTTGAAAATCGTGGCTGCATGGCTCTTGTATTTCCTCCCGCTGGAAGCGATATGGCAGGATAGGCGGTCAATGTAATACTCCCACTTGCCGGGAAGCTCTGTTTTCAGCCCGTCAAGCTCCGTATCGGAAAGAATGACATTGTGGTATCTGCCATAGGCGGCGGGGGCGGGGTGTCCCGTTTCTAACTCTCTCTCTTTTTCTATTTCTATATCTATCTCTTTCTCTATCTCTATCTCTGGTGGACAAATGTCCGCTCGATATGGTGGACATTTGTCCGCCCCTGTCTGCGGCAGGGCTTTTTGTTCCTGCAAAGCCAGCCGCGCCCTGCGCTTGCGCTCCCCCTCGGTAGAGGACTGGCCGATTAAAAGCTCAATGTTGCTCATGTAGAGTGCGCCGCTTGGCAAAGGCTCCACAAGCCCCAGCTTCATAAAGATTTTCAAAGCTCTCTCTACGGTACCTACCTGCTGGCGGGTAATGGTCGCAATCATCTGGGCGGTGTAGGGGATATTCTCGTCAAGCTGCAATTTCCCGCCGTTTTTCAGCGATTTCAAGTACAGCTTCAAGAGAATGTTGGAATAGATAACGCCGTCCTGCATACTTTCCAGCAGAACGATTGCATCATCGTCAAAATAGCTCTCTTTCAGCTTGAGGTAGTAATATTTGCGGTTATCTGCCATAGGCTGCGTCCTCCTTTTTCCAGCGTTTGGAATAATAGCGAGGGCATAGTATGATAACCGCCCGGAAGCTCTGTTTGCAGTCACGGGTGCAGCCCCGGCATAGGTCGTTGTAAGTGATACGGTTGCGGTGGTTGAGGAAGAAAGACCATTCCAGCCGCCGCTTCTTGCTCATTCTCGGCAATGGTAAGCTCCTTTCTGCCGTTCCTATCGGTGTAGCGGGATAGGGGGCATTTTCTGTATGTTCTCGGTATCATTTTCGGGCTTTTTCTGCCCTGTAAGCCCCGTTTGGAAGTCGGGGAGTATTGCGGTAAGGGTTCATATCATACCTGTATTTTTGTAGGGTTTCGGTATCATTTCGGGGCGGTCTTTAACGCTCCTGTTCACGCTTTTTCTGCTGGCTCGGTGCGCCCCTTAAAATCTGGTCGATATTGCGTCTGACTGTCTGAAGCTCCTGCGCCCGCTGGCGTTTCTCCCGGTAGTCGTTATATCCGGCGTTCTTCTGGACGGTAAGCTGCTCAATCTCCCTTTGCAGGGCTTTGCTGGCTGGCAGCTTGGTTATTCCATGCTCCCGGAAATAACGGGCGGCTGTGTCCGCTATGATAAAATCGCTTTCGTGCTGTTCCCGGTAGGCTCTCCGGGCTTTCTCCGATTTCTGCGCTTTCAGACCGTCACGGGCGGGCTTCGTGCCGATATAGCCCAAAAGGTTGCGCTGCAATTCCTTTTTCTCCCGGATAGCGGCTTCCAGCCCTTTCAGTCCGGCAAGGCTCTCCTGCGTGGCGGTGTTGGCTGCGGAAATGGCAGCGTCCAGCTCGTCCGGGGAAGAAAAGCCATACTGCTGGTAGAGCATGAGGGTAGCCGACATCTGTTTGAGGTTGTGCATGGTCGCCCACTTCTCATAGCCCCGTCCTTTCCCCTCGGCTCGCTTGGCGGCTATGTCTACCATGCGCTGTACAGCGTCATTGTTCGGGGCGTTTTTCGCTTCTTTTTTCGTCCGTAAGCGGTCTTTGATACTGCCGGGGTATTCCGCTATGGCTGCGGGTTTTTCGGCGGCTCTGGCGGCGTTCTGCTCCAAAACGGAGAGGACAGCAGCCCGGTCAAAATCGTCCCCCAGCTTCCGGGCGGTAATTGGCTTCGTCCTGTCCGGCGTGAGGTAACTTAGCCGCCCCCGGCTCTCCTTGACGGTCACACCATGCCGGAGAAGCAGGGCGGCAAACTCATCAAAGCCGGAAGCAGCGGCAAGGGCTTCCCGGATAGTCCGGCGCAGCTTCGCCTTATCCGTTTCAAACTTGGTCTGCCGGGGCGCGATACCGTCCGCAGCAATAGGGGCGTTGGCTCTGTCAAGGGCAGCCTGTCCTTTCTTCTGCGCCCAATACTCACGCTCGGTAATGCGTTCTTTGCTGCCGTTCAAAAGGTCTATCTGGTAAAGCCCCTCGCTGTGGCACATCTCCATGACTTCGGCTTTCAGATAGTTCATAGCTGCGTCCGTACAGCGGTGCTTGCAGCCTGCTTTCCTGTCCGCTGGCCTGTCCATGTGGGGCAGCATGGGAACCTCCGCAATCCGCAGACTGTTAATGACGATATGCACATGGATATTTTCGGTGTGGCTGTGTCCGTCCGGGTGGGTGCAGACAAGGGCCTGGTGTCCGGGGAAATGCTCGGCGCAGAACTTCTCGCCCAGCTCCTGCGCCCGATCAACGGTCAAGCCGTTGTCCGGGCCGTCCCGTGGGTCAAAGCTGATGATGTAGTGGTGGCTCTTTACGTCCTCCCGTTTCTGGTTCTTGCCGTAGCGGAGATTGGAGCGCATACAGGCAACGGCAAAATCCTCCCCGCCACAATTCAGAGAGGATATGCGGTAGTCTACCCTCGGTATGAGCCGCCCGTCTGCGTCAAGGGTGGGCTTCATGGTAAACTCGTCATGCTCGAATGTGAGGTATTTTTCAGCGTCCCCGTAGTTGGCATTTTTAGAGCTGATATGTTTGAGTATCGCCAACGGCTTCACCTACTTTCTGCAAGACTTCAAACTTCAAGGCGGCAAGGTCGGCGGCGGCTCCCCGCACTTCCTTTTCCAGCCCCCGGTAGGGGCTTCCGTATTCGTTCAGGCTCCGGGCAATCTGGTTTAAGTTGCCGCCGATTTTCCCGTACTCTGCCGTGAGCTTGGAGAGGGCGGCAAGCAGCCCGTCATTGACCGGGGAAACGGTGACAATGGGGCGTATGGTCGCTTTCCGTATGGCTTGCCGGATAAACTCGGACTGGCTGATTTCATAAGCCGCCAGCCGCCCGGTGAAGTCGGCGTATTCTTCATCGGTCATGCGGGTCTTTACCACATGACGGCGGTGGGGCGTATTGTATTTCTTTCGCATGGTCTGTGACCTCCTTTCTCGCCCGACAGGGCGCATAGCAGGGTTTGGGGAAGGCACTCCCCAACAAGATTCCCGCAGGGGCAAAAATAAGCGGAGAGCGAATTTTGGCACCTCGGTAGAATCTTGCTCTGAAAAACTCCGGCGTTCCCCGGCTCCCGTCCTTTCCGCTAACAAAACGTTTCAAAAGGGCTTTGCTACCCGCTATTCCGGCTTATCTTGAAAATTTTCCTTTCACTACCTACAACACCACGCAAAGCAAAATGGACGGAGATTTTTAGAATTTCCCCTCTATTCCCTACAACACCACGCAAGCCGGAATAGGCGGACAATGGCAGTATTTTTTTCTTTGATACCCTCTACGGATAAGTAAGGGATTTTGCCAACTGCGGCGGCTATTTTCCCTTTTGTTTTTTCATACTGGGGATTTTCAAAAATGCCAAACAGGAACGAAAAAAAGCAGCAAATCTGTTGAATAGATTTACTGCTTTCTGGTTGCCGGCGAAGCGGCGGTTATTCAGTTGTAGGCGGTAGGGCTATCTCCCAAAGCGGAACTTGAAAATAGCTGTGAGAAGCGTCTGGGTGATGTAGTCCTCTGTATCTTGGTCTACCCGTCCATTCACACGGGCGGCACATTGTATGCGGCGGCGGTAATACTGCAATACAGTTCCCACCGCTTCCGGCTCCCCGCTGGCGGCTTGGACGATTGTTTCATAGGGGAGAAGCCTATTATTTCTCATATGCCATTCCCTCCATTTCCGCTTGGAGCTGCCGTAGGGCTTTTCGGATATGGTAGCCCGCTGTGCTGCGGCTGCGCCCGTACTGTCTGCCAATTTCGTGCTGTGGAATACGCTTGAAAAAGGACAGGTAAATCATTTCCCGCTCCCGTTCGTCCAGCCGTGACAGGGCTTCCGCAAGTAAACCGCTGCTGAAAATGACCGTATCGCCGCAAAGGGTAAGTATGTATTCCTCGTCCGGCTCCGGGGCTTGGAAATATTCATCTGTCGTGCCTAAAGGGTAGTGCTTTTCGTCTGTGAGGTATTCAAGGGATATTTCTCTTTTGTGCTTCCTGCTCCGTGTCCTCGCTGCGTTGATCGTTGCATTTCGGATAACGACTTTGCAAAAGGCATGGAAAGTGTACTCGATATGTTCCCGATATTCTTCTGTACAGGTCATGGAAAATCCCCCTTTCCTCCCAAAAGGGCTGTGGCTGGTTAGTAGTTGCTTTTTATGATAGTAAGGGGCGGCAGCACTTTAGGCTGTCGCTCCTTGACTGCCTAACTGCAAAACCGGGCGGGGCTGTCAACGGCGGGCGAAGCCCGTTCATCTTGACCGTTGACTGGCTCGGCCGGGTTTGCTATTTATCCGGCAAACTTGAATTTATTTTAAGCTATCACGTTTTACCTTTTTAAGCCTTACTATCATTACCATAGGAATTTCTTTATTGTTTTTGAAACATTCTTCATAAAATCCATCAATGACAAATCCAGCTCTGAAACAAAGGTTAAAAATATCTTGTATGGAACGATGATAATAAATCTGCTCCTCCGGCTGCCCTTCGATCGCTATATCATAGTAACTGTGCGGTGTCATATATTTTTCAGTCAATGTGATAAAACAAGGGTGCTGCGTTGCAAAGACAAAAATCCCGTTTTCCTCCAATAGTTCATAAACAGCCATAAAAAGCGGTTCAATATCCGTAATATCCATAATTGCCATATTAGAAACTGCTTTCGTAAAGG
>UQHH01000043.1 GCA_900540865.1 uncultured Oscillospiraceae bacterium
TTGGGGTCTGAGCGAAAAGAAAACGGTCCGGTGGACCGTTTTCAGCGAAGAGCGTCACAGCCGGTACCGCGCCGCAGGCGGGGTGGCTGTAGCCGACTTTTTAATGAAGAGATATGCGAAAGCTCCTGTGCACTGCTTCTGAACGCTTGCCTTATGGCAGGCATTTTTCTTATGCAGAAACACAGACCCTGCAAGGTTAACAGCCGCCCGGCTGTTAACTGGCGCAAGGCCTGCCGCCGCCAGCGGCGGAAACAGGCAGGTTTTGCGCAGGAAGAAACAGGGAGCAATGCGAAGCGCCCCAAGCGAGCAGGGCGACCTATGTTTCTGACCGGTTAGGTCGTTGGTTCGAGTAAGGCTTGGGGTCTGAGCGAAAAGAAAACGGTCCGGTGGACCGTTTTCAGCGAAGAGTGTTACAGCCGGTACCGCTTTATTATATTGAAATAGCATATCTCGATATAATAACTATATTATAAACTTTTTAATTTTTATTATAAATTAAAAATAAATTTTTTACAGGCCATACTGCTATCCCAAAAACAAATCATATCAAAGAAAGTTCGGACATACATATTTATTATCATGTGGGAGGTGCCGAACAATGAAATTAAAAAAGACAATATGTACATTATTAAGCGCTGTGCTGCTGTTGTGTATTCCAATCCCCGCATTTGCGCTGGGAGAAGAAGAAATTACCGCCCCGTCCGCCGTGCTGATGGAGGCTCAGACAGGAAAGGTGCTCTTTGAAAAAAGCAGCCACGACGTGCGCGCCTGCGCATCCGTTACAAAGGTCATGACACTGCTTCTTGTTTTTGAGGCAATCGATGCTGGGAAAATCAAGATGACGGATGTCGTTACGGCAAGCGCGCATGCGGCTTCCATGGGTGGGTCAGATATTTGGCTCGAGGAAGGCGAAACAATGACTGTCGACGAAATGATTAAAGCTACCGTGGTCGCCTCGGCAAACGATGCCGCAGTCGCGCTTGCTGAGCTTGTCGCCGGAACGGAAGACGAATTTGTCGCGCAGATGAACTCGCGGGCAAAGGAGCTTGGCATGAAGGAAACAGTTTTTAAAAACTGCAACGGCCTCGACGAGGACGGTCATGTGACAAGCGCGTATGATGTTGCGCTCATGTCGCGGGAATTGATAAAGCACAAAGATATCTTCAATTATACGTCTATTTGGATGGACTATTTAAGAGGCGGTGCAACGCAGATTGTCAATACGAACAAGCTGCTGAAAACCTACAAAGGCATTACCGGACTCAAAACGGGAACGACGAGCAAGGCCGGCAGCTGTATTTCCGCGACTGCCACGCGTGATAAGCTCTCCCTGATTTCGGTCGTGCTCGGCAGCGCGAGCGGCAAGGAGCGCTTTACAGACGCCGCAAAGCTGCTTGACTATGGCTTTGCGAACTTTACAAGCATTGTACCAACGCTCGAACAGGAGCTGACTCCGGTCAAGGTAAAAGACGGCATGTACAAGGAGGTCGCGACGAAAACAGACCTCAGCGGCAGTTTTTTAATTAAGAAAGGCAATGAAAAAAATATCACAAGCAAAATCGAGTATGAAGAAGAGGTACAGGCGCCGGTCAAGGCGGGGCAGAAGGTAGGGAAAATCACATATACGCTCGACAAAGAGAAGCTTGCCGAATATGATATTACCGCGCAGAACGATGTGGAGGAGGTTACTTTCCTGTCGATTTTAGCTTTGATGTTCCAAAGCTTTATCAAAATATAATGTGACCAATCCGTAAATTATTTAGAAAAAAGGCTAGTCCCGCCTTGCAAAAAGGCGGGAAATATTGTAGAATATGAGCATAGCAATGATAGGCCGGATACCCTTCTGACCTATCCGTACAAGGAGGAAAAATCAATATGGCAACTACACTGAGTGACAAGCACCTGTCCGGCTTCGTGAGCGCGCAGGAATTTGACGGGATTGCTTCCCAGATTAAGGCAGCTCATGAAGCGCTTCATAACGGAACGGGCTTAGGCAACGATTTTATCGGCTGGCTCACTCTGCCAACGGATTATGACAAGGAAGAGTTTGCGCGCATTGAGGCGGCGGCTCAGAGAATTAAAAAGAATACGGATATTTTTATCGTCATCGGTATCGGCGGGTCTTATCTCGGCGCGCGGGCTGCAATCGAATTTTTGAGGTCGCCCAACTACAACGCAATGAAGAAGGATACGCCGGACATTTATTACACGGGTAATTCCATCAGCTCGACGGCGCTTGCGGAGCTGATTGACCTTTGTGAGGGCAAGGATATATCCATCAATATGATTTCCAAATCCGGTACCACGACGGAGCCCGCGATAGCGTTTCGCGTGTTCCGCGAGCTTCTTGAAAAGAAATACGGCAAGGAAGGCGCAAAGGAACGTATTTTTTGCACGACCGATAAAGAAAAGGGAACGCTCAAGCAGCTTGCGGACAGGGAAGGCTACGAAACCTTTGTCGTCCCGGATAACGTCGGCGGACGCTACTCAGTGCTGACCGCCGTAGGACTGCTCCCAATTGCTGTTGCCGGCTGCGATATCGGCGCTTTGATGGCCGGTGCTAGAAAGGCGCAGGAGGCGCTTTCTAATCCAGACCTTAATGAAAACGACTGCTATAAATACGCGGCTATCCGCAATATCCTTTACCGCAAAGGAAAGAGCACGGAAATCCTCGTCAGCTATGAGCCTGCGTTTACCATGATGTCTGAATGGTATAAGCAGCTATTCGGCGAGAGCGAGGGCAAAAACAACAAGGGATTATTCCCGGCCTCCGTCGTTTTCTCGACCGATTTGCATTCCATGGGCCAGTATATCCAGGAAGGCAGGAGAAACCTCTTTGAGACTGTTGTTCTTTTCGACAAACCGAAGAGGGAGCTGCTGCTCGGTACCGACCCGGAAAACGTGGACGGACTGAACTTCCTGTCCGGCAAATCCATGGATTATGTCAATAAGAAGGCTTTCCAGGGAACCGTGCTTGCTCATAACGACGGCGGCGTACCGAATGTTGTTTTGAATGTGGAACAGATGAACGAGGAAGAGCTCGGTTATCTTATCTATTTCTTTGAAAAGACATGTGCCATCAGCGGCTATGTGCTCGGCGTCAATCCGTTTGACCAGCCCGGCGTCGAAAGCTATAAAAAGAATATGTTCGCCCTGCTTGGAAAACCGGGCTATGAAAGCGAAAAAGCCGCGCTCGAGGCGAGACTGTAATTATGTTGGAATTTTCCGCGCTGGCGGTTAAATATACTTAGGAGGCGTATCAAAATGGTATCTTTACTGGTTGGTAAAAAAGGCTCTGGCAAGACGAAAAAGTTGATTTCTCTGGCAAACGAAGCGGTGGCTACTTCTTCCGGCAACGTCGTTGTAATTGAAAAGGGCGCAAAGCTCACCTATGACGTCACACACAAGGCAAGACTTATAGACACGGACCAATACGCGGTTTCCGGTTACGACATGCTTTATGGGTTCATCAGCGGAATCTGCGCAGGCAATTACGACGTGACGGACATTCTTGTCGACTCCACCTTTAAAATCTGCGGAAAGGACTTTACCGCTCTTGACGAATTTGCAAAAAAGCTGAAGATTCTCGCGGAAAATGCTGAGATTAAGATAACTCTTTTAATTTCCGCTGATGAGAGCGAGCTTCCCGAGGACATGAATGTCGGTTACGAAAAAATTTGATTTGATACCGCTGTTTTTATAAAATATGATGAAGCCATGGGGCGCTGCTCCATGGCTTTCTTATTTATTATTACTCTATAAAAAAACCATACTTCATTTATTTGTGAAAAAACAATAAAACTGTTTGTTTTTTATTAAAAAACACGGCTGTTTATTGCAATTTTCGTCCAGAGCTGTTATAATATATTCAATTGATTGCCAGTTGTATCCATTGTGATGCGGCTGCGGTTAAAATTATCGGTCTGGTTCTTTATTTTGTATGAATTAAAGGCCGGGAGAAGGAGGATTTTGTATGAAAAGAGCGGTAAAACGCTCAGTAAGCATCGTACTTTCCGTGCTGATGATACTGAGTATGTGTGTTATGGGTGTATTCACCGGCACAGCCGCAACGACGGACGAGAACGCAACCGGCGTAAGCTTTGACGGAACCAGCAAAATTTATTTGGATTCCAACGGCTGCAGCTGGTGGAACAACGCCGACGCCGTTATGGGCGTCAAGTTCAAAAACGCGCAGGGCGTGGAGACAGACCGGATCGTCATGACGGCTGTCGAAGGCCAGATAAAGTTTTTTGAGGCGACCGTACCCGCAGGCGATTACACGAGCGCCACGTTTTCACGGTCAGAGACCGCAACCTCGGCTGCGTGGAATACGTTTGAAGTAGCGATTCCTGCGGATATTGCTTCAAAGAACGTGCTTCAAATGAACAGCTCTTCAACTGCTGGCGGCACATGGACAGACTCCTACACACCGCCCACCTACGAATATGGCCCTAAAACTATTTACTTCGACAACACCAATACAAAATGGAACGAGGTCTATATTTTCGGTTGGGATTTTGGCTTGGGTACCTTTGCGAAAATGACGCTGGTGGAAGGCAATATTTACAGCTATACCTTCCCGCAGGACCCGGTTGTCGGCAGGGACGCTTACCTGTTTGTCAACATGGGCGAATGGAACGGCCAGCAGCAGACGAAAAACGTTGCTTCCGATAAGGAAAAGAACCTCTATACCGGACTTTCCGGCGGTGGAACGACGTGGAGCGGCAGATGGGACGTTTATACGCCGCCGGTAGTGCCGACAGAACCGCCGACAGAAGCTCCCACAGAGGCCCCGACAGAAGAGCCTACAGAAGTTCCCACGGAAGCTCCGACAGAAGAGCCTACGGAGGCTCCCACAGAAGCTCCGACTGAGGCCCCGACTGAAGCTCCGACCGAGGCTCCCACAGAGGCCCCGACTGAAGCTCCTACAGAGGCTCCTACGGAGGCACCGGCTACATATACAACAATTTATTTCTGCCCGCAGCAGGCATGGCTCGACGCGGGCTATACCATCAGGATTAACGCCTGTACTTCCGTAAGTCAAAACACATGGATTCAGGTGGATATGACCGCCACGGGTGAAACGGTGAACGGCCAGCCTTCCTATGTTGGTTTAATTGACAATGCTAAAGTTCCGTGGGGCGGCTTTGATAAAATGCAGCTCCAGGCATTGGACAACGGTAACTGGAAGGCGCAGGTTGTTGCCTTTGATGCGTGGAAAACACTCGATTCTATCAACGGCAAGTTCTACAGCAGCAGCACGGCTGATAAGGCGGCTTGGGTTGATTATGTACCCGATGCCGAACCCACTACATATACTGTAACCTTTATGGACGACCAGGGTAACGTACTCGGTGAGTCGGTCGTTGAAGAAGGCGGGACCGCAACGGCTCCTGCGCTTCCAGCGATGAAGGACAAGCAGTATGTCGCGCAGTTCTCTCCGGAAGAGCTTGCAAACATTACAAGCGATAAAACCCTTACCTATAACCTTGAGGCAAAAACCCACACAGTAACGCTCGCGGCGCCGGATGAAACGGTTACCATGACGGGCGGTACGGAAGGCGTATTTGCATACGGCGAAACGGTAACTGTTATCTGCAGCGCGGACAATTTCGCATACTGGACGGTAAACGGCAAAATCGTCAGCTATGACAAGGCGTTTTCTTATATCGTAACGTCCGACCTCGTAGTTGAAGCGGTTAAATCCGACCAGCCGGTCGTCAAGGAGCCTGCCGTTTCGATTGACAGCCCGATTTTCGATACCGTAACCGATCCCGGCAAAATCCTCATGTATTTCGGCATCAACGCAATCAATCAGGGCGATGCCCCGCGTTACGGTGTGTTCCGTTTTGTCGGCGATGCACCGGCTGATGCTGCGACAGCCATTCAGGATTACCTTGACAACGGTGCCGCATCTGTGTATAATGAAAATATCAAAGAGTACACTGATTCCGACGTAATGAACAGCGACGGCCGTTATAACTATGTAGCGTCGGCTCCTGTGGACGTTTCCGCAGACAAGACGATGACGGTTTACGCGTTTATCGTAGTTGACGGTGTGCTGTATATCAGTGACGCGGTAACGGCGGCGCCGGGCGCGCAGTCCTGATGCAATGGAGGGCTTTTCAATGAAAAAAATATTTACAAGACCTGAGATTGAGGTAGTAAAGTTTACACAGCTCGAGGATATTCTGGCCACGAATTCCAGTGTGCCGAAGAATCCCGATCCGATTGTCGACACGCCTGTCGATAATATCGAGTGGTAAGTGCGCCACAATTCAAGTAAAGCAGCAAGGCAGACAGAGCAATCTGTCTGCCTTGATTTGTTTGGAGGCAGCTATGGGAATGTACCGGATTGCAGGGCTGGACGTATACATGGAGCCGCAATTCAAGCAGCTTGTAACAACATCAAAAAAATTTAAAACGGATGGCTGCCCGCAAGCTCAAATTACAATCCCATACAAGCGGGCAGATTATGAGCGCTGGCTGGAGGAACGGCCGCATCTGACGCTGTCCGACGCGGAGAATATTTGTACCTGTAATTTTTTTGCGTCTGAAGTAATCCAATACGACGCAATCGTCCTGCATGCGTCCGCGCTGTTATTTAATGGAAAGGTGTATCTTTTTTCGGCGGACAGCGGCGTTGGGAAAACAACCCATACGAAGCTGTGGCAGCAGTATTACGGCAAGGAAAAAGCCGTCATTATCAATGACGACAAGCCTGTCATCCGCCTGATAGACGGGGTGTTTTTCGCCTTTGGGACTCCATGGAGCGGCAACTCACTGGAGTGTGAAAATATTACGGCGCCGCTCGGCGCAATCGTTTTTTTAAACCGGGGAAAAGAAAATAACATCGAAAGACTTTTTAAAGCAGGGCAGATATTGCCCTTGCTGCTCATGCAGACAGTACACCGCACGAGCGCGGACAAATTAAGCAGGGTGCTTGCGTTTGCGGATCGGCTCATTCAAGACGTACCGGTCTATAAATTGGACTGTACAATGGATAAGGAAGCTGTTAAAATAGTATCGGAAACCATTTTAATATAAACCCTTGAGAGGACGGGCGCATATGAAAATTAAATCGGATTACCTGCTCAGAAAGGTTGCGGACAGCTACGTGGTCGTCCCTGTCGGTAAGGCAACCGTGGATTTCAACGGGATGATTAATTTAAACGAAACCGGCGCGTTTCTTTGGCAGCAGCTCCAAAAGGGGGCCGATGAGGATGCGCTTTTAAAGGCGATGCTTAAGGAATACGAGGTGGATGAGGAGACTGCCGCAGAAGGGCTCGGCGGCTTTTTAAATAAGCTCAGAGAGGCGGATCTGCTTGAATAAACGGGTGGCGATGTCGGAGCTTTTTCCCGTGATTCATGAAGCAATATCGCGCGGCAGCGATGTGAGCATTACCGTTACAGGAACAAGCATGCTGCCCCTGCTGCATAGCGAATCAGATACGGCGCTTCTTACAGGAGTAAGGGGCCGGTTAAATAAATACGATTTGGCATTCTACAGGCGCGCGGACGGCAGCTTTGTCCTGCACCGTGTCGTCAAGGTTACGCCGGAAGGGTATATCATGTGCGGCGACAACCAGGTTGTCACCGAGCATGGCATTACAGATGAAAATATTATCGCTGTCGTGAAGGGCTTTACGCGAGGCGGCAAAAAATATAATGCTTCAAATCGCCTGTATAGGCTATACAGTGTAATTTGGACAAACCTGAGGCCGCTGCGCCGTGGATACAGGGGCTTCAGGCGCAGGATAGCAAGACTGGGAAAGAGTACATAAACAGTGGGGCGAGGCTGCTTTGAAAAAAAGTAGGACTAAAAACCAAAAATCGCCGCTGCTCTGGATAATCAGGAATTCCAGGCCGCAGCTGCGCAATATCATATTGATTGTCGTATTTTACGCTATTCTTGCGCTCATCGGCGTTTTTACCGCGCTGATTGCGCGCGGCGTTGTGGACAGCGCCGTCGCAGGCAGCATGGACGGCGTTATTTTTTACGGCTGCATGTACGGCGGCGTACTGCTTCTCCAGCTGCTTTTGCGTGTTGTTTCGCGCAATATTTATTTTTATATCGGCGCGAAGCTTACCATGCACTACCGCCGGAAAATTTTCGATACGATTATCCGAAAGGAATACTTTCAGGTATCGTCCTATCACAGCGGTGAGCTTTTAAACCGCCTGACCAACGACGTCGGAGTCGTTGCGGACGCTATCGTATCGATTCTCCCGTCGCTTTCGTTTATGGTAACAAAGCTGATAGGCGCGCTTGCCGTATTAATGGCGATTGACTGGCGCTTTACCCTCATATTTGTTGCCGGCGCGGCGGTGCTTATTTTTGTATCGCAGATTTTCAGGAAAAAGATGAAAAACCTTCATAAAAAGGTGCAGCAAACCGAGGGCGCGGTCCGTTCCTTTATGCAAGAGATTATCTCTGGACTTCTGATGGTAAAGGTGTTCGGCGCGGAAGACAAGGTGGATGAGCGTGTCGAAGAGCTTCAGACGGAAAACTATAAAATCAAGGTCAGGCGCAACCTGATTTCCATTATTGCGAACACGAGCTTTTCCTTTATTTTTTCAGCCGGTTATCTTTACGGCCTGCTTTGGGGTGCGGTAAATATCGTCGTGGGCGCAGTCACGTATGGTACCTTGACCGCAATTTTATCCCTGATTTCCCAAATACAAAGCCCAGTGGCTGAAATATCGAGCTTCCTGCCTCAGTATTATGGCGCGCTTGCGAGCGCGGAACGCCTTATGGAGCTGGAAAAAATACCGGATGAGCCGGACATTAATGATAACAATATCAATATTGGCGCGCTGTACGAAAACCTCCGTTCCATTGAATTTGACAACATATCTTTTAAATATAACCGTGATATTGTCTTGAAAAATACGAGCCTTTCCATCGAAAAGGGAGATTTTGCGGTAATTATGGGTATTTCGGGCATTGGAAAGAGCACGCTTACCAAGCTCTTGATGGGCGTCTATCCGGTAGATACAGGAAGCATTTATCTGGTACGAAAAGATGGCTCGCGTATTCCCGTGGATAAAAACATCCGCGGCCTGTACGCATATGTGCCGCAGGGGAATTTTCTTCTTTCGGGTACCATAAAAGAGAATATTTCTTTTGTCTGTCCCGACGCAAGCGATGAGGATATTATGCGCGCGGCGCAAATCAGCTGCGCGGACGATTTTATCAGGGAGCTTCCCGACGGGCTCGATACAGTCATTGGAGAACGCGGCCAGGGCTTGTCAGAGGGCCAAGTACAGCGTATCGCGATAGCAAGGGCAATCCTGACAGACGCGCCGGTGCTGATTTTGGACGAAGCGACGTCCGCGCTCGATGAAGAAACGGAAAAACGCCTTTTACAGAATATCAAGGGGCTAAACCATAAAACGTGTATCATCGTTTCACACAAAAAGGCCGCTGTGTCCGTCTGCAACAGGCGTCTGCGGATTATTGGCGGTAAGATTGCCGAGTCGGAGATGAAATAATGTCAAGCGATACTTCCAATATGCTTTACAAGCATTACCGCTATTTGCTGGAGCTCGTAAAGGCCGCGGTCAACGAAAGAGCGGCGTTAAAACCGCCGCCGGATATTAGTTGGGAAAAGATTTATCAAATTTCCTGTGAAACGATGTTTTCCTGCCCGGTATTTTATGCGGTATCCACTTTACCTCAAAATACGGTCCCGCGTTCCATATACGAAAATTTCTTTGTCAATTTTCAAAAAAGTGTTTCGCAGGACACGGAAAGAGATAAATTTTTAAATTTGATGACCGACTTCTGCGAAGAAGAAAAAATCGATATTATGCCGCTTAAAGGCAGTTATCTGCGCGAGTTTTATCCGCAGCCGGAAATGCGGTATATGATTGACGCCGATATTCTGATTCATGAGGAAGATTCAAAAAATATCGATGCGTTTCTTGTCAGGCGCGGGTTTATTCTGCGTTCGCCGGGAGAGATACATGATGAATACATTTGTAAGCGTACTGGGATAATTGTGGAGATACATAAAAAACTGATTTCCGACAGTAAAAGAAACGCAACGTTTTTTAGTGGCGTTTGGGAACGCGCTGTTTTAAGGAAGGGCTGCAGAAATACCTACCGGATGAGCGATGTGGACTTCTTTACTTATCTTTCGGAGCACTGCGTCCATCATTTTTTCCACGGCGGCATTACGGCGCGGATGATTCTGGACTTTTATATTCTTGGACAAAAAATTTCCGGACGCGTAGACAGGGAATGCCTGCGGCGCGCGCTTTTGGAAACGGGGCTTTTAAAATTCACGCGGTCGGCGGTAAATCTGGCGTATGACTGGTTTTCGGAGGGCGGCGCAGGCCTACAGAACGATTCTTTATCCCGCTTTGTTATGCTAAACGGAAAAATGGGTTCCCTGCGTAATCTGGTCATCACAAACGCCGCGTCGCTTACGGGCGAGGGGGAAACAACCACTTGCAAATATGTACTGGGACGTCTGTTTCCATCAAGGAAAGTGCTGTCTGAAAATTTTCCCGTACTAAATAAAAGGCCGGTGCTGATGCCGTTTATGCTCTTTGCGTGGTGGTTTCGTAAGATGAAATCGAACCTGTTTGTAAGAGGAAAAAAGTTCAAGACGATTCCTTATATAAAGTCGCTCGACCAAGAGCAGCGCCAGGTTGAAAATGCCAGGCGAATGATTCAAGAACTGGAAATAGACCCTGACATGTAACGCGTCAAAGGAGGAGACATGCAGCAAACGAATGATTTTTTTTGTGAAATAGAATATTTGCTTCGTTTGGTGAGTTCTGTGGTAAACGAAAAAGAACTTCCCGCTCCGCCGGAGAGCATTCATTTTCGTGCCTTTTGCCAGATTGCCGGGGATAACGCGTTCACACAGGTTATATACCCAAGCGTTGAAACGTTTCGGAATCAGAACTGCTTTCCCGCCGCGGCCTTAGACACGCTAAAGAAGGGCTACCAGATAGCGCTTGCTCAGGACTTGAACCAACAGTATGAGCTTGAAAAGCTCCTCTCTTTTTGCGAAGAGCAGGAAATATTTTGCGTTCCTCTCAAGGGCAGCGTCTTGAAACGGCTTTATCCGCAGAGCGCTATGCGCTATATGGGAGACATCGACATCTGGGTGGAGGAAAAGGGCTTCGCTCGTGTGGCGGATTACCTGAAGGCTGAAAATTTTGTCTTGGAGGATAAATCAGGCTTACACGACGAATACAGCAAACCGCCTTATGTTGCGCTCGAGCTTCATAAAAAACTCGTGCCGGAGGAAAACAGGGCGGCCTCTTTTTTTAATCGCGACATGATAAGCAGGGCCGAATCCTATTCTGATTACCGGTTTGTTAAAACGCTAACGCTTGAAGACCAGTATGTTTATTTGATTGACCATACGGCGAAGCACTTTTACGGCAGCGGTATTACGCCGCGCATGCTCCTTGATTTTTACCTGTTCCATAAAAGGTTTGCTGGTACAATAAATTGGGACTCGCTGTCAGTAAGGCTTTCATTACTCCATTATGAGACATTCGAGCGCCGCCTGCGCACACTTGCGCAGGATTGGTTTTCGCCGGAGGGCGCCGGTATTAAGAAAGATGCCTTCTCGCTTTATGTGCTGCAAAACGGGAGCTTCGGGCAAAACAAGAATTTTTATATTTCCAGGGCGGTCCGGGAATCGGGAGAAGACGCGCCGCCTTCAAAAATCAAGTACATACTGCGCAGGCTTTTTCCCAGCTATAAAATGCTCAGGGGCAAATTCCCGGTATTGGAAAAAAAGCCCTATATCACCCCGTTGATGTTTTTTCCCTGGTGGGCTACATGGTTTGACACTTTATTCATCAAAAAGAAATTAGACTATAAGACGTTAAAGCATGTAAACGACATCGACAGGGAAAGCACTGACAGCATGCGGGCGCTTTATGAGGAAATGGAGCTCGAATACCGAAAGCGGCCTTGAACGACAGCTTGCTTGTTTTCCCTGGGAACAGGAGCTGTTATGAAGGGTTATTTCCGTATCAAATTTGTCTTAGCGCTGCTCGCCGTGCTAGTTACAGCCGGTATGCTTGCGTCGTGTGTTACGGCGGACAAGCCGGCGCAGCATGTCATAAAAAAAGAAAGCGCGCAGGCGTCTGAGCAAACAGAAGCCGGTACAACAGTAGACCAGGCGCTTGTGCAGAACCGGAAGGAACGGCTGCGCGGTGTACTCGACCAATACATGAAAAAGCAGAATTTCAGCGGGACAGTTTTGGTAGGGGTAGACAATGTCATCGTCTATACCGCGTCTGTCGGCTATTCAGACAGAGAGCTGAAAACCTATAACCGAACAGATACCGTATACGAAATCGGTTCGCTTACCAAGCAGTTTACCGCGGCGGCGGTAATGATGTTTGTGGAGAAGGGTACGCTTTCAGTAGAAGATACGCTCGAAAAATTCTTCCCGGATTATCCGTATGCGAAAGAGATAACCGTTGAACAGCTTTTGAATATGACCTCGGGTATTCCGGATTATCTTAACGATCAGCTTTACCTGTGTGAGACGGGGCAGGCCGACCCGAAAAGCAAATTTACAATAGACGACGTTCTTTCTATCATAAATGGCAGGGAGCTAGAATTTGAACCGGGAACGCAGTTTTCCTATTCCAATACAAATTTTTATCTGCTTGGGAACATTGTCGAGCAGCTGTCCGATATGAAATATGAGGATTTTATCAAACTGAAGATTTTTAAACCGCTCTCTATGGGTTCGACCAGCACAGAGCTTTCAAAGGCGACGGCAAAGGGCTATCTAAAGGACGGACAGGAGGGACTGCGTGTGGATTCCTCTTATTTTGGCCCCGCCGGGGAAATCGTTTCCTGCGCGGAGGATATATTCAAATGGCAATGCGCGTTTATTTCCGGCAGGGTCATCAGTAAGGCGATGGTGGAAAAAATGCTTGCGAATAAGGGCGCGGGCTACGGCTACGGATGGTTTTTAAGGGACGACTATTGTTTCCATACGGGAAATACCGAGGCGTTTTATGCCATTGACCTAATTGGTCAAGCCGAGGATATTAAGGTTGTTGCCCTGTCGAATGTAGACGACAACGCTACTTCAGAAATCGGGCAGGAAATTTATAAAATGACCAGGGCGGCGCTGTTTGGCTAACCGCTTGAAAGGATGAATGGGATGCATCGAAAAACAGCGGCAATCATCGTCGCGGGAGGGGATTCTACCCGAATGGGGGAAATCTCCAAGCAATTTATAAAGCTGTGCGGAAAAGAGGTAATCCTCCGTACGGCTCTTGCTTTTCAGCATACAAAGTGTATCGACGAAATCATCGTCGTATGCAGGGAGCAGGATGATGAGAAAATGCGGTCGCTTTTAACAGTGCGGCAGATACCAAAGCTGAAGGGCTTTGCGCGCGGCGGCGCAACCAGGCAGCAGTCGGTGCAAAACGGCATTTCACTGGTTTCAGCGGATATTGGCTATATTGCGGTACACGATGGCGCACGGCCGCTCGTCACGGAAGAGCTGATTACGCGTACAGTAGAGAACGCGCAGCGGTACGGGGCAAGCGCGCCGGGCGTTCCTGTCAAGGACACCATCAAAACCGTTGCCTCCGACGGGATGATAACCGGCACGCCGAACCGCAGCTGCCTTTATGCTATCCAGACGCCGCAGGTGTTTGAGAAAATCCTTTACCTAAGGGCAATGGAGGCGGCGAACACGATTGGCGCAGGCTATACCGACGACTGCGCGCTTGTCGAAGCGGCCGACCATCCGGTATTTGTGACGCAGGGGGAATATACAAATCTCAAAATTACCACGCCGGACGATATTCCGGCGGCGCAAGCGATAATAACGGAACGCGAAAAGAACGGCAAAGGAGGAACTTGGGCATGAGAATCGGTCACGGGTATGATGTGCACCGGCTGACGAAAGACAGGAGACTTGTAATCGGAGGGGTCGAAATTCCTTATGAAAAAGGTCTTTTGGGCCATTCAGACGCGGACGTTCTCACACATGCCGTAATGGACGCCCTGCTCGGCGCGGCAGCGCTCGGCGACATTGGAGCGATGTTTCCCGACACGGACGAAGCCTACCGCGGCGCTGACAGTATAGAGCTGCTTCAGACGGTCACGCGCGTTTTGCAGCAAAAAAATTACCGTATCGTCAATATCGACGGTACTGTCATTGCGCAGGCACCCAAGCTGAAGCCCTTTGTGGAGCAAATGCGCAAAAATATAGCCGCCGCCTGCAAGGTAACCGAGGAGCAGGTGAACGTCAAGGCAACGACGGAGGAGCAGCTCGGCTTTACCGGAAGCGGAGAGGGAATTGCCGCGCATGCCGTTTGCCTGATTGAGTAAAACAGCAGACCTGCGACACATCAAAGGACGGAGATATCCGTCCTTTTTTTATGCGCTTTTTTACTGGTTTTTTATGTTTTTTATACAAACGGAATTAACGAAAATTATTTGAATATACAAAATTATAAAAATTTATTTACAAAAAATATTTAATATAATATAGTTAAAGTGAAAAAAGTTCACTTGGAGGGGGTTCCAATGGATTACTGGCTGTTTTTATAGAAAACGTAATTACGAGAAAAGAGGGGGAAATAATGAAAAAGAAAATCAGTGTATTGCTTAGTGTCCTGCTGATTCTTACGATGCCATGCGTTGCGCAGCTGTCCGCAGCCGCCCTGCCGTCGGGAACGACCATTTATCTCAACGCATATGAAGCGGGCTGGGACAATGCCTATATCTACGGCTGGAACTACGGCTTGCAGGGGGAATTTATCCAGATGGAAAAAGAGGATTATGAAGGCGTGTTTTCTTTTACGCTGCCGCAGTCCTCAGCCGACGGGTCGCAGTATTTTTACTTTACAAATAAAAATGCGTGGGACGGGCAGGAACAGACCGTACCGCTTGGAACGATAGCGGATAAAAATTTCTATACGCTATATAGCCGGGACGAGACCGGAAAATGGACCGGCATGTGGAGCCATATGGTTCCTGCGCCGACGAACCCGACTCAACCGCCTACCGACCCAAACATAATCCTAGCGGGAACACAGATTTTATTTGATAATACAAATACACAATGGACCGAGGTCTACCTTTACGGCTGGAAATATGGCTTTAACGGTGAATTTCGGAAAATGCAAAAAATGGGGGTTTCCGATTTATATGCTTACACGCTGCCGCAGGATGTACCCATTAGGGAAGAGTTCTGCGTGTTCGTAAACAAGGATAATTGGGAAAACGCACAGCAGACCGTAAATGTTGCATATGAGTCATCTGATAAAAATACGGTATGCCCCAATACAGGAGCAACCCCACTTGAATATGCTTGGCGCAGTAATACGCCGCCGGTGCTGGCGCCGTATGTCTCGGCGACTCCATCAAAGAGCTTTACGACAAGCCTGAACCTCGGCCTTTATACCAATTGCTATGAATCGAAGTATTCAATTGACGGCGGGCCGCTCATTTCTTACGCGGATGGTACGAATCTGTCCATATCCGTTACGACGTCACTGACTCTGAAAGGCTACGACCGTCTCGGTATTGAGGTGGTAAGCGCTTCCTATACTTACACGAAGGTAGGCTATACGACTATTACGGCGACCGTAACGGGCTACAGCGGAAATGTATACGCTTACCTGTTCGGCGGCGACAGGCTAGTCGGTGATTTCCACCTGATGACAAAACGGTATGACGGCAGCTATATGTATTCCTTCAGTGGGGCCGCGCAGGTTATTTTCACTACGACAAATAGTTGGAATACAGCGCGCAAGCTCAATACGGACGAGCCATATGTCGCAGCCGGCAGCACCGTAAGCTTTGAGCTCACCGCTCCTCCGACTGAAAACTGGATACCCAAGGGTACGGCAATTATGTACGACAACATGGCTACAGAGTGGACGGACGTTTATATTTATGGCTGGAAATACGGTTTTTACGGCGAATTTCTGCCAATGACACAGATAGAAGGCACGAACCTTTACTATTATATTTTACCGGAGGACGTAAAGCTGGGAGAGGAATTCTGCCTGTTTGTAAACAAAAACTCCTGGCCCGGAGCAACCCAGACCAAGAACATAGTGTTTACTACCAACACGGTGAACACAGTTATACCGTCCGGTACGGGCAGCCCGCTGAATTATACTTGGGCTTACAACACGCCGCCCGTTGTAAATTATGTATCCGCAACGCCGTCTAAGTGTTTCGCGGATACACTGAACGTTGTTCTATACACCAATTGCTTTGATGCTGAGTATTCCATCAACGGCGGTGTTGCTATTGCTTATACAGACGGTGAACTGATTACGCTGAGTGAGACGAGTACAATTCTTCTGTATGGTTACGACGCGGACGGAGAACAGGTTGCAGCTAATACTTACACCTATACAAAGGTCGGTACAACAACGGTTACCGCGTTTGTTACCGGGTATGACGGCCCTGTTTACGTCTACCTGTTCGGCGGCGACCGTATTGGCGGTGAGTTTTACCTGATGAGGCAGGAAACTGGTACAGGAACATATAGCTATCAGTTTGAAGGCGCGGCCCAGGTTATCTTCACGACGACGAATGAATGGGCTACCGCCGTCAAGCTGCTGCCTGCCGACGAGCCGCTCATAGCTGCCGGTACAACGACTGCTTTTGAGCTTACATACCCAGCTTATTAGACACAATAAAAAGGAAGAAGGCTGTTACAGGCCCTCTTCCTTTTGCTTTTACAAAAAAGAAAAGGGGAGAGATTATGAAAAAGAAAGCTAGTGTTGTTATATTAAGTACCCTCATGGTAATAACCATGCTGTTTGCCGTGCCGCTGCCCGCGTATTCCCTTGCGGAACCTGACGTAATTCCCGCGGGGACGCAAATTTTTTTTGATAACACGAACACAGGTTGGGCCAACGTCTATCTATATGGCTGGAACTTCGGCTTTGCAGGAGATTTTTTACCGATGCAGCGCGTTGAAGCTACCAACTTCTATTCCTATAAGCTACCGGAGGATGTAACCGTTGGGGTGAACTTTTGCCTGTTTGTCAACCAAAATTCATGGGCAGACGCAGTACAGACAAGGGATATTGCGTATCCGTCTGCCGCGGTCAATACGGTCGTGCCTGCCGCGGGTACCAGCCCGCTCAATTACACATGGACCTATTTCAAGCCTAAGCCGTCTGTTTCCGCAACACCCTCAAAAGCCTTTACGGGAACGCTGGAGGTTGTTTTAAATGAGAACTGCTACAGCGCAAAGTATTCCACGGACAACAGGGCGACGTATACCGCCTATACAGACGGTACGGTAGTCACTATAAGCGAGACGACGACGTTCCACTTAAGGGGCTATGACGCAAGCGGAAAGCTGGTAGCCTCCGCCGCCTATACCTACACAAAGGTGACCCCGACGACGGTTACCGTATCGGTAACAGGCTACAGTGGAGACGTTTACGTTTTTATTTACGGCGGTGACCAAATTGGCGCTAATTTCAGTCAAATGCAGCAATTGCTGGACGGCACCTATTTAATTGAATTTGAAGGAGCCGCGTTACTCGACTTCTTTACGTCGCCAAACTGGGATGAGGGTATCAGGCTTAACAGCCAACCGCTGTTTGTCGCCGCAGGCACTGCCACACACTTTGAATTTACCTATCCGCAGCCATAGGAATTAATACAGGGAGGAAGGGGCAATGTGTGCCTTCTTCCCTGTCTAAATGAATTTGAAAAGAGGAGAGATTATGAAAAAGAAAGCTAGTATTATTTTAAGCGTTCTGATGGTTTTTACAATGCTGTGTGCGGCGCAGCTTCCCGCGGCGGCGCTTCCTGCTGGGACGACCATCTATGTTAACGTGTACGAGGCGGGCTGGGACAATGCCTATATCTACGGCTGGGACTGTGGATTGCAGGGAGAATTTGTTCAAATGGAAGAAACGCCGCACCGGGGTATCTATTCATGTACCCTGCCGCAGCAGTCGCCCGACGGGCTTATATATTTCTACTTTTGCGACCGGAATAGCTGGGAGGGACAGGAGCGTACCGAATCTCTTTCGACGCAGGCTGGCAAAAACTTTTATACAATATACGAAAAGGACAGCTACGGCAAGTGGTCGGGCCGATGGAGCTACGTCGCACCGATTGAGCCGACTGAGCCGCCGACCCAGCCTCCAACGGAACCGCCAACAGAACCGCCGACTGTTGCAACAGAGACGCCTACGGTAGAACCGACAGAGCCTCCGACAGAAAGGCCGTACATTATTGCCCCCAGTTCTACATATTTTGACAGTATTATGTTTATATCTTTATTTACGAATTGCAACCGGGCGACCTATTCCGTCAACTCAAAGCCTGAAGTTGATTTTAATGACGGCGATTTTCTCTATATAGCAGATACGACTAAATTAAGATTAAAAGGCTATGACAAAAATGGAGCCGAAATATGCAGCGCTACCTATACTTATTCACTTATTGAACCTTCGAGCAACATGCTTCCGGCCGGTACACAAATTTTGTTTGATAATACAGACACTAATTGGACTAATGTTTATATTTATATCTACAGCAATTACAGATATGGAGAGTTTTTTGAAATGGAACCGGTTCAGGGAACAAATCTCTTTACCTTTTCACTGACAAGTCCGGTACGGGTTGGAAGTACTTTTGGCCTATTTATCAATCAACCGAATTGGTCTGGAGCAATACAGATAAAAGACGTCACACTGCCTTCGGCAGAAGTAAATACAGTCGTTCCAAATGTTACATCAGATACGAATATGTATGATGTAACATGGACCTATACTCCTCCTCCTCAAGAAGCCATTATTTTTACAACGCTGCCCCAACAATTTGCTCAAGAAATAAATGTCGGCGCGTTTACAAATCAGAGCATGTATTTAACATATTCAATAGATGGAGGAGAGGAAATAGCGTGTTCCGACGAAACGCGGATTTATCTTACTGATACCGCGTCAATTACTTTTTTCGGGTATGATGTATCCGGCTCAATAATTGCCGCTACTACAAAAACATATACAAAAGTTGGTATGACGACCATCATAGCGACTGTAGTAGGTTATGATGGTCCTGTGTATGCCTATCTGTTTGGTGGAACACGTCACAGTCCTGCTTTCTATTTAATAGACAGGCAAATCGACGGAAGATACATAATCGAGTTTGAAGGAGATGCTCAAGTCATCTTTACGACGACTAATGATTGGGTAACTGCTGTCAAATTGAACATGGATGAACCACTTATTGTTGCGGGTTCCACAGTTGATTTTTGTCTTACTTATCCAGTGGAATAATCTAAGTATGCTGTTGCAGTGCTGTTATAAAGAAAGTAGCTTTTTCTTTACTCCTATGCTATACTGAACATACAATATAAAACAAAGTAAGAGGGGGATAAGATGCAGTACATCTGGATTTACGACACGCCAATGGGGAAAATATCCATCGCGGAAAACGGCGAAGGCATCACGCGCCTTACATACGGGGATGTTTTTGAGCCCGACCGTTATGAAGCAAGGGAAACGCCGCTCCTCCATGAGGCGGCGCGGCAGCTTACGGAATACTTTGAAGAAAAACGCCGGACGTTCGATTTCCCGCTTACCTTTGAGGGAACGGACTTTGAAAAACAGGTTTGGAACGCGCTGCTTACCATCCCATATGGGGAAACGAGAAGCTACGGCGATATTGCCGCGCAGATAAGTAACCCGAAGGCCTGCCGCGCGGTCGGCAGGGCAAACGGCGCAAATCGGATTGCTATCGTCATACCCTGCCACCGTGTAATAGGGGCGGACGGTACGCTGACCGGCTATTCCTCCGGACTCGATAAAAAGAAGTTTTTGCTTCGCCTCGAAAAAATCCCTTACAGGGATTGATTATAACAGACAAAGACGGCCGCCCAGGGAAATGCTCCCGCAGGGCGGCCGTCCTCTATGAGGAGGAGACTATTATTCCTTTTCGTTCATGAGCAGCTCGCGGTCGGCCGCAAGCAGCCTGCGTTCGTCCTCCGGCATTTCCGGGTACTGCGGGTCGATTTTTTTCAGCGCGTCCAGTACCGCTTCCGATACCAGGTATCGTGTATACCATTTGTTGTCGGCGGGGATAACATACCACGGGCTGTCCTTAGTTGCGGTCGCGTTGATGGCGTCCTGGTATGCCTGCTGGTATTCGTCCCAGAGATTGCGCTCCTTAATGTCTGAGGAGGAAAACTTCCAGTTTTTAATTTTTAAATCGATGCGCTCCAAAAAGCGTTTTTTCTGTGTATCCTTTGAAAGATGCAAAAACACCTTAACGACCCTGTAGCTGTTATCATATAGGTATTCCTCAAAATGCCTGATTTGCCCATAGCGCTTTTCTATGATGTTCTCGCCCAGGCAGCGGCGCGCCATATTGTAATCCTTATAGAGCTTGCGGACCTTGACGACAAGCACATCCTCGTAATAGGAACGGTTGAAAATTGCGACCTCGCCGCGCGCGGGCAGGCATTTAAAGGTTCGCCACAAAAAATCGTGCGACAGCTCGCGCTGTGTCGGCGCCTTGAACGAATAGACCCAGACGCCCTGCGGGTTGAAGCCGCCCATTACATGCTTGATGGTGCTGTCCTTACCCGCGGCGTCCATCGCCTGCAGGATGATAATCAGCCCTTCCTTTGCGTCGGAATAAAGCTTTTCCTGTAAATCGGCAATTTGGGTGAGGTTTTCCTGCATCTTTTTTTGGTACTCGCCTTTTTTGCCCTTGAGCGCGCCCGCGCCCGTGGGATAGTCGTCGAGCTTTATTTTTTTGCCGCCGTCGCAGCGGAAGTCCTTAAGCGCCATCATATTGCTCCTTTTGTTTGCTTCCTTTTTTATATCATACCATTTTCTTACAGGGAATCAATAGGATTTCTTTAATAAAGAAACAAAAATTTCTTTTGATATAGCGTTCCCAAAATTGAAACAATTTTGCGACCAGCTTGTACATTTTTGTAAAACAGGGATTTTTTGCTGTTGTAGAAATTAAAGTTGCTTGTATTCTTTTTCCGACTGCGTCAAAATTCGTTGACGGACGGCTTTTTTCGCGTTAAGATGGGGACGAAAAGCAGATGATACAAATTCACAATGATCGTTTATCTGACCAAAGCGAATGCTTTTTAGACTATCAGGAGGAATTTGTATGGCTGGCATTACACTTAAAAATATTGTTAAGACATATCCGGGCGGGGTAAACGTCGTACCGGATTTAAATCTGGAAATCGAGGATAAGGAATTTATCATCTTGGTCGGTCCGTCCGGCTGCGGCAAATCGACGACCCTGCGCATGATTGCGGGGCTTGAAGAGGTCACGGATGGAGAGCTGTATATCGGCGGTAAGCTGATGAACAACGTAGCGCCCAAGGACCGCGACATCGCTATGGTGTTCCAAAGCTATGCGCTTTACCCGCACATGACGGTATACAAAAACATGGCGTTTGGCTTGCTCCAGCGTAAGGTGCCGAAGGATGAAATCGATAAGGCCGTCCTCCACGCGGCAAAAATCCTCGATTTGGAGGCTTACCTCAACCGTAAGCCGAAGGCGCTTTCCGGCGGACAGCGCCAGCGCGTCGCACTGGGCCGCGCCATGGTGCGCAACCCTGCGGTGTTTTTGTTAGACGAGCCGCTGTCGAACCTCGACGCGAAGCTCCGCACAGAAATGCGCGCTCAGATTTCCAAGCTCCACCGCGAGCTGCAAACCACGTTTGTATACGTCACGCACGACCAGACGGAGGCCATGACCATGGCTGACCGCATCGTCGTAATGAAGGATGGCATCATACAGCAGGTCGATACGCCCGAAAACCTGTACGCTTACCCGTGCAATATGTTTGTCGCCGGATTTATCGGCTCGCCTGAAATGAATATGATAAACGGCACGATTACTAAAAAGGACGGCGCCTTTTATTTTGAATATGACGGCACGTCTTTGAGAATCCCTCAGGAAAAATCAAGCAGCCTCCATTCATTTCTCGGGAAGGACGTCGTGCTCGGCGTCCGCCCCGAGGATATGCATAACACACAAGACGCAGAAGGCGGGGACGGCGGTACGGTGATTCCCTGCCGTGTAGAGCTCACCGAAATGCTCGGAGCGGAAACGAACCTTTACGTTGATATTCAGGACAAGATGATGATTGCAAAATATCCTTCCGGCACGTTTGACGCAAAGCCCGGCGATATTGTAAACCTTTGTATTGATTCCAAGCGGATGCACCTGTTCGACAAGGAAACGGAACAGGCCATTTTCCATTAATTCGCTTACGACAATTTCCACATAATTTTTTTCTTTCTTTTTTCGAAACAGCCCCCCGACTATCCTCCGGGGGGCTGCTTCGTCTGTAAAACTCTTTTTAAAAGTTTCCTTTTATTGCGCCTTATATCTCTTGTTTTTTGTAAAGCATTCTGCTTCTTGGAATTCTTCATAAAACTTTATATGTTTATTCAAAAGAGGGAAACCGTTTCGGCGGTTTTCCTCTTTTGCAATCACCTTTCCGCCGACAGGGAAAACCTCGTCGCAGGTTTTCCCTTGACCCTTTCCAGCCGAGCAAGGGGCTGCGCCCCTTACAATCCCCGTTTTATAGAAAGCTCGTCCGTTCCTCGTTTTATGTGCGGGGTGTAGAACAGATAGTACGGGACCGCTCAGCGCCGCGCCTTCGCGCGGAATTCTTCGTGGGTGCGATTTTTTTGAAACGTCCCGTTTCTTTTTAATGAAGCATACTGCTTCTTCTTTTTAAGAAACATACTGCTTCTTGGAATTCTTCATAAAACTTTATATGTTTATTCAAAAGAGGGA
>UQHH01000044.1 GCA_900540865.1 uncultured Oscillospiraceae bacterium
AGCCCCTTGCTCGGCTGGAAAGGGTCAAGGGAAAACCTGCGACGAGGTTTTCCCTGTCGACGAAAAGGGTTTACAAAAGGGAAAAACAGCGAATTGTTTTTCCCTTTTGAGCAAAACATAGAAAGTTTTATCAAGAAATTCAAGAAACAGCATGTTTCTTAAAAAGAAGAAGCAGAATGCTTCAATCATAAAATAATGAAACGGAACGTTTCAAAAAATAAAACGTATCGCGTTTAATAAAAGAAAATTAAAAGATAATAAGAGAACCTTATAAAGGTTCTCTTAAAGCAGAGCGCACAGCTCCAATAAATCATCAATAACGGGAACCCCCGCAGAAAGTAAATCCTCTCTCCCCTGGTGGCCTTTTGACAAAAGCACGCAGTCGGCGCCGAGCTGCCGCGCAACAGTATGGTCGTGCAGGCTGTCGCCTACGAGCACCGCCCTTTGGGGCGCAATACCCAACCGCTCCAGCACCTGCCTGCCGCGCTGTGCCTTGCACGCGGCCTGATAATCGTCCGCGCCCGACACGCAGTCAAAATAATGCGCAATGTCAAGCCGGTTCAGGGACTTTGCAATCTCTTCCCTGTGGGATGAGGACAATACCACCTGCTTGAGCTCCATATCGCGCGCAAGCGCCAAAATCAGCCGCGCGTTTGCCATCAGCGGTTCTTCCGGCAAATGCTTATCGTAGCCCTGCGCGAACTCCCGCGCGAGCGTGTCGAACGGCACCTCGTTCAAATCGAACAGATGCTCATAAAATTTCGTAATCGGCGTGCCGATATAGCTGTAATACTGCGCCATCGTAATCGGCTCCCTGCCACGCCGTTCTAAAATATCATTGACGGACAAAAGCGCCGTGTGTACGTCGTCTATAAGCGTGCCGTTATAATCCCAGATAATCGCGTCGTATTTCCTTTCCATAGCCATCCCCCGTCTTTCAAAAAATCCGCCGGTTTTCCGGCGGATTTCTATTATCAGTCAAGCAGCATTTTATCGGTAAACTCGTCGTCCGCGTTGGCCGAATAAAGCTTCATCAGCTCCGGCACGGTCATCTGCTCGCGTTCCCTGCCTTCAAGAATCAGCACAATCCTGCCGCCGCTCATCACAATCGTCTTGTTGCCTGTATGGAGCGCGTCCTTGATGTTATGTGTAACCATCAGCGTAGTGATTTGGTGCTCGCCGATGATTTTTTCCGTCAGCTCCATTACCTGGTTCGCCGTTTTGGGGTCGAGCGCCGCCGTGTGCTCGTCGAGCAGCAGGAGCTTCGGCGTAACGATGGTCGCCATCAAAAGGGTAAGCGCCTGCCTCTGCCCGCCGGACAAAAGCCCGACCTTTGATTTCAACCGGTTCTCAAGCCCCAAATCGAGCTGGGCCAGAAGCTCGCGGAACATCTGCGCGTCCTGCTTTTTTATGCCCATCGAAAGCCCCCGGCGGCTGCCACGGCTGTACGCAAGGGAAAGGTTTTCCTCAATCGTCATATTCGGCGCGGTGCCCTTGAGCGGGTCCTGGAACAGCCGGCCGATAAAACGCGCGCGCTTGTGCTCCTTCTGGTTTGTCACGTCGTTCCCGTCGAGCGTCACCTTCCCGCTGTCGAGCGCGTAGGTGCCGGAAATCGCGTTGAGCATCGTCGATTTACCCGCGCCGTTTGAACCGATAACGGTTGCGAAATCGCCCTTTTTCAGGTGGAGCGATACATGGTCGAGCGCCTTGCGCTCGTTGACGGTCCCCGCGTAAAAGGTAATGGAGGCGTTATCAAGCTTCAGCATGTCTCTTCCTCCGTTTCTTTACATTCGCTCCTATAATCGGTACGGCAAGCGCAAACGCCACGATTACCGCGGACAAAAGCTTTAAATAGCTTGCGGGCATACCGAGCTGGAACACGACCGTAATGACGACGCGGTAAAGGATTGCGCCGAGAATCGCTGAAATGATGTTATTGAGCACGCTGCGCCTGCCAAAGATTGCTTCGCCGATGATGATGGACGCAAGGCCGATGACGACCATGCCGGTGCCCGCCTTCGCGTCGGCAAAGTTCTGGTCCTGCGCGAGCACCGCGCCGCTTAAGGCAACGAGGCTGTTCGCAATCGCAAGGCCGAGTATTTTCATCGCGTCGGAATTGATGGAGGAAGCGTTGACCATCTCGACATTATCGCCCGTTGCGCGCAGGGACATACCGAGCTGTGTTTTCAAAAACCAATACAGGATAATCGTGACGACGACCAGAATCAACAGGATAACCGGGAGCACGCCCGCCTTTTTCATCACGCTTGTAAGCTCAGGCGCCCACGACTGCGCGGCATTCAACAGCGGCGTAAAGATGGTGTCCTGCCCGAAAACCGATACCGTCGGGTTATCGCCTAAAATCATCAGATTGACGGAATAAAGCCCCGTCATGGTAAGGATACCCGCCAGAATCGGCTGTACCTTGAGCTTTGTATGCAGAAGCCCAGTGATGCAGCCGGCAAGCGCGCCCGCTGCCATCGCGGCGAAGATGCCCAACACGGGAAGCCCCGCCTGTGTTACCATAATAGAAACGGCAGAGCCTGTAATAAAGCTGCCGTCGACCGTCAGGTCGGGAATATCGAGTATGCGGAAGGAAACGAAAATTCCCACCGCCATGATTGCGTAAATCAGCCCCTCCTCAAGCGAGCCGAGGCCGAGCGTTAAATATTGCATGGGCGGTACCGTCCTTTGCTGTAAATTGGACAACGCCGCGGCAAGCCGTTTGAACGAGGATAATGGAGAGAAATCTCAAGCGGTTTGCCGCAGCGTTATGAGCAAACGGGAGGAATCCCGAAAAAGAGATTCCTCCGCCAAGCTGTGTTATCCCTGCGGGAATATCACAGTTTTATCATTCTTCAAAATGCTTTCCGGGATTTTCACGCCGATGGCCTTCGCCGTGTCGGTATTGACATAGGTGCTCAAATCGTCGAACACCTTAATCGGGATACTTGAAATCGGCGTGCCCTTCAAAACCTTATCGGCCATGTTCGCCGTCTCGATTCCAAGGTCCTCGTACTTGATGCCGATGGTCGCAAAGCCGCCGTCGTTCACCATGGAATCCGCGCCGACATAGCAGGGAATCTTCGCGTCTTTTGTAATCTGCGCAAGCACCGTCATCGCGTCGGCAACGGTGTTGTCGGTCGGGGTAAAGATGGCGTCGCACTTCGTTACGAGCGACTGCGCCGCCTGCTGTACCTCCGTGGAGGTGGTAACGCCCGCTTCCACGTATTTCAGGCCGTTCTTGTCGCAGTATTCCTTTGCCGCCGCGATGTTCGAAACGCTGCTCGCCTCGCCGTTGTTATACAGCAGGCCGAGGGTCTTTATATTCGGCGTCAGCTCCAGCGCCATGTCGAAGATGCGGTCTACAGGAACCGCGTCGCTCGTACCCGTTACGTTTTTGTCGGGCTTTTCAAGGCTTGTTGTAAGCTTTGTAGCGATTGGGTCGCTGACCGCCGAGAACACGACGGGTACCTCGTTTGCAATGTTGAGCGCCGAGGAAGCAACCGGCGTTGTAATGGCAATGACGATATCCTTGCCGCCGGAAACGAAATTGTTGAGTATAGTCGTGACGTTCGCGGCCTCGTTCTGCGCGGAAAGCGCCTCGATTTCGGCCGTTTCGCCGTCCTTGTAGCCGAGCTTTCCGAGCTGCTCGATTGTCGCGTCGCGTATGGTATTCAGGGATGCGTGGTCGGAAATCTGCACAATGCCGATTTTCTTTTTCTCCCCGCTTTGGGATGCCGTACTGCCTGTGGAAGAACCGTTTGAGGAGGTATCCCCGCTGTTCCCGCAGCCCGTAAATACAGCCGCGCACAGTAAAAGCGCCAGAATAAGCGCCGCAATCTTTTTCATGTTATGTTCACCTCTGCAATATGTATGGGTCAGTCTTTGTATTCCATGCCAATTTGAATGGCTTTCCTGTTCGCGTCCAGCAAATGCGCCTTGCTCTTCGGCACGCTCTTCTGGATTGCCCTGTCAAGCGCTTCTTCCGAACAGAAAGCGGTTTCTTTAAACAGCTTGCCGACAAGGATAATATTCGCAAGCCCCTTGAGCCCGTTTTCCTCCGCAAGCCTCGTCGCGGGGACGTAATAAACGTTTACATCATCACGTTCGATTTTTTTGTCAATCAAAAAGCTGTCGATGATGACCGTTCCGCCCGGCTCCACGCTCCCGATAAATTTATCGAGCGACGGCAGGTTCATTGCGACGAGCACGTTCGGCGTGAGCACCAGCGGGGAGCCGACCGGCGTGTCGCTGATACAGACGCTGCAATTGGCGGTGCCGCCGCGCATCTCCGGCCCGTAAGAGGGCAGCCAGGAAATTTCCTTTTCGTCCATCAGGCCGCCGTACGCGACGACCTTGCCGGCGAACAGGATTCCCTGTCCGCCGAAGCCCGCAAGCAGCATGTTATAATTCTTACTCATTTGAGCCTTGCCCCCTTCTCCTCATCCTTGTAAACGCCCAGCGGATAGTACGGAAGCATATTCTTCCGCAGCCAGTCGAGCGCCTCAACAGGCGACATGCCCCAGTTGGTCGGGCAGGTCGAGACGATTTCAATCAGGGAAAAGCCCTTTTTGTCTATCTGGTTCTGGAAGCCCTTCTTAATGGCCTTCTTGGTTAAATTCACGTTTTTCACACAGTCGACCGAGGTACGCTGCGCAAGCGCCACGCCGTCGAGCGTCGAAAGCAGCTCGCATACGCGGATGGGATAGCCGGCTGAGTTTACGTCCCTGCCGTAGGGTGTGGTCTGCGTTACCTGGTTCGGAAGGGAGGTCGGCGCCATCTGGCCGCCAGTCATGCCGTAAATCGCGTTGTTGATAAAGATAACGGTAATGTTCTCACCCCTTGTCGCCGCGTGCACGGTTTCCGCCGTACCGATAGCCGCAAGGTCGCCGTCGCCCTGGTAGGTAAAAATAATGTTGTCGGGCTTTGCGCGCTTGAGGCCTGTCGCAACAGCCGGCGCGCGCCCGTGCGGCGCCTGCACCATATCGCAGGAGAAGTAATCGTAATTCATAACGGCGCAGCCTACCGGCGCAACGCCGACGGTGATGCCCTCGATTTCAAGCTCATCCATGACCTCTGCTATCAGCCTGTGCACAATACCGTGCGTACAGCCGGGGCAGTAATGGAACGGCACGTCTGTCAGGGATTTCGGTTTTTCAAAAACGACTGCCATTACTTTACACCTCCAAGCTTTTCAATTTCATTTAAAATCTCAGCGGGAGTCGGGATAACGCCGCCCGTCCTGCCGAAGAAGGAAACGGGGCGCTTACATTCGATTGCAAGCCTTACGTCGTCGACCATCTGGCCCATGCTCATTTCCACGCATAGAAAGCTCTTTGCCGTTTCTGCCGCCTTCTGAAGCGCGTCAACCGGGAACGGCCAGAGCGTAATCGGGCGAATAAGCCCCACCTTCATGCCTTTTTCGCGCGCACTGTCGACCGCGCTGTGCGCAACCCTTGAGGATGCGCCGTACGCGACGACGATGATATCCGCGTCGTCCGTCAAATACTCCTCGACCCGCTGCTCGTTTTCCTTCACGATTTCGTAACGCTTGAAGCGCTCGATAGAAAGCTGCTCCAGCGCCTGCGGGGTCAGGTAAAGCGAATTGATGACGTTATGCTCCCTTTGACCCTTGTGTCCGTCTGTCGCCCATGGCTTTTCGGGCAGGTTTGTGCGGGGGTTATCGGGGATTTCGACCGGCTCCATCATCTGGCCGAGCATACCGTCCGCCAGAATCATGGCGGGCATGCGGTACTTGTCTCCAAGGTCGAACGCCGTACCGACGAGGTCGACCATCTCCTGCACGGTTGCGGGAGCGAACACGAGCACCTGGAAATCGCCGTGTCCCGGCGCTTTTGTTGCCTGCCAGTAATCCGCCTGGGACGGCTGGATTCCGCCCAGTCCCGGGCCGCCGCGCTGTACGTTTATAATCAAAGCGGGAACATCGCTGCCCGCCATATAGGAAATCGCTTCTGTTTTTAAGCTGATGCCCGGCGAGCTTGAGCTCGTCATCGCGCGAACGCCCGCGCTTGCCGCGCCCAGTACCATATTTGCCGCGGCAATCTCAGATTCCGCCTGCAGGTATGTACCGCCGATTTTCGGCATCCGCTTCGACATATAGGCGGCAAGCTCCGTCTGCGGGGTAATCGGATAACCGAAGAAATGCTTACAGCCCGCCTGGATAGCCGCTTCAGCAAGCGCCTCGTTGCCTTTCATTAAAAACCTTTCTGCCATTGTGCTGTTCAATCCTTTCCTGGGACATGCGCCCCTTATCTTTCTACTGTAATGGCGACGTCGGGGCACATTGTCGCACAGGATTTGCATCCGATGCACTCCTCCGGCTTCATCAGGCGCGCGGGATGGTAGCCCTTCGCGTTGATTTTGTCCTTTGTAAGGGCAATGATTTTCTTGGGACATGCGTGAACGCACATTCCGCAGCCCTTACACACGTCTTCGTTGACGATGATTCTCGGCATTGATATTCCTCCTTTACCGGTTCTCTCTATTTAAAATATGATTGTTTTCTCATTCAAACGGCGGCTTGACGATTACCTCCACAGGATAAAGCCCCTCCACCTTTCCGTCAAGCTCTTCCGCCACACTTTTGGGTGCGGTCGTCATGACAAGCGGAAGGGAAAGCGCCGCCGCTGTTTGCTGGGCGTAAGCGATGGAGGCCAAAATATCCTCCGCCGTGGTCAGCCCCTGCAAATGCGAATTGTTGATAACACCCGTCGCCTTGACGCGCGAGGCCGTTTCTATCTCGGAAAGCAGCCCGGCCGCCTCCTTAGGCGTCTGCGTAAGCGCGCGGTATTTGTTGACGACGTAATACGCCTCATAATCCGCAAGGCTTTCCACCTGGCCTGCAAAACGGCCGAGCGCGTACGCGCCCGCGTCGTCCCCGCCGATGTCCATTACGACATACCTGCCGGGCTGGTTGAATACCGAATAGATTTCCGCCGGAAGCGAGGGCAGGTCGAGGTTGGTGCCCGCAAACTGCGGGCTTACAACCTCGACATCCAAGCCTTCAAACAGCTCTTTATAGTCGCTGCTGCGGAAATACGGGTTTACGATGTCCAAATCGACAAGCGTCACCGGGTTCCCTTCCCTTGCAAGCGAAAGCGCCAGGTTTAACGACAAATTCGTTTTGCCGCAGCCGTAATGTCCGTATATGATGGTAAATTTTTTACATTTAAACATGTGTGAATCAAACTCTTTCCAGAGCCTGCCTGAAGTCTTCGATTAAATCGCCGATGTCCTCGATACCGACGGAAAGGCGAATCATGTTCGGGCTGATGCCCGCTTCCTCCAGCTGTTCGTCGGTCATTTGGCGGTGCGTCGTGCTCGCGGGATGGAGCACGCAGGTGCGCACGTCCGCCACATGGATGACGATAGCGCCGATTTTAAGCCCCTCCATCAGCTTTGCGGCGGCTTCCCTGCCGCCCTTAACGCCGAAGGAGATGACGCCGCAGCTGCCCTGCGGCATGTACTTCTGTGCAAGCTCGTAATATTTATTTTCTTTGAGCCCCGGGTAGTTGACCCACTCGATTTTATCGCTCTGCTGTAAAAATTCCGCCAGCTTCTGCGCGTTTTCGCAGTGGCGCGCCATGCGCAGATGGAGGGTTTCAAGCCCCAGATTGAGTAAAAACGCGTTCTGTGGGGACGCCTGCGCGCCGAAATCGCGCATTAAATGCACGCGCGCCTTTGCAATATAGGCGGCCGGGCCGAAATGCTCCGTATAAATAACGCCGTGGTACGTGTCATCCGGCGTCGTCAGCATGGGGAATTTCCCGTTGTTCCAGTTGAATTTCCCGCTGTCCACAACCACGCCGCCGAGCGCGACCGCGTGCCCATCCATATATTTGGACGTGGAATGCACCACAATATCCGCGCCAAATTCAAACGGACGGCAGTTAACAGGCGTTGGGAACGTATTGTCTACAATCAGCGGCACGCCGTGCGCGTGCGCGCAGCGCGCGTACAGCTCGATGTCCGTCACGACGAGCGCGGGATTTGCAAGGCTTTCCGTAAAAACGGCCCTGGTGTTGTCCTGAAATGCTGCCATGATTTCCTCTTCTGTCGCGTCCGGGGTCATAAAGGTAAATTCGATGCCCAGCTCGCGCAGCGTTTTATTGAACAGGTTGAACGTGCCGCCGTAGATGGCGCTTGCGCAGACCACATGGTCGCCCGCGTGGCAGATATTCGTAACGGAAATAAGCGATGCCGCCTGCCCCGCGGAGGTGAGCATCGCGCCAACGCCGCCCTCAAGGCAGGCAATTTTCTTTTCCACCGCGTCAAGCGTCGGGTTTGCAAGCCGTGTATAGAAAAAGCCGTCCTCCTCCAAATCGAAGAGCTTGCCCATGGTTTCGGCGCTGTCGTATTTAAACGTGGTGCTCTGGCAGATGGGAACAACCCTGGACTGCCCGTTTTGCGGCTCGTAGCCGGACTGCACGCATTTTGTATCGATATGGCTCATTATAGTATACCTCCTGAAAATCAGAATAATTCTTTGACCAGGCCCGTGATAAAGTCGGTGCCGAATACGACGAGCGCAACCACAATAATAAATAAAATCGCGGAAACAATACGAACGACGTTGCGTTTTGTACGGCTCATCTCTTCCCACTGAGGCTCTGGCTTTGGCTCTTTTTCTTTTCTTTTCTTTTTGCCCGTTTTCTTTTGCGTTACATCCTGTCTAGGCGTATGGCTGTACGCAAAAGACTTGGTACTATTTTCATCAGATGCCCCGGAGGGCATGCTCTCGTTCTCCAGCACCTTTTCCCCTTCGAGCTTTACCGCGCCGATTCCAACTAAAATGTCTTTTGCCTGCTCTAAAGCCGCAAAGGGCACCTCTATTTTCACCTTTGCCGCGAGCTTGCCCGTCACCGCGTCGGCGGAACGCTCCTTTTTATCGAACTGTTCAACGCACGGCACGCCGTTGTCTCTAAGCGCCGCGACGATGCGCTCCCGCTCAAAGCCATCCGCGCGGATGACCGTGACCGGGTCGCTGTGCTTGATTTCTTTTTTAAGCTCCCGTTTACAATCGGGGCAGATTGCTCCCCTTTCAAAAAGGGTGCAGCAATGGGCGCAATATTTCATAAAGAATCGTCCTTTTATCCTGTTTTTCTGAAAAGCTGTCTCTTGTAAATACATTCTTGCTGTTTACAATTACTTTATATCATAACAAAAAAGGCAACAAAATGCAACAAAATCACCGTGGAGAATGCCTTCCAATTTCCTGTGCACCTTCCTTTTAAATTATGGGTATTTTTTTGGTTATCCCGTATGCAGCCGGTTTTTGTTTATGCGAAACGCAGACGAAATAGAACCGAGTGTCAAAAACCATTTTTCTTTAATATTATGGAAAGGGTAATCGTATAAACCCTGTTCAAACTGGCAAATATATGAACGAGGGTAATTACTCCAATTGATTTTTAAGCAGGGAACGGCCAATCCCTGTTTTCAAAACAGATGAAATGGTTTTGAACATTGTTTACGTAAGAAAGGAACGGTCGAAAAAATGAATATTAAACGCGGTGATATTTTTTACGCCGATTTAAGCCCCGTCGTGGGCTCCGAGCAGGGCGGCGTCAGGCCGGTGCTGATTGTACAGAACGACGTCGGTAACCGTTTCAGCCCTACCGTGATTGCCGCCGCGATTACGAGCCAGCAATCGAAGGCAAAGCTGCCCACACATATACAGCTCGGCGCGGATAACTGCGGGCTTTTAAAGGATTCCGTCGTACTGCTCGAACAAATCAGGACGATTGACAAACGCAGGCTCAAGGAAAAAATGGGGCGTCTCGACGCTCCGGCTATGAACCAGGTCGATCAGGCCATCACCATCAGCTTCGGTCTTGCCCAGGGCGCATTGCGGGAAGCTACATAAGAGCATCCCGCTGAAATATCGAAAATCACAAGAGGCTCCGCCATGACGGCGAAGCCTCTTTTTTGTAGGATATGAAAAGCTTAGCAGCCGTTTATGCGGCCGCATGAAGGACGCCTCTATGAATTATCTTGCACGCAGGCGCAATACGCGGCCCGGATAAATCAAATCGGGGTTATCAATGCTGTTGAGCTGGAGAATCCCCTCCACAGTCAGCCCATAACGCTGAGCTATCGTCCACAGGGTGTCGCCCGGACGCACAACGTACCACATCGGTACCTGCGTCTGCGCGGTCGGAATACGAATTTGCTGGCCTGGAAATATCTTATCGGGGAACGCAAGGCCGTTGTAACGGGCAATGTCATTGACGGTCGTGCCGAAATGCTGGGCGATTCCCCATAATGTGTCGCCGGGTTCTACTGTATATACAATGGTTGTCATAAAGCTAAAATCTCCTTTCCTTTCTTTTCGCAACCTATTATTAATATATACGGGCGGCTGGGATAAGGTGCGAGCTTTTGACCAGGCTTGCGCGGAAGGAGGGGGTTGCTGTATAATAATGCCGAAGGGTGGCGGTTTTTTGGAGCTGGTCGAGGCAAAATCAATAATCTCTGCGGGATACGCAAAGGACAACCCCTGGTTCGGCTGCAATTACAATATGAACCTTTACCGCGGCTGCTGCCATGGCTGTATTTACTGCGACAGCCGCAGCGAGTGCTATCATATCGAGCGGTTCGACACCGTGCGCGCCAAAAAAGACGCTTTGCAAATCCTTTCACGCGAGCTCAAAACAAAGCGCCAGGCAGGCGTAGCCGGAATGGGCTCCATGAGCGACCCTTACAACCCGTTTGAAAGGAAATACGAGCTGACAAGAGAAGCGCTCAAGCTCATACGGGACAACGGCTTCGGCGCAGCCATTGCGACGAAAAGCCCTCTCGTTGCGCGGGACGCGGATATTCTGTGTGAAATAAAAAAGAACGCGCCTGTCCTGATAAAAATGACGGTAACAGCCGCAGACGACGGGCTGTGCCAAAAAATCGAGCAGCGCGCCCCGCTTACAAGCGAGCGGTTTTCTGCCATTGAAAAGCTTGCTTCACAGGGAATCTTTTCCGGGATTCTGCTGATGCCCGTCCTGCCTTTCCTGGAGGACACGAAAGAAAACATCGGGGAAATCATCCGTATGTCGAAGGAAAGTGGCGCGCGGTTTATTTACGCGCGGTTCGGCGTAACGCTGCGCACAAACCAGCGGGACTGGTTTTATCAAAAGCTCGACGAGCAATTTCCGGGAACGAAAGAGCGGTATATCCAGGCTTATGGAGACGCGTACGAATGTATTTCCCCGCACGCAAAGGAGCTTCTCTCCTTTTTCCGCGAAGAATGTGGGCGCGCGGGTATCCTTACTCGCATGGAGGACATCATAAAGGCTTATAAGGAGCCGTATGAAAACCGGCAGCTGACCCTGTTTTAAAGGAAAAAGCAGTATAAAAGCCTTCCGCCGGGTGGATAATAACGGCAGGAGGTATCAATTATGGAACACAAAATAGAAAAAATTACCGGCAGGGAAATTATCGATTCCAGAGGAAACCCGACCGTTGAAGCGGAAATCACGCTGAACTGCGGAACGACAGCCCGCGCAAGCGTCCCGAGCGGCGCGTCCACAGGCGAATACGAGGCGCACGAGCTGCGCGAAACGGACGCACCCCGTTACAAGGGCAAGGGCGTTATGAACGCGGTGCGCAACATCAACGAAATGATTGCCCCGAAGCTGTGCGGCATGAACCCGCTGTGCCAGATGGATATTGACTGCGCGATGAACGAGCTCGACGGTACGAAGAATAAATCGAAGCTCGGCGCAAACGCCATCCTGGCGGTATCGCTCGCGGCAGCCAAGGTATCCGCAAAGGCCGTCAAGATACCGCTTTACGCGTATCTCGGCGGGGCGTACGCGCATACGCTGCCCATTCCGATGATGAACATCCTAAACGGCGGCGCGCACGCGGGAAACAACGTCGACATCCAGGAATTCATGATTATGCCCGTCGGCGCGAAAACCTTTTCAAAGGGACTGCAGCAGTGCTGTGAAATTTACCACACGCTGGGCGCCCTGCTCAAGGAGATGGGCAAGGGTACGGGCGTAGGCGACGAAGGCGGCTTTGCGCCCGACCTCGGCGCGGACGAAGAGGCCATCGAGCTGATTATCAAGGCCATCGAAAAAGCCGGCTACAATACGAACGATATTAAAATTGCGCTCGACGCGGCCGGCAGCGAGTGGGCAAAGGGCGATAAGTACACGCTGCCGAAGCGCAAGACCGAACTGACAAGCAGCGAGCTTATCGATTACTGGGAAAAGCTGATTGGAAGCTACCCGATTGTCTCAATTGAGGACGGGCTGGGCGAAAACGACTGGGAAGGCTGGGCGGAAATGACAAAACGCCTCGGCAATAAGGTACAGCTTGTCGGGGATGATTTATTCGTTACCAATACAGAGCGGCTTACGCAGGGCATCACGATGCAGGCGGGCAACTCTATCCTGGTAAAAATCAACCAAATCGGCACGCTGACGGAAACACTCGCCGCCATCGAGACAGCAAAGCGCGCGTCCTATACCACTGTTATCTCCCACCGCAGCGGAGAGACGGAGGACACTACGATTGCCGACCTTGCCGTCGCGGTGAACGCGGGCCAGATTAAAACGGGCGCGCCGTGCCGGACGGACCGCACCGCGAAGTACAACCGCCTGCTGCGTATTGAGGAACAGCTTGAAAAGCAAGCACAGTACGGCTTACAAAAATAAAGACCTGGTTGTATAAAAATCGGGCCAATAAAATAAAAGTGCCGGGAAGCAGTGCTTCCCGGCTGTTTTTATATCCTGTCATCGGTAATAACGTGCTCGGCTGTATTGCTCAAATGAAAAAGCTTATCCTTAAAAAACGCGGGGAACGCTTTATAATTTTGAAGCTCTGAAAGCGGGAGCCAGTGCATATGCTCCGGCACGCCCTTATCCGTAAAGCTGTTGCTTTGAAGCTCCTGCGTGCCTCTCGGCTTCATCAGGAAATAAATAGAAATTTCATGGCAATCAAGGCCGTCAAGCGAGCCTGAGCCGTAAAAAAAATTCTCGTGGATAAACGCGAGCCTGTCGATTTCATAGGAAACGCCCGTTTCCTCCAGAACCTCGCGCTTTACCGCGTCTTCTGCTGTTTCTCCCATATGGACTCCGCCGCCGATGGAATAATAATAATCGTCCATTTCGTTTCGTGCAAACAGGACGCAGCCGTTTTCTATAATGATTGCGCCCGCCCGGTACCGAAACCATTTATTTTCTCGTACAAAACCACAATTGAACTCCATAAAAGCACCGCTTTCTTCATTGTTTTTATTCTACAGAAGCAACCGCCGCGCAGATAATTTCCTTTGCGCCCGCCCGCTTTAAAATACGGCCGCATTCGTGCAGGGTGTTCCCTGTTGTGACGATGTCGTCCACAAGCAGGATTTTCCTGCCAGAAACGTCTTGTTTTTTTCCGCAAAACAAATAAACGCCGCGCACATTTTCACAGCGCCTCCCCTTCGGCAGGGAATGCTGCGCGAGGTTGTCCTTTTCCTTTTGAAGCAACGGCAGGTAAGGAACGCAAAACAGCCTTGACAGCTCCCTTGCCAGCAGCTCCGACTGATTGTACCCACGCTCACGCCTTCGTTTTTTGGAAAGCGGGACGCAGGTTATTACGTCAAACGCGGCATGAGGGTACTCCTTTTTCAGCGCGGCAAAAACCGCGCGCGCAAGCCGCCCGGCGTACTGCCGCTTCCCGTAAAACTTAAATTGGATGACCGCTTTGCGGAAAATTCCATCGTAACGAAACGGCGCCACGCAGGTTTCCCCATACAGTTTGCGTACAAAGGGCTCCTTTGGAAACGATGCGAGGCAATCCGTACAGGCCATTTCCGCTTGTTTAATGACCGCGCCGCAATACGGGCAGCGCGGGGGGAAAAAGAGTTCTGTCAGCTTCATTTTATTACCTTTTGTATAAAATTTAAGAAATAAACTTTACGTATTCAAAGAGAGGTGTTGACTACAAATTGTATATTATCTATCAATTTCAACTTATCGTTGTTATATAAACGATTTAAAAAATACTAAAAGTTATTTTTCTTATAAAAAATACAATTTGTTAATCTCGCAGAAGAAAGTATTTCAAACCGGAATAACGCAGCGTCCGGCGGTTATTCTGCACCATGCGTTCGACTATTGCTTCGTTCCCGACGAGAATCAAAAGCTTTTTTGCCCTTGTTACCGCCGTATAGAGCAGGTTGCGGTAGTAAAGCTGCGCCGGTCCCTGATACATAGGGATGATGACGGCGTTAAATTCGTTTCCCTGGCTTTTATGGACGGTCGCCGCATACGCGAGCTCCAAATCGAGCGCGCTGTCCATATCATAAACGGCTGTCTTGTCATCGAAGCGCACCTTCAGGGTCTGACCGCCGCGCCCTACCTCCGTAAGAACACCGACGTCCCCGTTAAATACGCCGTCGCCGTTGTCGCCGTTGTCGCGCGACCAGAGGATGTCGTAATTGTTGCGCGCCTGCATCACCTTGTCTCCCTCGCGAAGTGTAAGCCCGTTAACTGAAAGCTCTTTTTTCTGCGGTGACGGCGGGTTGAGCGCCGCCTGAAGCTTCTGGTTGAGCTCGTTTGAGCCGAGCACGCCCTTCCTGCCGGGGGAAAGCACCTGAATATCGTTTAGAGGGGAATAGCCGTAGGTGTTCGGCAGCCGCGTTTTGCACAGCTCAACGATGGTGTTTGCTATCGTCTCCCTGCCCATACAGCGCAGGAAGAAAAAGTCGTTGTCCTTTCTTGTGAGCACAGGCATTTCGCCGCGCACGATGCTGTGCGCGTTTGTGACAATCAGGCTTTTCATCGACTGGCGGAAGATTTCCGTCAGCTGGATGACCGGCATAATGCCGGAGCCGATTAAATCGGCAAGCACGTTGCCCGCGCCGACGGACGGCAGCTGGTCGCAGTCGCCTACGAGTATCAGCCGGCAGCCCATCGGCAGCGCGCGCATGACGCTGTCGAACAGGTAGGAGTCTACCATAGAAAGCTCGTCTATAATCAAGGCGTCGCAGTTAAGCAGGTTCTTCTCATTGCGCTGGAAAACGGGGCGGTCGTGGCTGTCCCACATGACCTCGAGCAGACGGTGCAGGGTCTTTGCCTCGCATCCCGTTACCTCGGACATGCGCTGCGCGGCCCTTCCCGTCGGCGCGGCAAGATACACCTTTTCCCCGTTCTTTTTGAGGATTTGTATAATGGCGTTGAGCGTCGTCGTTTTTCCCGTTCCGGGGCCGCCCGTCAGGATGAGCAGGCCGCCTGAGAGCGCCTCACTGATGGCAAGCTTCTGCATTTGGGCGTAGGCGATTCCCTCCGCTTGTTCAATCGATTCGATTTCCTCTTCGATATGCTCGATTTTCTGCGCGGGAAAGCGCAGCAGCATCAGCATACGCGCGGCGATATACGTTTCACAGCGGTGCATCTGCGGCGTAAAGATAAACTCACGCTCCCCGCAGGTGTCGCTTACAAGCGTGCCGTCTGTAAGCATTTCCTCAAGCGCTTCCTCCGCCTGTTCGTGTGTGACGGATAAAAAGCTTACGCAGGCCGCGGAAAGCTTGTCCTTCGGCAGGCACGTGTGCCCGTTTTGCTTGTTGTGGCCGAGGATATGCTGCAAGCCCGCGCGCACGCGACAGCGGTCGTCGAACGGGCGCTCCTGCGCCGCCGCGACGGCGTCCGCCTGTTCAAACGGGATGTCCAAGCCCTCTGTGCAAAGTATGTATGGGTTTTCTTCTATCACACCGATTGCATGCTGCCCGTAGAGCTTCCAGATTTTTACCGCCGCCTGCGGCGTTACGCCATATTTTTGCAGCTGCACCATCAGCTCCCGTATACCGTAAACCTCCTGAAGCTCCGCGCTCATCTGTTTTGCCTTCGCCAGGGTAATCCCCTTTATTTTCGACAGGCGCTCCGGCTCGTTTTCCATGACCTCGAGCGTGTGGTCCCCAAACGCTTCAACTAAACGCCGCGCCGTCGCCGGGCCGATTCCCTTGACCGCTCCCGACGACAGGTATTTTAAAATGGCGGACGCGCTCGACGGCATAGAGCGCTCGTAAGCCTCCACGGAAAACTGCTCGCCGTAATTCGCGTGGCTTTTGAAGCGCCCGATTAAATGCAGCTCCTCCCCCGCGCTTACAAGCGGCAAAATGCCGACCGCGGTGACCTCTTCGCCGCCGCAGCCGACTGTCAATACCGTATAGCCGTTTTCCTCATTACGGAAGATAACGTCTTCCACCTCTCCGGTCATTTCCAGCAGTTGATTTTTGTCCATGCTTCCTCCGGTCAATTTTGCTTCTCCATACGCGCGGTAAGCGCCCCCAGCGTTACATCGTACGCCCTGCTCTCGTATTTATATTCAGCCCGGGTAAACTGAAAGCCTTTATCCTTCTGCGTACAGATAAGGTTCACCATATAATCCATAAAATGCGGGTTTTTTACAAGCACGGGGCCTACCAGGTGTGTTCCGTATACGTTGTTTTTATGAAAGCCCTCCGTTTTTTCGCCTTCGACGTTTGAAAGGCCCAGCTTCACGGTAAAAAGCGCGTCCTTCACACCCTTGATTTCACTGCATTTGTTGATAAACCCGACAAGCGGTTTTGTTAGGAAAGAGCATTCGCAGATACAGTCGCCTGTCAGGCGTTTTTTATTTTGCTCCGTGACGGTAAAGGGCGCGAAGCCAAGGGCGGAATACTTCTTTCCCACAGCGTCCGTGACGCTCTGGCCGAGCAGCTCAAAGGCGTTGCCCGTCAGCAGCATGACAGCTCCTCCGTTTGCGGCATTTAAAAACGCGTCCCTGCTGAACATCAAATCATTGAGCGCTTTTTTTTGGTTTTTCTCCGTACCGCTGCCGATATAGATAAAATCAAAATCGGCAAAGCAGACGCCGTCGGCAGTGTCCGTTTCTGTTAAAAACACCTTTGCGCCCTGGTCCTCCAAATGGCGCGTAAGCGCTTTGATGTTGCCGTACTCGCCATAAAGGTTCATCAGGTTTTTATATAAATGCAGCAGCTTGAGCTCCATTCGTTTTTCCTCCTTTTTGCGCCGGTTATATGATGTTCACCTTCGACAGCAGCTTATCCTTGTCTGAAAAACAGGTGATTACATAAATATATTCGTCGCCGTTGTCCTTTAAGTAACCGACCGCCTCGCCGATGTCCTGCACGACGTAAAGCTTTGCGTTTTCCACCTCGGAATACGAAAAGCGCGCCGCCAAATCATTTGCGTATTTTCCGCTTAGTATGACGGAGGATATATTATTGCCCTTCAAGAGGTCAAAATCGATGTCCCAAAGCCACGAGGTCTCGCTCGTGAAATATTTCCGGCTGATTGCGTCCACGATAATTAGAACCGCGCTCGGCCCCTTCGACGCCGCCGCAAGCTTTAACGACTGGTCGTAGGAAACGGAGTTTTCATGCTTAGAGGCGAGCAGCACGCCGCTGTGCGCGCCGATTTTAAAGTTGACCACCCTGCCGTTTTGCAGGACATAATTGTTGATACTGTTGACAATCGTCCCGCTCTTTACTCCAGCAATCGAACAGGCTGCGTAGGCGGCAAGAATATTGTAGACGTTATACATGCTGTGCAGAGAAATCGATATTTTATGCACACCGTCAATGGTAACGGCGCCCTTTTCCAGGTCGACAGACGTAACCGTAAAGCTTGTTTGATTCTTTTTATGACCGCAGCGCGTACAGCGGTAGCCGCCCAAATCTCCAAAATGGCAGTAATCGTATTCCATTTTTTCCTTGCAGTTGGGGCAGAACATTCCGTCGTTGTAAACGCCCGCCGGTTTGTCTGTTGAACCGCTGTAGCGGTCGATGCCGAACCAGACGGTGTTTTCCCTGTTGTAGCCGAACAGCGAAACGAGTGGGTCGTCCGCGTTCAAAATAAGCTGTGTTTCGTCGCGGATGCTGTCCTTGAGCGCCTCGAACACCCACTGCGGGTGGCCGTTTCTCGTAAGCTGGTCGCGGTAGAGGTTGGTTATTACATAATGGGTCGGGGCAAAATACCGGAAGGTGTAGCGCGCGTAGCGCTCGTCCGATTCGATTAAGAGGATATCCTCCTTCATTTTGCCGAGCAGCGAGCAAGAGGATAAAATAAGCGTCGTCACGCCCTCAATCTGGTTAGAACCCTCTTTGTTCCAGGCAACGCGCTTGCCGCCCGCTTTTAAAATATGGGCAATCATCTCCACCGTGGAGGTTTTGCCGTTGCTGCCCGTAACCGCAAGCACGTATTCCGGCAGCTTTACCCTGCTCAATATATTTGGATAAAGCTTTAAGGCGATCTGGCCGGGCAGGCTGCTGCCGCGCCCCAGAACGCCTCCTAAAAACTTTAAAAGCTTACAAATCAAAATTACAAAAAACATTCTCATACCGGACCGTCCCAACTTTGGTTCATAATGGTTTGATAACAATAAATTATTATACCATAAAGGGACGTTCCATAACAGGGAAAAATCATAAATATATGATTTTTTTGAAAAGATTTACTTCTTTGGTGATTCCATCAGCTCCATGAATTCATAATCCCTGCAAACCGTATCGCAGATTTTTTTTGTTTCGTCGTCCATCCCGCAGTCGAGGCACACGACCTTTTTAAACCGGCCTCCGCTGACCCATTTGACGCGCGCCGCGGCGTGGCGCAGAACGATTTCAGCTTCTTCGTCGTGCCCGTGAATCGGCACGACCATAATGACGTCGCCGTCTTTCTTTGAACGCATAAAAAACAGAACGACAGACCGTGCTATCTGTACCAGGCCGATTATCGCCAAAATGATAAAAATAATATCACGAATTATGTAAAGCATAAAACCACCTCAATGCAGTCTATGCCGGATAGCAAATTCTGTGCCGTATAAAAAAAACGCAAACGCTTACAATAACTATGACGGTTATTCCGTCTGAATGAAATCAAAATTAAAAAGTACGTGTAAGTACAGTACAAAAGGAAAGGAATGGAAAAACATGGATAACAGCTTTGCAAACAAAAGCATTAAATGTTCCGTCCAGCAGTGCAAGTATCACAACAACCATGAGGATTACTGCTCCCTCGACTGCATCAAGGTGGGCACACACGAGGAAAACCCGACTGTGAACCAGTGCACCGACTGCGAATCTTTTGAAGTAAAGAGCAGCTGCTGCTAAATTTTCGGCTGCAATTATCACGCTGAAAACAAAGAACGCACACGCAGAGGCCACATGCCATTCTGCGTGTGCGTTTTACATATTCACTTTAAAGGGCGCATCCCCATATTATATGTTGTCAGAGATAAATTGACTTTTCTCTACCGATACACGTTATGGGGGTAACGATTGTGATTCATATAAACAGCTTTGGGATTATAGGTGGTGACAAACGCCAGCTTTCCGCTGCCCGGGCAATCTGCGAGGACGGCTATACCGTCCTGTTGAGCGGATTCGACCGGATTGAGCAGCTTTTGGGGCATGTCGACGGGATTGTGACGCCGCAGGAATGTGCGCTTTGCAGCGAGGTCATTATTCTGCCCCTGCCCGTGACAAAAGACGGAAAAACCTTAAACGCTCCGTTTGCTAAGGAGAAAATACCGCTCGACGATTCGTTCGCCCGCATGATGCAGGGCAAGCGCGTCTATTGCGGAATGAAGGAAAAGCTCGTAAAGTCGAGCAAGCTCTGGAACGATATATTCCTGTTCGATTATTTCGACCGGGAGGAATTCAGCGTACTCAATGCGGTCGCAACGTCTGAGGGCGCAATAGAAATCGCCATGAAGGAATATCCCGGTACCATCAACGGCGCCAATTGCCTGGTCACAGGCTTTGGGCGCATTGCAAAGGTTTTAACTAATATACTGCATGGCCTGGGCGCGCACGTAAGCGTTGCGGCCAGGAAAAAGCACGACCTTGCGTGGGCCAGCCTTTATGGCTACCGGCCTGTCGATATGAGGGACTTGAGCGAGAGCGGGCAGTACGACATCATCTTCAATACCGTACCCGCCATGATACTCGACTCCCACGCGCTTGCGCATATCGCGCTCGACGCCGTGGTCATCGACCTTGCGTCCATGCCGGGCGGCGTCGATTTCGACAGCGCAAAGCGTATGGGTATCGAGGCGGTGCACGCTTTGTCCCTGCCCGGAAAGGTTGCCCCGAAATCTTCGGGAGAAATTATTAAAAATACCATATTCAATATGCTCGAGGAGGCTTAAACAGTGAGGAAAGCCACGATAGGTTTTGCAATGTGCGGCTCATTTTGCACCTTCTCCAACGCGCTCACGGAAATGGAGAGGCTAAAAGAAGCCGGATTTGATATCATACCCATTATGTCGTTTAACGCATATACAACAGACACGCGCTTTGGCAAGGCGGAGGAAATTAATAAGCGCATCGAGGAAATCTGCGGGAGGGGCATTATCCACACCATCCCCGCCGCCGAGCCAATCGGCCCGAAAAAAATGTGCGACGTCATCGTCGTAACGCCCTGTACGGGCAACACGCTCGCAAAAATTGCGAACGGCATTACAGATACGCCCGTAACCATGGCGGTCAATGCGGTATAGATGCTACGGCAGGTAAACCGGTAACGAAGTTATGTGTGACGATCCATGTTAAAAATCTTCAAATTGTGGACAAGCTAAATGTGATTGATACTTCCACCGTTGGAGGGAGGGTAAAGTATTACAGAATAATAAATAAAGTAAGCGCAAAAGAGTTGGCAAGGCTTACAGGGTACAGCCGTGATAATATTTGGGAGTATGAAGAGTGCAACAATTTTTGCCCTTTAGACTTTTGCATTGCTGTTGCAAGAGTGCTTGAAATTGACTTGGAGCTAATTTGTGATGAATATACTTTATTTTTAAACAGTAACTATATACAAAGAATGGAAGAAGTAAATAAGGAACTGGGAATCAGTTATTCAAAAATCGCTGAAAAATATGGCATACCAAGCAATACTTTTTTAAGTTGGTTGCAAACAGATTATGTACCAAGCAGAATGTCTTTTAATAAATATATCAAGGACAATCCCTTGTTTTACGCCGATAAAACATAATTTGACAAAATACGACAGCATTTGCGGTGATTTTCTGGTATCATATAAATACACAGAGCAATATATAAAGTATGAAAAAATAAAATGCAAATCAACCCCAATATACAATAAGGTTTTACTCCTGCGGTGTATTGGGGATTTTTGCACCCAAAAGAAAAATGACTGCTTTATATACGCTTTGGAAAGGAAGTAATAAATATGAAAAATGATAAAGTAAAAGGGAAATACATTTTATATATGCAAAACGTGCTTAAATACGCACCTATCAAGCACTGGAGACTTAATAACCGCATTAGAAAACATGAGATCAATATGACAAATGAGGAACTGAACCGATTATGTGAAAATAATTCAATACGGTTCTTTTTTTAACCCAGAAATATCCGGGAATATAGCAGATACCTTTGAAAGCAAAGAACTTTTTCAAGCGTTTCAAAGTTTAACCGACGTGCAAAAAGAAGTCATAAACGACTTGTTCCAAAATGATCTAAGTATAGAAGAAATTGCAGAAAAACGAAACATTACAAAAAAATCTGTCTGGGAAATAAAAGACAGAGCAATAAAAGCACTAAGAGCAAGATTAAAAGGGGGCGAAACATATGAGTAGCTTTAAAGTAGCATTAGAAAAAGCAAGAACTGGTGACAATACAGCAATGGAACAGATTATAAAAATGGTTATGCCAATGATTAATAAGAAATCAACAGTTAAAGGCAGGATTGACGAGGAACTAAAAGCAATATTAATTACAGAAGTAAAAGAAGTACAAAGCCGAAAAATTGGCAGAGAATACAGGATTTCAAAAGTAAATATTATTACATATTTACTTAAATAATCAAGGAATAATGGCATTTTAAGGCCTACCGTGATATAATATCACCATCAACGGTAGGGCTTTTCCTGTTATTTGGAAGGAGTGATAAATGTTAACAGTTAGCCTACAAGAAAAAAAACGGAATTTACCAAGCTGTTGTAAGTTATAAAGATAAAAATAATAAATGGAGACAAAAATGGATTTCTACAAAATTACAAGTTAAAGGAAATAAAAAGTTAGCTATTCAAAAAGCCAATGAATTAAAAGAAGAATTCGAGCAAAAACTTGCATTAAAAAGATCAGATAATTTAAAAACCATAGCAATAAATGATATTCTTTTTTTAGACTTCATAAAAAAATGGCTGGAGACAATAAAAAACACCATTGAACCTAACACCTATGACGGTTATGAGCAAATGGTGAATTACAGAATCACTCAATATTTTACTTCAAATCAAATTAAATTAAAAGAATTGCATCCTTTGCATATTCAAGAATTTTACAATTCAATGTCAGCAGACGGATTAAGTACCAGTACTGTATTACGTTATCATGCAATCATTAGAAAATCCTTAGATTATGCTTTTAAAATGGATATGATAGTTAGTAATCCCGCTGATAAAGTGGAGAAACCAAAACCAGAGCAATTTATTGTTTCATTCTATAATGATAACGAATTAAAAATTCTATTTGAAAAGTCAAAAAATGATCCATTAGAATTAGTGATTTTTCTTACTGCATTTTATGGGCTTCGTAGAAGTGAAGTGTTAGGTCTTAAATGGTCGGCGATTGATTTTGAAAAGAAGACTATAACTATAAGGCACAAAATAATTCAAGTGCAAAATAAGATTA
>UQHH01000045.1 GCA_900540865.1 uncultured Oscillospiraceae bacterium
TATAGAATCAAAATGCGGGCAAGATGCTGTTGTAGATGTAACTGGCGGCCATTTGACAGATGGAACAAACATTGAAATCTTTGCTTGGAACGGCTCTAATGCTCAACAATTCACAATAAACATGCTATTATTAGGTGACGTAACCGGAGATAAAAACATCTCTCTTTCCGATGTTTTGGAAATGCAAAAGCACCTAGCTAACATTGTAAAATTATCTGATATTCAACAAAAATGCGGAGATATCGACGGAAATGGAAACATAACAGTCTCTGATGTTATTAACTTACAAAAATTTATTGCACAAATTAAAAGCGAATACCCCATCGGTCAAATTATTAAATAACATATCTCCCTTTTAGATTGCGCTTTAATAAACAATAGTCTTGTAATTTTTAGTATTGCGTCAATTTCTAAATTAAACATATAAGCCCCGTAATTTCTTTACGGGGCTCATTTTATGTTATTTTATTTTGGTTCCTTATACCCCATCGCTCGTTCACTATCCTCTATCCCCTTCGTTGTCGGGTCGCTCACAATGCCGATAAACGCGAGTATTTGCAGCAGCATAACGACGATGTCCATCACCTGCTTCTGCTCAAACTGCGGGACGATACCCGCCATGTTGAGCACCGTGTAAACGAAGGTCAAAACAAGTGATATCAAGCCTACCCAAAACGGCCCGCTGCGTAATCTTACTTTCCAGTTAATGTTCATGCTCTGTCTTCCTTTCTAAATCTTCTATCCTGTGGTTGGCAACTCGAATTTCCTTTTCCGCTACAGCCATGCGCTCCACCACAGAATTATGCTTTTCCACCTTTTTTTCCAACTGCTGGATACGGTAGTTTGTCAAGCGACTGGACGCAATCACACCCAGCCCCGAACCTATCACCGTGCCAACGATTGACAACAACGCGATAACAATTTCGGTTGACACCACGCCACCGCCTTACAGCTCCTTGATAAACGCGTCAAAGCCTTTTGCTTTTGCCGCTTTTACCTGTGCTTCCGCGTTCTTTTTTTCGGCATACGCGCCAATCTGGACGTAATACTTCGCTTTTGCTTCCGCGCTTGCGGGTGCTATGTATTTCACGCCGTAATAGCCGCATACACCCTTTGCGATTGCCTCACCGATTTTTCCGGTATTGGCGATAATGAAGGACGCGCCCTCCTTCGTATCGTGGAACTCGCACTCACAGTACACTGCAATCGCCGTCGTCTGCCGAAGCTCCGCCAAGTCCGTGCGCGTCTGTATCGCATAATCCTTACCGGGCGTTAACGGGTCGAGCGCCGCCTTGATTGCCTTTGCTGCCTTTGCGTTCTCTCCGCTGTTGCTGTAAACCATTATCATAGTGCCGCCCGTGGTTTTGTTGTTAAAGGCATTCGTGTGGATAGGGATATGCAAATCCGCTTTCCATGCGTTGCTTTCGTTGATAGATACGGTCATGTTCTGGCCTTTCGACGCGCGTTTTACGGTAAAGCCACAACGTTTCAGGGCGGTTTCCGCCGCGGCCGCAATCTTGTTGCACTGCTCCATCTCGTTCGTGTTTCCGGTTGCATACTTGTTCCCGTTCTGGTTGCTAGGGGATAAATAGATTTTCTTTGCCATGTTTAAAACCATCCTTTCAAATTGTGCCGCTGTGTGCGGCGTTTATTTTGTTTCTTCTGCTGCGGGTTCTATAGGTTCTTCCGGCTGTGCAAGCAGTCCGGTCAACTCTATGTATTCCTCCTGCGTAATCCTTTCTACCATCATAAACAGGTCAAGCATAGAAAACATGCTTTCATATTCATATCTGCCCGCCGTAATCAATGTCTTGCAGTTCTTGTACGTCATATTGTGCCACCCCCTCCCGTGCTGATTTCAAGCTGTGCGATACGCGCCTCTAACCATGTCGTGTATTCCAGTAAGTCAAGATAAGCCGTATTAATATCCCTGCAATACGAAACATCGAGATACCCGTTGTTGCAGACGACGGCGCATTCTTTTGTAGGGATTGCAAGCTGTACCGGCTCAAGCTGTTCGGTTGTTGGTGTCTTGAGAGGCAAGATTGCGTACGCTTCGCCAAAGTAGGTTTTGATTTTCTGCGCGGCGGCCGCTGCTGTGTCCTCTGCTGTAATGCCTGCGTCGGTCTTATTTACGGTCAGGCTTATCTTCCCCTGCCAATCGGTCGCCTGTGTCGATACGGCTCCGTTGTGCGCCATGTAGTATGATTTCGATGGGACATAGTTATTCGCCGTTATCCACGTTACAGCCGCCGCCGAGGTAGAGTATCCATAAATCCATCCGGCAGACGCGAGAAGCACCTTACCACAATTACGGGTAAGCTTACCGGTTACCGCGTTGTATGTGTCGTAATACTGGTTGTTGGGCGTACTGTAAAGCTGTAATCCTGCGGGCAGGTTTACATGGTTTTCTACGGTGCCGTCGTTGCTGGATGCGACAATGACGGCTGGCGAAAGCGGTTTAATAGTCCCGGTTGTTTCGTCTACCACGCTTTTCCCCCGTACAACGGCGGATTTTATTAACGTACCAGGTATGCCGTCTGTTATAAGGGCGATGTCTCCCTCTGTGTATCCAGTCAGGGATGGGGCAAACATTGAACGTGTATCATCCGCTACCGTTCGTGCAACGACCGCTTTATTACCAAGCTTTTCAGCTGTAATGGCCTGCGGCGCGACCTTGTCAGTCAAAACGCTGTACTTTCCAAGCTTTACACCTGTAACGCTTCCGTCACTTAGCTCTCCTATTTCACCCTTCTCCCCGCGCGCGGGGCTGCCTGTATCTACAAACCCGGCCGTTTCTGCGTTGTAAATGTACCAGTCTCCGTTATCGCCGATATGCGGCAGGCACTCCGGAATTTTCTGCACTGCGGTATAAAAATCCTTTAAACTTTGCTCTATTAGCCCTGATGTTGCGTCTTCCGGCAAGCTTTGAGAGCCGTTTAAACTTTTTTCAATCGTTCCTTTAAAGCAGGAGGATTTTTTGACCTCAAGCGCTTCATCGTCTACGGGAACCGCAATGACCTGGACATACAGGCTCCCTTCATACGTGACTGCCGCGGGCAGCAAAACAGCGACCGGCCATTCCTGAAGTTCTGTCTTATAGGACTTTCCATTTGCAGCTAAAAGGCTCACATAAAACCTTAGGCCGTCGTTTCCAGACCATGTTTCGGGAAACTTGAACTGCAGCTCGGTCGCCTGATGCTCACCGGCATAGCCGAGCAGCTGCTGACTTGCTGTAAGCTTGTTCCCGTTTTCATCCGGTGAAACAAGCATTTCGATTATTCTTGCTCCCATTTATGCACCATCCTTCCATGCGCCGTTTACTTTGACGCAAACTTTTTTTGCTTTTTTCCACGCCCCGTTTACCTTGACATACGCCGTCCCCTGCTTCCACACACCGTTTACCTTCACACGCATTTTTCCTGTTTCAATCGGCGGCGATATCACATGCAGAGACAGCGTTTTTGTATACACCGACAGCCCGCGGGCGTTCACTGCCTGGACGCGGAAATAAAAAACACTTCCCGCCTTTCCTCCAAATGAGGAAGGCAGAAAGCTTTGTGATTTTGCCGTGCCGGTATAAAATGCCGTCCAAGTGCTGTTGTTGGTGCTGTACTGATAATTAAACTTACCGGCTCCGCTGTCGCCCCATGAGCCTCCGGACACGCCGACCTTTATTGCGGTGTCAAGGCTCACAGATGAGGCCGACAGAACGAGTGTTGGCGACGTTGGGGCTGAACCAGCGGGGACATTGACGGTACGGTTCCCGCTTGACGCGGAACCGGACGTCTGTGTGCTCGCAAAAGTAATTTTCGCGGGCAGCGTAGCCGCGGACGTAACTCCAGTCACCGAATACCAGCCCGTGCTTGACGGCAGGTATTTCACGCGCGCCGAAGTCCACGTGCTTGGCGAAGCGGGTTTCAGCTCTGCATTCGACGCAACCGTCTTACCGTTAAGCGTAATCGAGCAGACGAGGTTATAGCCAAAGTATTCTGTCGCAGCAAGCGGCGCTGTCGAGATTTTAAAGCGGTAATACACCGTCGTACCGGCCCTTTTAGTCTCGTATGTCACGGTATGTTTGATAACCGGCGTGGTGGACATATTGTAGGTGCTTTGAATATCAGCCATACGCTCACCCCTCGTACATTATGTAGATGTCGCCGTTGCTGCCGAGTGACGTGGCGGGAGCCGATGTACCGCTGAATATCTGCTGGACTGACGGCAGGTTGGACAGGTTATTGTAATTGAGGTAATAAGAGCCCTGCTTGCCGTCGAGCAGGTCGGCGTCAAGCCCTGAACCTGCTCCGTCTTTATTCAGTATAATTTGCAGTAAACGCGATGCCCGCGGCTCATCCTCCATGTGGTCAATCAAATGCTCCGCCTCATCAGCTCCAAACTTTCCGAGAGCCGCTTGTGAATCCGCTTTAAATTTTTCTATCGTCGATGTAAATTCCGATATGAACTCACCCAAATTCAACGTGTAAAGCGCTTGGCAAAACTTAGTGCGGCGGTCTGCATATTCAACTACCTGGTTGCCTCCGGGGGCGATAAACAGGTATGCAAGCGGTATGTCATTGCTTAATAATGCCGTAGGTTCTGAATTTGCTGAGCCCATTAGGTATCTAACGGAAATCTTTTTATCCTGGGTATCGCGCCGTAAAACAATTAAATCCTTCCGTGGGACGGCTTGAGACACCGGAACGTTTACTGTGAGGCTGCTGTCATTGTGGTACCAGTACCCATCGATTACCGCGTAACCCGGGGCAACCACCATTGTCCCTGCCGCTCCTTTTGTAACCTTCAGCGCATTTTCTGCAGCTGAATTTGGTTTTTCATTCTTGATAATGCCCGTAGAAAAAAATGTGCGAAATACCTCCGCGAATTCATCCGCGCTGTACTCCCGCACATCCCCGGCTGTGCTGTCAAAAAACCTTGATTTCTCTGCCATACAATATCCTCCTATCTTACTTTCGGCTGCAGTGCGCGGATTGCCCTTTCAATATGCGGCTGCGCCGTACCAAATGTGATGTTTAAATGCATACCGCCCGGCTCGTACGATTCCTCTGCCTCCGACACCCGCATATCCTGTGCCAAACCAATTTCAGGGGCATACACGGTTACGAGGTCGCCTAGGTCATAATGCTTGCGGTAAATAAAAGGGCCTGACAGCGAAACCTCCGCCGTCAAGCTCTCTGCCTGTTTATATTCCTGCAGCTTATGCTTGCCTTCTTCAGACAGCGATAAGGCTGTGTCGGTTTCAGCAATTTCCAGTGTGCCGCAATCAATAAAGGTTTCCCTTCTCCGATACCCAACAGGCATTGTTTCTTCATTTGTGACTGCAAGTACCGTCCGGTTAAAATCCTCACCAGCGCCACCAGCGTAAGCAATATTTTTGCTTGGCGCGGAATCAAGCGAGTACTGGAGGCTGCTCACCGATTCAAACTCTAGGGACATAATGACGCGGGAATTCGTTTTCTGCCCTTCCGTCCGGTCAATGCCTTCTATGACGTCAAACGTATAATAAGCCGAATCGTATGCTTCAAAACGCAGCACAATTTCAAATCCCATATCCGTATACTCACAGATGCTCTGCAGCACTTCATCGAGCGGGTCATAGCGGCTCATCCAGACTGTTTTCATCCCCCGCCCCTTATCTGTTTCCACGTCGAGGTACATGCCGCGTGGGTTAATTGCCCCGCCACTCGTTGCATAAGGGATTTGTCCGCGGACAAACGTTTTCAGGATGGTTTCAGTGGGCACAGGCTTCACGACGCTTGCATCCGTTGCTTTTTTCGGCACACAGAAATACCCACCGTTTGCCTCCCCTTCGTAGGGGATAACAATTCGCTGGCTTAGAAGGCCGTCAAGGTGCTGCCCTTGTATTACCGCCTCAATGCCGCTGCTTGTGATTGCTGTATCAACCTTCCGGATGATACCGGCACGATGGACATCCCCGTCAAGCATTATGAGGTTATCCACAGCGAATAAGGAAGGGTTGTAATCCCGCGCAATGATATGTATTTCAAAGTCGCCTATACCTTGCCATGAGCGTTTGAAACGAAGGGAAGTATATAAGTCTATTTCCCCTAAAAACGTCTTGTTAGGAGCCATTATTTTAATCACCGGCCAATCCATCATTACACCCCCGCATATAGGTTCGTCCACGTAATGCTTACGCGCGCGTGCTTGGAATCGTCGGCTGATTTATAGGTGATAACATTCCTGCCCGGCTGCAGCGACCAGAACTTCGAGCGCACGCCCACCAGGTGGAACGCGTCTGTAATCTCGCCATTGCGCCGGAGCTTGACGCTCTTTTCGCCCTTCTTTGTCCAGATGGCAAGGCTTTCGTTTATCCCTAGGGATAGATTTTCCACATATATGGTTTCTCCCGCTGTTTCATTCGTAATCTGCGGCGAGGGAGCCTCACCCGCTATGGTAATACGCACAGGCGCCGGCACAGACCCCAGGTACATGATTTCTGCTGTGTTGTTCTGCATACCGAAGGTAACCGACGGATTAAAGCGCAGCGGGAATTTAAAGCCGATATTCTCCTGATACGCGATGCTGGTGCTCTCATCGTCAAGCGCCTCCCAATACGGCTCCGGCGCGATAAAGGTAATATCGCACTTGTTGTAGTTCTTGACCCGCTCTGTAAAATCCGCGGGCAATGCCGGGTATGCTTTGATTTTCACCGAAATATAGTCGTTGCGGTAATGCAGCTCTCCCGGCTCCTGCCGCGGGGCCAGCTTTGCAATCAACGCAAACCTGTTCCGGTACATTTCCCGCCTGCTGTCCCCCTTTATGTACACAGCACATGTGATTTCCCGGCTTTCCGCGTGGATTCCCTGTACGGTTGTACCATCCACTCCCGCCGCCTCACTGGATATTAGCGTGTAGCCCAAGCCGCTGACGCCGGAAAGCGTAGACAGCACATATGGCTCCTGAAATTTCAGCTCTGCGCAGCCGGACAGGTCGGCAACCGTACCACCGGGCGGCACATACACAAGCTCCTGCATTCTATCACCTCCCTCATTTCATAATCTGGCGCGCAAGCTCCTGCGATACTCTCCGCAGCGCGCGCTGTGTCTCGACGGGTGACTGCACCGGCTGGTTAAAGTTGACGGTCAAGTTGACCTCTGGCGCTTTCGCCGGCGCCGTCGTCATCCCCGTCTGCCTGTTGTATTCTGTGCGCGTCCGCCAAAACTTGTTTGCCGCGTCAATTGCCACCCTTTGCGCCTGCTGGTAAGCGCTGCCCGTACCATTTTTGATGATATTGGAGTATGCGTCAATATCCCAGTTCTTGCTTTCAAACCCCTCATAGAGCTTTTCCGCGAGTGTCTTGCCGGCAAGGTTGAATTCCGGCGCAAAGGACTTAATGAGGTCAATAACGCCGTTCATACCCTTTTCCATGATGGTCTTTTGAGCTTCTGCCTCCAGCGCGAAGGACGAGGTCAGCTTTTCGTACTGCTCGTTCAAAGCATCCTGCCGCTTCTTCAGCGCGTCCTGCTGCTTCGTGGATTCCTCTTTCACAGCGTCCATCTGTTTTTGCAGCTCTTCCTTCTGCTTCTCCCGCGCCTCCGCCTCCAGCCGCTTCGCCTCCTCCTGGTCGAGCCGGTTCAATTCCTTCTGGAGCTGCTTGCGGTTGTAGTCGTCCTTTTCGTAAGCAAGCTGCAGGGCGGTCGCCTGGCGTTTCGTCTCATACTCCTGCCGTTTATCCTCAGATTCCTGCGCCTTGGAAAGCTCGTCAAGGGCGTCAATCTGCCCCTGTATAGCTGATACCGTCTTATCCTCCCAATCCTGCCAGCTCTTGATTGACTGGTTGATGCGGTCGGTTTCGTATTTCTTCTGCTTCTCATATTTGTTTTTGAGGGCTTCGGTTACGCCGTCCGCGATATTGTCCAGCTTGTCGGTGCGCTCGTCGCGCAGCGTCTTTTTGAGGTTATACAGCTTGATTTCAAGGCTCATTGCGTCCTCGGCGTTCATGCGGTACGTCTGCCGAATCCGTTCAAGCTGCTGGATTTCTTCTTCGGTGGATATTTTGTTCAGAGCCTTTTTACTTTCAATCCCCTTCAACGCTTCGTTCAGCGCTTCCTTCGCCGCCTGTTCCTCCGCTTCCTGCAAGGCTTTCCGGGCGTTGTACAGGCGTTTTTCCATGTCCATCTGCTCGTCGGCGTTTTTCGCGTAGGTCGCGTTGATGCGTTCCAGCCACGCAATTTCATCCTGCGCGGAGAGCTGGTTCAGGGCTTTCCTGTGTTCCAAAAGCTTTAATTCCTGCTGCAATGCCTCGTTGCGGTCGTCTTTTTTCTTGGCTTTTTGAGTGGGCAGGTAGTCGTTGATGCTGATGGACTGGTATGCCTTTGTTCGGGCGTTGAGCTGGTCAAGCTGCTCGTTGTATCCTGCCAGTTCTGCCTGTGCCGCTATGAGAGGGCCGTAGAGGTCGCCAAACGCCCCGCCGCCGAACATGGTTTTGTAGGCGTTTAGCTGGGTCTGTAAAAGGTCGATTGTCTCCTGCGTCGCGTCGCGCAGCGATTCGACTTTTTGGCGGTCTGCTTCTATGCTGGCGAGTGCCTCCGCTTTTTTTGCTTCAAATAGATTTTTGATTACGGTCTCTTGGTCGGAGAGGGACAACGTGCCACTTGCGATTGCCTGGGCAAATTGCGGGTAGGTATCGATGAGGCTTAGTATGGTGTCGAGATCGAGCTGCTGCCCTTCGTGGAGCGTGGCGTAGGCGCTGCCGAGGTCGTTTACAGCCGTTGTATACTGCTGTATGCTGCGGATTTGGTACTCAGCCATTTTGTCTTCCGGAAATAAGTTTGCACCGTTGGAGGATATTGTTTCGCGCAACTGGTCGCTTTGTTCGACGATGGATTTCATTTTTTCGATGTCTTCGCTTGTCGCGTCGTTTATTCTTTTACTTATTTCTGATAGCATTTTATTAACATTATCAATAGCCTCCTGCGGCGCTGAATTATTAGTTAAAGTATCTTTGTAGTTCTCTATGACATTAAATAGTTCGCGCAGCTTTTCTTCTGCATCCTCAATATTTACATTTAACTTAAAATCGCGCGAGAAAAAGCCCTCGTCGCTTGCTGGCCCATCATATAAATGCGTATTATATGATTGTAATAGTTTATCAAGGTCTTGCAAGGCCTCTTTGGATTCCGGGCTAAAGTGCAACGTCCCCAGATAATACTCATTTTCTTTGGCGAGCTCTTTTATTGCTTTTTGCTTTTCGTCATATAGTTCTTGCTCTTTCAACTTCGCTTTTGCGACCGCAAGTTCCTTGATTTTTTCAATCTGCACGTCTATATTTCCGTTAACAAGGTCAAGATTTCCAGCCTCCGCGCCGTACATCTCTACAAGCTTTTCTTGGACTTGTAACAGTTGTTTTTTGGTACTGCTTTCTTCATCGTGCGAAAGGCTTGTGGTGTCAATCTTGGTTTTTAACGCCATATAATCATCGGACAAATCCTGCAACGTCTGGCTTTCTTCCTTGTATTCTTCCGCTAATTGTGCGGCTTGGCGGCGGGCTTCTTCCTGCTTTTCTTGGAGCTGGGATAAGCCCGTAACTATCAGGTTTGCCACGATTCCCACACCTGCCGCAATTGCTGTCCCCCACGCGAGCGCGGGCGTTGCCGCCTGATGAAATGCCCTTTTTGCAATCTGGACTTGGGTAATAACGTCGGACAGGCTGCTGACGGTGCCGGGAGCAATGTTGTCAAGGGTACGCAGGGACGAAGACATTAAATCAACGCCCGTGCTTGCGTCCTTATACGCCTTTTTGTCTGCCAGCTTTGCGGCTGATTGCGCTTGTTTTTTAACGTAGTTCTCTTGCGCCGCTGCCGTGCTGTCAAACTGCTTTTCAAGCTGCATTAGCTTTATTTTTTCGCCGTCATATGCAGCAGTAGCCTTTTCAATGGCGGTATAATCGCTTTTAAAACGTGGTTCTTTGTTTTTCGTTTGTTCGAGTTCTTGTAATTTCTTCTTCTGCACATCGATTTTTGCGGCAATCACATCAAGTTCTGAGCGGTATTTTTTAAATGCGGAAGTGTCGGAAAAGCACTGTTTAAGTACTTGATTCGCATCTTTGCCCTCAATACCAATTGATTTAAGTATCTGCCTTATATCGTCGGCTGTCCGTTGCGCTTCTTCGCTTTCTAATGCGATTTCCGCGACCAAGCGGCCTAAGTTTACTTCGTTTGACATTTAAAATCAGCCTTTCTAATAAAAAATTGCATAACAAAAGCACCTACCCATAAGGATAAGTGCTTTCGTTTGTTTTTTTGCCCCTTACGGGGGCATTTGTTTTAATCCACACCGCCCTTGCGGGCGGAGACGGCTGTGTTTATGGTTAAGCCATAATCTCTTGGACCATTTCAATCCACACGCCCCGCGAGGGGCGAGACGTAAAGGAGCAAAAGCCATGCAGCAAAAAATCGATTTCAATCCACACCGCCGCGTGGGCGGTGACAACAACCTAAGAGATATGACAAACCTTCGCCCCGATTTCAATCCACACCGCCGCGTGGGCGGTGACAGCAAAAGAAGCCAAAGCAGATAGAGCATATCACACACATCTGTGCATGTTTCACACATGTCGCCTCTTTTGTTTTATTTTACCATAAAATCACAGTATTTCAAACTGTTTTTTCTGGTGCGAACCTACCGGTGTTTTTCTGTGAGCTTATAGTTCGCACTGTACTTGGTTTTGGGCTTGCTCATGTAATAGTACTCGATCACCCTCCTACGGACAAGAACGTCAAGAGGTTTTTTAATTTTTCCCAAAAGATAGCACCCGCCATATTTTTGACGGGTGCAGGAATGATTTTAAATCTTAGCGCTCTCTTGGATAGAAAAACAATGAAATAGCCTCATCAGCGCGGAAAATAAGCACTTTAATGTCCTCATACATAAAATAATAATCCTCGCCAACAGGAGTTGTATCTGCATTTTTGATACATCTTTTTATTTCGGCTTCTGGAATTGATGGACAAATCGCTTTCAAGATGGCCGGTGCGTTTTTTTGATAAAAGGAATCTTCATCGCTCAAGAGCATTATGTTAGTTACTAAATCGGTATTCTTTTTAATATGTAGCGCGATAGTGTCGTCGTCTATAATCCAATTGTAAAAAACATCCTCATCATCGCTATCAGCTAAAGAACTTTTCCCCTCTTCCAGTTTAAGCCCGCTACTAAAACGGTTGAATTTTTCTCTGAATAAATCTGGTGGTAACCGGAAGAATTTTTCGCCCGATAGCTCGCTGATAGAAACGGGAGATAAGATTTCATTTTCTTTTTCAGCTTCCATTTCTTTTTGACGAGTCAAAAACAAAATACCGAATACGATAATACCAATTACCAAAATTCCAGCTACGACAGAAATTATTATTTTTCGTATCTTTTTCTTGGGTAGTGGCTTTTTTTCCTTTTCAATTAGCCGCTCCCCGCACTCCTTACAGAAAACACTATTGTCCTCAATCTGTGCGCCGCATTTTTTACAATACATCCATCCTCACCTCAGCAAAATAATACCATATCCATGTTATTTTGACAAGGCTTAATCAATCGTACTCGTCAGCAAAAACTTCAGCATCCGTGCCGCTGCCGTCACCAAGCGAGTGCATATCGTTGTAAGCGTCCATCATGCAGACAAACTCATCGTAGTAGTATTCTTCGAGCAGTTCGTGCTTTCCAATTCCAACGCTGCGCGCGATAGCTAGCCAACGCTGGAGCCAGTATTCGCCGGATTCTGTGCGCCCATTTTCGATTTCAGTAGGCGCACGTTGCCGAAAAAATCAGATAAATTGTTTGTCCCTTCAAACGCAATCAAAATATCTGTAAGCTCTGTCGGCGAGAGATTGCACATCACATCAGGGTCAACGTCAAGCAGCTCTGCGGCAAGGGAGCACACCTTATCAGGCACAGACACAATTAGCCTGCCAAGCGTGTCAAACAGCGTGGCTCTATCTAAGGCCATTATTTCCGCGATGAGCTGGCTGACGTTTTTTGCGCCTGGGAACACGTCGTCCAACAAAAAAGACGCAAGGTTATTTGTCGCGCCCAAAAACTTGACATACCTTCCGATTGGGAGTTTGCACACGGTGATGCCATGCACAACGCGTCCCTCCGGCTCACTCATTTCAACACTTTTATCTCTGCCAAACATCGATTAACCCTCCCCCGATACAACCGGCGTTTCGGGCAGGGCAGGGATGGCGTCGAGCCATGTAAGCGGCGTGCCCTTGTCGACGTCCTTCGTTTCTCTGATAGTATGGTCGATTTTACGCGGGGAACACTTGAACGTCAGCTCGTAAGACTGCGCGTCGTTGTTATCCCCCCTCGTGTTATGTGTAATCTTGTACCCTGTGCAGCGGCAGGAAGGATAACGGAATAAACGGTAGCCAAAGTCGCCGCGCAGCGCGGAAAAGGTAAACGCGACGAGGGGCGCGTCGTCAAAGGTGCCTTCTTTAAGCTCGCCGGTCGATTCGTCAAGAGCCGCACCGGTGAGTGCAGCTATGTCCTTTGCGTCTGCCTCCAGCACGGTAATGGTAAGGGTTGTGTCCTTCCATTCCGCTCCGCTGTCGTAAACGTCGTCATCCGCGTAAATCGTATATTCGGTCTTGTTGTCGGTCGGCGCGCCGCTGGAAGCGCCGGGAAGCTTTGTAACCTCCCCTGCCTTATATGCCGTAACGGTGTCCTCCGTAACCGGCGCATAGCCGCAATTTGCAAAGCCTTTCAAATACTTCTTTCCCATTGTGTATTTCTCCTTTCAGTTTTCGCCCCAAAGGGCAATCTCGCAATAAAATGTTACATACCCGCTGCCGCGCTCCAGAATTAAGGGGCCGCGCCGCGGGCGAGCAATGCAGGACACGGTGTCGGTCAGGTTGATAACGTGTTCTTCTGTGCCGCTGTCAAGCAGCTTGAATATCTCGCTGCAGGCCTTATAAGCCTTATCGCGCGTCGTATCGCGGCACTGCACCTGAATATAGCGGGTGCCCGTGCCGTCGTTGATGCTGCCGACCGTGTGCGACCATTGCGCAATGTTGATGGCCTGAACGCGTTTGGAGACGTCCGGCATAAAATCGCAGGTGATGTTCTTATATCCCTTTGATTCCAGATAAGCTTTCAACGCTTCAATCATCCGCACCGCCTCCAAACAGTTCATCTATTACGCCTCTCGCGATTGTCTGCAAAATACGTTCAGATTGTTCGACCAGTACGCTCTCCAAGTATTTCGCCCGACCTTCGCGTGGATGGTCGTATTCCTCGTGCTCGTGTTGGTCAGCTGCATAAGGCGTATTAAAACTTACTGAGCCTTTTTCGGCTGTTTCAGGGACAGCACCCAAAACATTAACACCTCCGCCCTTTTCTCCTTCTGCGTAAGCCTGGCCATCAAGTTCTACCCGGACACTGCCGCGCAAATCGCCTGTGTCTATCGGTGCCCGCTGCTGGCTTTCCTCTGCAACATACATTAATGCGTTTGTAAGCCCTTTCGCGCTTCCGCACTCCATATTATCAACACACGCCTGCAGGTGCTCCACAACACCGTCTAAGCCGCGCAAGTACTCCTCCGGCGGAATATCTATCCTTTTACCCATTCAACCACCTCACAGCGTTATTTCGTAGTGGTCAAGCGTGCCGAAGATGTCCTTGATTGGCTGGCAGCTCTTGACTTCAAACCGCTGCCCGTCTGCATAAACAATACTCAAAGGCGGCAGGGGCGTATCGCTTAAAGCCGCAGCCTCGCTGATTACCTTTTCGCCGTCCTTGTTCAGCACTTCCTTACGGGTATAATCAATCTGGCAAACAAAATTCTCCCCGTCCATATCTAAGGGCGGAGAGAACTCTATATCGCCATATGCGTTTGTACCCTGGCAGCGGTGCACCTTGATAACCTCGGTATAATGCTCACTCCAAATGCTCATACAATCGCCACCGTTCCCTTCAAATACGGGCGCATCAGCTTATAAGCTTCCACGCTTATCAACGCACCTGTATACGGCTTATTCGCGCTGTCGTAGCTCTCTGAGGCTTTCCCAAGGTTAATTGACGTCACGCCCTGTTCCTGCAGCCTGCGGCGCAGTGAGGCTTGTATATCAGCAAGGGCAAGCGCTTCCAAAACCTGCGCCATCTTGATTTCCTCCGGTGTGTCCTCATGGTTGCGCGGGAACGCCATTGGCTGGTGCAGGTCGCGCCGGAAGCCTGAAAGCCGAAGCCCGTCGATATGGCGGGCCGCAGAACGTAAACAGGCCTCTTTGCATTCGTCTGACAGTGTTGCCCACTTCTCCGCCTGCGGCTCAAAGGCAAGCAGCTCGTTTGCTTCTTTTATTGTGATATATGTATCCTTTTCAGGCGTCAGCATGTTATCACCTTACCCGTTTGTAATCAGCTCTGCAATCGGGATTGCCTTCGGGTCGAATTTCAGGCTCCAGTTTGCAGGTGCGAAGAGCTGCGCGTCAGTCGGCGAATCCGTCCAGCCGGATTTCGGCACGGTAAAGCTAAAGCCGTTCGGGTGGATTGTTTCGCGGATTCTCGTAATGAGCTCATCCTGGCCGCCGTTCTTCTTCGCGTCACGCGCAGATTCAACCGGCACATCGACGCGTCCGGGTGCGTGCCTGAGTACGCCCGTGCCGAGCAGATAGGTGTGGTACTTCTTCAGGTCTTTGTTCGCGTCTTCCCCGCCAACGTCCTCCGTTGTCACGCCGTCGTCGATAATAACGGTATAACCGTTCGCTGATGCAAGGGCAGTCGGGCGCTGAATGCCGTTCGCGTCGCTCTGCTTCCAGTATTCCAGCACCTGCAGGTTTTCGAGTGTATGCGCAACGTCCGAGTGCATGACCGCGACCTTGAATTCTGTCTTGTTATCGCCCAAAGCCTTAGTAGCAAGGTCGTTGAGGTCCGTTGCTTCGATTTTGCGGGGCGCCGCAGTATCTGAGCCAAGGTCGACGATATGGTTATCCTGCCATTTCTTTGTAAAGCCTGTAGAACCGGTAATCGAGAAAAGCCCGCCAAGCAAGCCGATAAGCCTTTTCTGCCTGCGCTTATGCCAATACCGCGCAACCGATGACACAATATGCCCCATCGGGTCGGCGCCGGAAAGCTCTGACGTAAAGTTACGTGCAAAGAAACCCTTCGCGCGCCCATAGACAACGCCGGTCTGGCTGTCGCCGCCGGTTTCCTCAACGGTGATGTCTGTGCGTCCGTCATAGTTCTGTTCCTCGCCGTTCAAGGTGTTGTAGAACGGGATGGTGTAGATGTTGCCGTTGGACTGAATCATGTCCCTGATGGTGGAATCCTCCACCATAACGCCGCTGTCAAGCAGCGCGGTAAGCACCGGGTCGGGTGCTTCGTTCCAGTTGTTTAAAAACAACTCCTCGTCAAACGGGATTCCAAAAATTGTTCCTGACATAATTAATTACCTCCAATAAGTTTTTTGTATTCGTTGGGATGTTCGTGCTTGAACTTGTACTGTTCCGCGTAAGGCAGCTTTGTAAACGCTTCCTTCGTCATGGGCGGAACGTCCCCTTCCGCGGGGTTGCCCGGCGCCCATTTCTGCTTTTCCGCTTTCAGGACTTCCGGGAACTCCTTTGCCGCTGCCTCTGCCGCCTCCTTTACGCCTGTAACATTGCCATTCTCGTCGACCTTGATGTTTCCTTGGTCGATAACCTTTTCAAGCAGCTTCACGTTGTAGCCCTCAAGGCCGCGGATTTCTGCGCTGATGAGGCGCTGGTTCGCTGTTGCAAGCGTCTTTTCCTGCTGTGCTGTAAGGTTGGACTGGTAAGCGGCCACACGCGCGTTTAGGTCGCCCAACTCCTCACCCTCGCTTATACCCAGCACACCGCGCAGGGTTGCTTCATAGGTTTTTGCTGTTGTGCGGTAGCCCGCGGATTCCTACCGTAAGCCTTTGACATAATCCTCCGTAAAGGTCCTGCCTTTCGGGGGTTCGTTATTATCGCCCGTTCCTGACGGGTCGCCCTCTTCAGCAAAGAGCTGGATATTCAGAGGGATAGATTTGTCTTTCATTGTGTTTCTCCTTTCGCTTTTTGAAATATAAAAAGACGCCGCCATCTGGGCAACGCCTTCCTCCCTGTTATTCTGCGATGCCGCCGTAGTTACACCGTCCCTGCTTACTGTCCCAAGCACCACAATTTTCTTTGTGGCAGTTACAAAAGCTTGCTGTGTTGTTTTCTATGGTGGTCGCTATGTTGTTGCGGCCCTCTTCGTCAAATTCAAAGGCCGTCTGTGTCGTAATCTGCCTGTGTACTGCATAAGGGCATTTCATTGTTGTTTTTCCTTTCATCAAGTCTCCCGCGCGGGGCGCGGCAAAAAAGGTACAAAAAGACCGCCAGGCCATCAAAGCCAAGCGGTCTTCATTTTGGTTCCCATGTGATTTCAGTAATTTGGTCCGGTATAACGGTCGTCAAGTCGTGTGAACCGTCCTCGATTTCCACAAGATACGCCGTTTCCACACCGTCTTTATAGTGGACTATTTGCACGGTTCCACTACGCCCATCCTTCAACCGGACAGCACTATGCTCTTTTACTTTTCTCGACATAACAAGTCACCATCCTTGGGGTTTCAAGCCCCTTGTCGTATATCCAAGTGGTTTTCACCGGCTGGCGTTTTCCGCTCGGACCGTCCACCAGGAGCATGACGTTGAATTTCGGCCCGTAGCCATCGTCGCCGAGCGGGATTGCGCGGTATCGGCTCAGCCCGGCTTTGATTGCTTCTTCCAGCTGCCCTGCGTTATCTTGATTATAACCCAGGGCGCTCTGGAAAACAACCGCCTTATGCTTTCCGTATTCGTGTTCCGTATTCAGCGAATAGTCCGCCAGCTTATCGCCAATTCCGCGCGGCGTTTCAAGGTTATTAAGCGGAGGGTGCTCCGTATCCGCGCCATATTTGCGCAGAAACCGCGCGTCCCATTGCAGCCGCTGGTACCGCACGGAGTTGGTCTTCTTCATACGCCGAAAGCCTGAAAAGGTCGTCGGTGCGTCCTCCGGCAGAAGCGTGCGGTATTTGCGCCATTCGTGCAGGTCTGCGTTGCGCTGCCGCTTGACCGCCTGCTCCTGCGCGTAGGCTTTCCGTTCCGCATCGCTGCGGGTATCTACAAACGGCTGCATGCTTTTGTGGGAAAACTCCGCGAGTTCCTTAAGGCTATAAGCCGCTGCCGGCAAGATGGAAAACCTGTGCCGGCAGTTCGGATGGATGGTTTCATACCCATGCACCAGTGCCGTTTCGTACAGCAGAGGGAAGCGCAGAAGCTCTCCGCCCGGACCCTTGTATTTACCGTTGGCCGCTTCGCGTGTGAGGGCGTAGACGCGCCCCTGGTACTGCGCGCAGACCTCGCAGGTTGGGTGGTGGGTTGTGCATCGCACTAAGTCGTAGCCCCACGCTTGACCCTGCACTATTTTTGCCTTGTTCTGCGCTTCTGCAGGCGTGGTGCGCGATACCATTTCGGCGTACTTATCAAGGCTCACAACCGTGCCATTTTTGTACCGCACGCCCATTTTCCCATTCGACTGCTTTAAATCAAGCCCCAACAGCCGCTTGACGAGGTCCTTTTGCATGTCCCTAACGGTGCCGCCGGTCGCAGCTTTCAAGGATGCCGCACGCAGGCCGGCTGCGCGTATTTCATCCTCCATGCGCCTGCCGACGATGTTAGCAGCCTGATTGAGGCTGTCAACCGTATTCTGCACAATGAGATTGATTTGCTGTGTGTTGACGCGGGAAAAGAGGCTATACGCGGGCTTTGGCATACCCGCTTTCAAGATATCCTGCACCGCGTCCTCAAGCCCTGTCGTGTAGCCCTCAAGCACCAGCTGCTTTATAAGCTCCGGCGCAGCCTTTTTCAGCTTTTTCAGCTCGGCGGTGATTTGCTTTAAGATACGCCGTTCATACAGGGCGGGAGAGCCGCGCGCAGATTTGGTGGTAATGATTTCCACTAGGCGTTTCTGCGCAAGCTCATACAGACGTTTCAGTTCTTCAGCTTTCGTCATTCAGCGGTTCCTCCTGATTATCTCCGGGCGGCTCTGCAGGCGGTGCTGTCCCCATATCCTGTGCCGCGTCGTCCGCGCGTATCTCGTCCAGCTCCGCCGCCGCGTCCTTGTCACCCAGACCGTCAAGCCGTTGGATTGCCGTATGCTGGCTAATTGTTGGTTTGTTCCCTGTGCGGAGGTTCATAATCTGTGCGTTCTCCGCCTCGTCATCCGGCAGTCCATCGTTCCACTTGATGCTGATATCCTGCGGCGGCAAAGTTTCGCCGTAAACCGTTGCGCTTGCTGAGATAATACCTTTAAGCGCAGGGTCGAACTTATTGGCAATCCTGCGCGCTTTTGCAAGCGGCGACATCATCAGGCGGCGCAGGGCGGAGCCGCTCGGCACCTGTCCTGTTTTGTTTGAGAGGTCGCCAAAGATGGCGCTGCCCATCTCCGAGATGCTGTAAAGCTGATTGATTAACAGCTCAATCTGCTGAAAATTGGCGGACAGGGACGCGTCCCACGTGATGTAATTGACATCCGGGTCATCGCGGTTGTTGCGCGGAAAGTAATTGCCGACCTTCAGCCGCCACTCCCCGGTTGCCCTGTCCTGCTCCAGTGCGCTCTGCGGGCCGCTCATGCTCGGCGCCGCGTGCTTGTCGAGTACCTTGCTAATCTGCGACACCCGCACCATCAGCTCCGATATGATGCTGTCTATGCTCTGGTAATCGTCAATCCCATACACGCGGTCGGAGGTAAGGACATTCGAGACACGGAACACCGGGCAAACCTTCAGCTGTGTTTCCAGCTGTAATTCCTCTGGCGCTGTAAGTTCCTGCCCTATTGTCCAGCCGTTCTCTGCCCCTTCCAGCTGATAGCGGTGCTGTTCGCATTCCGCGGGCGCTTCCGGGTTATGTACCTGCACCTTCAGTTCCCACCGGCGGCGCTGCTCGTCGGTAGGGTACGCCCACGCAAACACGTGATATTGTGCCCGCTTGATGTTGCCCTGCTCGACAACCATATGCCAGTGCTGCGGGCTTACCGCATCGATTACCGGCACGCCTGCAGGATTGCCCAAAAGCATCAAACCGTCCCCATACCGGCTGACGTCGATTGCACACATGTAAGCGGCGTCCAGCAGGTTCGTTTCCGTGAGTATCCTGTCGATTACCTTCTGCTGCGACTCCTTGCCCGCAGTTATCTTAGGAGGCTCCCCGAATATGAGGTCGGCGGTTTTCAGCGTCAGCAGCTTCTGGTAGCTAAGGATGGTGGCAAAGGATACCGCATGAGGCAGGTTTCCGACGACGCGCTCGATGCGCTTGAACTGTTCGTCGTACACCTTTGCGTGCTCATCCTCAAACACCAGCCGGTTGTCGCGGTAGGTTCTTAGCCTTTCCCGCTCACTTTCCGGCGGCCATTGGCTGCCTCTTTTCAAAAACTTTAAGCTTGTCAGCATTTATATTCCTCCAATTGTGACGGGGCTGGTACTTCGCTTCATATCATCCTCGCAGGCATAACGCACGGCGTCGATACTGTGGTTGTCTTTGTCCGGATAATTTGCTTTCCAATTGCCGTTATGGTCCTTTTCCAGCTCATAATTTGTAAACTCGCGGGCTGTCTCAGGGCAGCGGATTGGGTCGATGATAAGCTCTTCCAAATCCTGCAGCCAGCGGATGCCGTGCTCTACGCTGCCGGGACCTTTCTTTGCCGCGCGAATAAACACGCCGCGTTGGCGCAGCTCGTCGTTGCTCCGTGGCTCCGCGCTCTCTGCAATGACCGGCTGGCCGTATATGTTTTCCCGCCTGATTTTATCAGCAACCGTGTCAAACGACGCCCCGACCTTGTAAAATTCGTAAAACAAAAAGAGCCGCCGGCGCTTACTGTCCAGGTGGCCCACAATATATACAAACGGGTCTGCCGCGTAGCCCCAGTCAAGGCCGCGGCGCAGCTTGTCAAATGTCTTGATTTCTTCTTCAGTAATCTGCCGCAATCTGACGTTGCGGAATACTTCGCCGCCGGTGCCCGTGACCTCTCCCAGGTATTCATGCGCGTACGCTTCAGGCTTTGTCTTCCTGAGATGTTCTGCCTCAACGAGAAACGTCTCGCCGAGCCATTCAGGCGGGACAGCTAAATAATTGCTTTGGTGCACAAGCCTGCCCGGTTCCGGTATCGACGCCCATTCGTTTACCCAGTTGTTTTTGCGCTGCGGCGGGTTGTATGTGTAAAACACTTCAAATCGTGCGCCGCCGCGCAGCATGGATTGGTTAATGGTGCGGATTTCCTCCAGCCCGTCAAACTCGTCGGCTTCCTCGTACCAGACATATCGGATATATCCCTTCGATACCTTCGTGGATTTGAGCTTCTTCGGCTTGTCGGCGCCGCGGAACAAGATTTTCTGGCCTGTCGGCATATAAACCATCTCAAGCGGGGATAGCTTCTCCTGCCAAAGGTGTGACATCCCAAGCTTTTCAATCGCCCAGGAAAGCTGCTCATATACGCTGTCCTTCAGGTACAGCCCAATCTTACGAATTACCACGGCGTTTGCGTCCGGGTGCTTTGCCATCCCCAGGATGATTTCAACCGCCGCGAACGACGACTTTGTACTGCCGCGGCCACCGCCGAGCTGGTAATGAGTGTACTGTTCTCCTTTTATGGACTGGTGGACCGCGTAAAATGACGGCGCGATTAGGTTTGACAGCTTAACCATCGTCATCAGTCGGCAGGTCGTCTACGATTTGTACGGGTGCGGCGCCGTTTATCTGTACCCTGTCTGTAAACATACCCATATGCTTGCCAAGCAGCTCCAGTGCTTTGATTTTGTCCGCGAACCTGATTTCGCGCTCAACGCCCTCTCCGTCTTCCCCCGGTATCGTCTTGACCTTTACCGTCGCAATTGCCGCCGTGTCGTCGGCTTCCGCGTCTTTTAGTACCGTCGCACTTTCCATGTCGATAACATCAGGCGCGTTTACAAACGCAATCCTTGCAAGCTCACGCACTACACGGTCAGCGTTTACGCCGGTTCGCTTAGAGCGTTCCGCCATTTTTTTGTCGATGTACGCGCGGATTTCATGTTTCTTCATAAGCTCATAACCAATCTCGCCGGCGCTTGTACTGCTGTACCCGGAACGGATTGCCGCTTGTGTTGCGTTGAGGTCAATTAGGTACTCTTCCGCAAACCTCTTCTGTTTCTTTGTCATAGTTTACTCCCTCCTTTGGGCAAAACAAAAGACAGCAAGCGGGTGGCCTGCTGTCTTAATATACTATCTCTTTTTTGTGTTTTCTGAAATTCTGGTTAGTTGCTCTAATATGTCTTCTTTATATCTGCTTTCTTCATCTAGGCTTTTCGCCATCTCATTTAGATTCGTATGAAATATTTTAGAAATATACCAAATAAATTTGATAAACGATATAAAAGCTGTGAGAGAAAAACCTATCAGCAGCGAATAGAAGTAAGAAAATGTCGAAGGGATAATTACTGCTGTCATTATGACTAACAGGTCTTCTACCATCCCGGAAATAAATACAACGAGCAATGCCCGATCTATTTTGGAACTTAAAAGTTTCTGGCTAATCCCAATAACAGAAGTTGCTATAATTGTAATCACAGCTAAATAAATCCCAACAGTAATTGTAAAAAAAGCCGTAATGCCATCAATTCGTGATCCGATAAAATAAACTTTCATTGCGTTTGTGGATTCTTGTGT
>UQHH01000046.1 GCA_900540865.1 uncultured Oscillospiraceae bacterium
CAGAAAAGAGCCGTTGATACGGCTCTTTTTTTATGAAGGAGAAGCGACAAATGAAGGCAATTATTTTACACGAAAGCAAAGGGCGTATCCGTTTTCGAATCGGTCAGAAAAAAATGACTTTGCAGGAAGCAGATGTGCTGGAAAATTGGTTTCAAAAGAAATCATGGATCACACAAGTAACTGTCCATGAACGCACCGGGTGTGTGATTCTGCAATACTCCGGGTCACGTAAGGAAGTGCTGGCGGCTATCCGTGAGTTTAACTTGCAGGAAGCGCAATCACAAATCACTTTGCCACTGCACAGCAGCCGTGAATTAAACCGTAAATTTCAGGAAAAGCTGGTCGGAAAAGTGGTACTAAAAGCAGCGTCTATGCTCTTTTTGCCGAAACCATTGCAGATCGCACGAATTGTATGGCATATGCTCCCTTTTTTGAAGAGAGGTATCCACTGTCTTTGGAGAGGAAAACTGAAGGTAGATGTGCTGGATGCACTGTCCATAGGAATTTCCGCATTTCGCAAAGATTTCGGAACAGCAGGAACCGTCATGTTTCTGCTGGAACTGGGCGAACTGTTGGAAGAATGGACCAGAAAAAAATCAATGGAAGACCTTGCTCGCTGTATGGCCCTGAATGTGGATCGGGTATGGCTGAAGACACCGGAATCAGAAATTCTGACAGCAGTATCAGATATCCGCCCAGGTGACAAAATCGTGATTCGTACCGGGAGCATGATTCCTATGGACGGTATCTTAGCCGAGGGGGAAGTCACAGTCAATCAGGCTTCTTTGACTGGAGAGTCTGTACCGGTCGTAAAACACCCGGGAAACACCGTGTATGCCGGTACTGTCATAGAAGAAGGCGAGTGCATACTGGAAGTAAAACAAGCTATGGGTTCCAGCCGATATGATCAAATTGTAACCATGATTGAAAAATCCGAACAGATGAAATCGGCAGCTGAAAGCAAAGCGGCTAACCTTGCAGATAAATTGGTTCCGTATACCTTTGCCGGCAGTATCTTGAGCTTTCTGCTGACACGAAATATCCTGCGGGCCTTGTCGGTACTTATGGTGGATTTCTCCTGTGCGTTAAAATTTTCCATGCCGCTGGCGGTGCTTTCTGCCATGCGGGAAGCCGGAAAAGAACATATCACTGTAAAAGGCGGCAAGTTCTTAGAAGCGGTGGCGGCGGCTGATACCATCATATTTGACAAAACAGGTACATTGACACATGCTTGTCCGAAGGTTACGCAGATCATCACTTTCGGAGAACGAAATGAGTCGGATATGCTGCGCCTTGCGGCCTGTTTAGAGGAACATTTTCCCCATTCTATTGCAAACGCCGTAGTACAAGAAGCGCAGTGCAGAGGGTTATCCCATGAAGAATTTCATTCCAAGGTAGAATACATAGTGGCTCATGGTATTGCCAGTACGGTAAATGAGGAACGGGTATTGATCGGAAGTGCGCACTTCATTTTTGAAGATGAGGGAGTAACTGTTCCGCTAAATGAACAGGAGCGATTTGATCGTCTTCCTGAAGAATATTCTCATTTGTATTTGGCGATTGGCAGAGAGCTTGCAGCAGTGATTTGTATTTCCGATCCGCTGCGCAGGGAAGCTAAAGAAGTATTGACTGCGCTGCGTGCTTTGGGAATTCAAAAAACAGTTATGCTGACAGGCGACAGCTATCGGACGGCATCTACGGTTGCAAACCGCTTAGGGGTTGACGCATTCTGCGCTGAGGTTCTTCCTGCGGATAAAGCAAAATTTGTAGCCGATTTGCGCCAAAAAGGACATATTGTTTTAATGGTCGGAGATGGTATCAACGACTCTCCCGCTCTTTCAGAAGCGGATGCGGGAATTGCCATCAGTGACGGCGCAGCAATTGCCAGAGAAATTGCTGATATTACCATTGCGGCGGACAGCCTTTGGGAGCTTGTTAAGCTGCGTCGTATTGCAATGGCTTTGATGGAGAGAATTCACTCAAATTATCGGTTTGTCATCGGATTTAACGGGACGCTGATAGGCTTGGGATTGGCAGGAATTTTACCTCCCGCAGCATCGGCCGCACTGCACAATCTTTCTACGCTTGGCGTCAGCCTGCGTAGTATGAGTGCTCTGCCGGAACCCAAACAGGATAATGACCGCTGTATATAGCCGGACAACCAAAAGAGAGAAACCTTTGTGTAGTTTCTCTCTTTTTATTCATCCATAAAAAATGCAGAAGCACTTGACATTCAGCTTAAGAGCAACTATAATATAGCAGTGATATATAGCACCGCTATATTTTTTAAGGAGGCGTGTACCATAGATGAGAATCTGACAACTTTGGATCAAATCCATGAGGCGGCAAAAGCGGAGTTTTTGCAAAAAGGCTACAAGGACGCTTCCCTGCGGAATATCGTCAAATCTTTGGGCAAGACACTGGGAGCCTTTTACGGTTATTATAAAAGCAAAGAGGAACTTTTTGAGGCTTTGGTGGGCGAACATTATCAATACTTGATTGATCGCTTTAAGGACGCTCAGAAGCAATTTGCCGACCTGCCCCATGAACAGCAGCCGGAAGTGATGGGCGATATATCAGGGGTATGCATGTTTGATATGCTGCATTATGCCTATCAGCATTTAGAGGAATGTAAGCTCATTCTTTGTTGTTCCGAAGGGACCCGCTTTTCTGGGCTGATTGATGAGATGGTGGAAATTGAAGTGGAGGGGACACACGCTTATCAAAGAGTGCTGGCGGAATTAGGCAGACCCTCCCCGCCGCTTGACCCAACTCTGGAGCATATTTTGATCACCGGGATGTTTCATACGTTTTTTGAACTTGTTATCCATGAAATGCCGCTTCCCGATGCGGAAAACTATGTAAAGGAAATGCGGGCCTTTTACACCGCAGGATGGATGAAAATTATGGGGCAATAACGCCCTATAATTTTTGACTTGCAGTTAGCTTAAACTAACTAAATTAGATATAAGAAGGACAAATCATTGTCCTCTGTATCATAAATGAAATGTAAAGGAGGAATTCTCTTGAAAAAACAATCTAATTTATCGCGCCTGCTCACGATTGCGGGAAGTTACCGATATCTGACCTATGCGTCCTGGATCCTCTCCGCAATCAGCGCATTGATCGCACTCGTGCCTTATTATTTTATCTGGCAGGTCATGCGTGAAGTGCTGGAAGTCGCTCCGGATTTCAGCCGTGCGCAGAATCTGACCTACAACGGCTGGATGGCAGTGATGTTTGCGGTCATTGCGGTACTGGTGTACATCGCCGGGCTGATGTGCTCCCATCTGGGCGCATTTCGCATTGCCACCAATTTGCGTTTGCAGTCCATGAACCATATCGTAAAACTCCCCCTGGGATTTGCGGAACATTTTGGCAGCGGTAAGCTGCGCAAAATCGTCAATGAATCCAGCGCTGCTACGGAAACCTATCTGGCACACCAGCTCCCGGACCGTGCGAACGCCCTCGCAACTCCCTGCGGTCTTCTGGTTCTGCTGTTTGTGTTTGACTGGCGGCTGGGTCTTTTGAGTTTGGCGCCGGTACTTCTGGGCTTTCTCATTATGATGGCGATGACCGGAAAGGAAATGCAGCAGAAGATGAAGGAATATCAGAATGCGCTGGATGATATGTCCAATGAAGCGGTAGAGTATGTCCGAGGTATTCCGGTGGTAAAAACCTTTGGCCAGACCATCTTTTCCTTTAAGAAGTTTAAGGATTCAATTGACCGGTACAAGGTGTGGGTGATTGCCTACACCAAGCAGCTGCGCACGCCTATGATGTTCTATACCGCGGCCATTAACGGTGTGTTTGTCTTTTTGATCGCAGGAGCCTTGCTGTTTACGCAGGATCAGGTCACGACAGAATTTTTGCTCAATCTGGTATTCTATATCATCATTACGCCGATCATTTCCGTGACACTCACACGTATTATGTTCCAGAGCGAAAACGCTATGATCGTGGACGATGCTTTACAGCGGATTGACAGCGTTCTGAATTTGGAGCCGCTGAAAGAAACAGCTCATCCCATGCATCCGAAAGACGGCTCTGTAGAGCTTGAACAGGTACATTTCAGCTATAACGGAGAAAAGGATGTTTTGAATGGCATATCTATTTCTATTCCTGCCGGGCAGACAGTCGCTTTTGTGGGACCGTCCGGCGGCGGAAAAACCACGCTGGCAAATCTGATCTCCCGCTTCTTCGATCCTCAAAGCGGTACTGTAAGGGTGGGCGGCGTAGACGTCCGTGATATTCCGAAAGAAGAACTGATGAACACGGTTTCCTTTGTGTTCCAGAACAGCCGGCTGATCAAAGCTTCCATCTTTGAGAATGTGCGTCTGGGTAAACCGGAAGCCACCCGGGAGGAAGTCATGGCTGCCTTAAAAAATGCCCAGTGCGACGATATCCTTGAAAAACTGCCGGATGGTATGGATACGGTGATCGGCACCAAGGGGGTCTATCTTTCCGGCGGCGAGCAGCAGCGGATTGCTATTGCCCGCGTGATGCTGAAAAATACCCCCATCATTATTCTGGATGAAGCCACAGCTTTTGCGGATCCCGACAATGAAACCAGAGTACAGGCGGCTTTTTCCAAACTGTCTCAGGGCAAAACGGTCATTATGATTGCCCACAGGCTTTCCACGGTGGCCGGTGCAGATCGGATTTACGTTGTAAAAGACGGGCAGATCGCAGAGAGCGGTTCCAGCCGTGAGCTGATGGAAAGAGGCGGTCTGTTCGCCCGGATGTGGCAGAACTATCAGACTTCCATTCAGTGGAAGGTACAAAAGGAGGTACAGTAAGATGATCAGACGTCTGCAAAAACGATATGCCTTGTCCGAACAGGGCGCAAAGGATTTAATTAAGGGCTGTTTTGCCTGCGTCCTGCAAAATATCTCTTTCATGTTCCCGGTGGGATTGCTGTACTGCATGGTGAGCGATCTGATGAACGGCGGTGTTCCGGAAAGCCGGCTTCCCTTCTACATTGTCGGCTGTATTCTCTGTGTGGGATTGATCTTGCTGACAACCTACTTCCAGTATAACGCCACCTATTTTGCCACCTATACGGAAAGCGGCGTGCGCCGTATTACGTTGGCGGAGCGGCTGCGGAAAATCCCCCTGTCCTTCTTTGGAAAGAAAGACCTTGCGGATCTTACCAGCACCATTATGGCGGACTGCACCTTTTTAGAGCAGAGCTTTTCCCACTTTATCCCGGAGCTTGCCGGATCCATCATCTCTACGGTCTTGATTGCCGTCAGCCTGTTCTTCTACGATTGGCGTATGGCGCTGGCGGCTCTTTGGGTGATGCCGGTGGCGTTTGCCATTGTAGGTTTTTCTGCAAAGGTACAGGAAGGGTTTAATCAGAAATCCATGGATGCGAAAATGGCCTGCGCGGATGGAATTCAGGAGTGTATTGAAACGGTGCAGGATCTGAAAGCCAACAACGCTGAAAAAGAATACCTCAAAGGGTTGGAAAAGAAGATCCGCGCGGTGGAACACCGCTCCATTCTCAATGAGTTCGGTTTGGCGGCATTTGTAGTATCCGCATCCCTTGTGTTAAAGCTTGGGATTGCCACGGTTGCGCTTGCAGGCTCCGTTTTGCTGATGCAGGGTAGTTTGGATATTTTGACCTTCTTCCTGTTCCTGCTGGTGGTTTCCCGGCTCTATGATCCCTTGCAGGGTGCGCTGCAGAATCTGGCGGCGGTAATTTCCACCCGGACAAATATCGCCCGTATGAATGAAATCCTTGACCATCCCATTCAGCAGGGCAAAACCAGCCTTTCCAATCAGGGGTATGACATTACCTTTGACCATGTTGGGTTTGCCTACAACACCGGAGAAACAGTATTAAAGGATGTCAGCTTTACTGCCAAACAGGGGGAAGTGACCGCACTGGTGGGTCCCTCCGGCGGCGGTAAAACAACAGTGTCCCGTCTGGCAGCCCGGTTTTGGGATGTGAGCCGGGGAAAAATTACGGTAGGCGGTATGGATGTCTCAAAAGTGGATCCGGAAACGCTGCTTTCTCTTTATTCCATTGTGTTTCAGGATGTTACCCTGTTTGACAACACCATACTGGAAAATATCCGTATCGGTAACAAAGACGCCACAGATGAGGAGGTTCTGGCTGCGGCACGGCTTGCCAATGTGGATGAATTTGCCGAGAAGCTTCCTGATAAATGGAATACTAACATAGGCGAAAACGGTTGTGAGCTCTCCGGCGGAGAACGCCAGCGGATTTCCATTGCCCGTGCCTTCTTAAAGAACGCGCCGATCATCCTTCTTGACGAAGCTACAGCCTCTCTGGATGTGGAGAATGAAACGCTGATACAGACAGCTCTGTCACGGCTGATCAAAGACAAAACTGTTCTGGTGATCGCACACCGGATGCGCACGGTAGCCGGTGCGGATAAAATCGTCGTGCTTTCCGATGGTATGGTGGCGGAAGAGGGCGATCCGGATACCCTGCTCCAGCAAGACGGTATCTATACCCGCATGGTAAAATTACAGACAGAAAGCCAGAACTGGACGCTGGCATAGTGTGATTTTCTGTTGCGGGCATAAACCAGATGTTAGGCAAATGCCGCACGCAAAACATTACTATTTTTGAGTGTGGCTTTGTCTATATCTGGAAACACTTTAGTACAGTATCTTGACAAAATGATGTATGGTATGGTAAAATCAATCAGTTAGAGTTAGCTAACTATTTTTATTTTATTTTGGTTAGCCGGTGCTAACCGCATGGGGATAGAAGAATGCTAAAAGTAACAATGAAAATCGATGGAATGTCCTGTGGAATGTGTGAGGCTCATATAAACGATGCGATCAGAAAAGTATTTTCTGTTAAGAAAGTGACTTCTTCTCACAGAAAAGGGATCACGGAACTGCTTATACAAGACGCCGTTGACACACAGTTACTGAAACATGCTGTGGAAGAATTCGGGTATAAGGTGTTGGATATTCGTTGTGAACCTTATGAAAGACAAGGGTTTTCCCTGTTTAAAAGAAAATAGATGAGGGTGAAAAGACATGCCTTTTGAATTATGGCAGGGGCTGCTGATTCCTTTTGCCGGGACGACGCTCGGCGCAGCCTGCGTCTTTTTTATGCGGAACAATTTGAGTGAACTGGTTCAGCGTGCGCTTACCGGCTTTGCGGCAGGGGTTATGGTGGCGGCTTCCATATGGAGTCTGCTGCTTCCTGCCATGGAACAGGCATCAGACATGGGGCAATGGTCCTTCTTCCCTGCTGTAGCTGGATTCTGGCTTGGTATTTTATTCTTACTGGGATTGGATCGGCTGATCCCGCATCTGCATCGTGGCAGCTCAGAGGCTGAAGGCGTCAAAAGCAGTCTTGGAAAAACAACTATGCTGACTCTGGCAGTAGCACTGCACAATATTCCGGAAGGGATGGCAGTGGGCGCAGTCTATGCCGGGTGGCTCTACGGGGACAGTGGGATCACGCTGGCGGGGGCGCTGGCTCTTTCTCTGGGTATCGCCATTCAGAACTTCCCTGAAGGCGCTATTATATCCATGCCCCTGAAAGCGGAGGGTTTCTCCAAATCCCGCTCATTTCTGTATGGAACGCTGTCCGGTGCGGTAGAACCGATAGGTGCGCTCCTGACCATCCTTCTGGCAGGAATTTTAGTCCCGGTACTGCCCTATGCTCTGAGCTTTGCCGCTGGTGCAATGATTTATGTGGTGGTAGAGGAATTGATTCCGGAGATGTCGGCCGGAAAGCACTCCAATGTGGGAACCATTCTGTTTGCAGTCGGTTTCACTTTGATGATGGTATTGGATGTGGCGTTGGGCTGATACAAAGCTGTTCGAAAAAGGAGGACACAGAATGTCACATTTAGGCGTTGTGGAGGACACACTTTTTGTCCCCATGCTGGGCAGGATTTATGCCAGCGAGCATTGCCCGCAGATCATATATGATAAAAAGGCTTTGGAATTAAAAGAAAAGCTGCCGTCCGACCTGCAGGAAAACGGCAGTCAGAGCCAGTATACCCTGCTGGCTTCAGCGGTGCGGTCTGCTAATATGGACCGTTTCATCCGGTCGTTTTTAAAGCGCAGACCGGACGGTGTGATTGTCCAGCTCGGCTGCGGTCTGGAGACGACCTATTACCGCTGCGATAACGGAAGGACCCGCTGGTATGCCGTTGATTTGCCACACGTCATTGACTACCGGAAGGAACTGCTCCCGCAGTCGGAGCGTGAGACCTATCTTGCTGGAGATGCTTTTACAGAGAATTGGATCAGACAAGTTCGCACGGATTTGCCCGACGCCCCTATCCTTGTTACAGCAGGCGGACTGTTTCACTATTTTGAGGAAGATAAGGTTATTTCCCTGTTTCGTATGCTCAGACAATTCGGAGAAATAGAAGTCGTCTTTGATACTGTGAATAAAAAAGGCATGGCTATGATGCAAAAGAAATACATGAAGCAGGTCGGCCACGCCGATGTGCAGATGTTCTTTTATGTGGATTCAGCAGTGAATTTAGCTGGAAAGATTGGCGGTGGACTTATGGATATGACAGAAGAGCCTTACTACCGTTATATTCCCAAAAACGGCTTAAAACTATCCACCAAGGTCAGTATGGCTGTTTCTGACCGGTTCTGTATGGTGAAGATGATTTGTTTGAATTTATAGTGTTTTCACTTTATACGAATACAATAGCGGAGGGAATTTTAATGTTGGAAAAAGAAAACTTAACGCCGTTTCAAATTCAGCTGCTGCTTTATTACCTGACGGCGGAACCGTCAAAGCGTACGGTAACGGATTCAGCCAGAAGCCTGAATGTGAGTAAATGGGTGGTCACTCGTACGCTGGATACGCTGGAAAAGCTGAATATTGTAGAACGTCTGGAGAATCGCAAAACGGTTTTGACGGTTCCGGGAGTTAAACTGGCAGAAAAGTATCAGAAACAGAGAAAGGTATTAGAAAAATATATGCAGTATCAGGATATCCCTCCTGCACAGATTAAGGAGAATGCCCTTCGAGCATTGGCAGCAAGGTTTTCTGATGAATTTATGGATCGGCTGGCTGAACAGGAAAGCCGGATGCATATCAAAGAAATATTTGCCGGACGCCGAGACTTCCATGGCGGGGATATTTGTAATTACCTCAGTGATGGCAGTTACTATTTTCCGTTCATTATTTACCGGGAACAAATCAAAAATCACAATAACCTTTCCATGGCAAACCGTGGTTTTGAAAATCCGTGTGAAGTCATCGTAAAGGATCATGAAGGACTTGTGTATCTGGCGGCAAAAACCGTATCCGCTCAGTCTATGTCCAGTAAAAATAAAATGGAAGGACGCATCCAGAAGCTGCAATACTTATATGACGGAGAATTCCGTGACGGCGGCATTGACGGGCGTTATGTATTTTTTCCGGTAACGGCACTGCGGTTTATCTCTATGGGAAAAGGCCGGGATACCCTGCTGCATGGAAGCGTATGCCTGAAAATGCAATGCAGTGTTGGGGATATGCATATGCCGGAGAGTACAGCTGTTTTCACCATGTTCATCCATTAAAACAGGCGGATTCAGAAGAAATGAAAAATTTTTTGGAGCAGTTTTGCAACAATGCTGGTTTATCAGTCATGATCGGGGTTTAGACGCTTTTTTAACCCTTCAACAGGCTGTTTGGAGCAGTTTTGCAACAGAAAATCCATTGACAACAAAATGGTAACTGGCTATACTGAATTTGCTTTAAGGAAAATGCGGATTATAAAAGCAGTATATTTTATCATTCGCAGCCCTGTTTGGTCTTTGAGACCGGACAGAAGAGTAACAGGAGAGCAGAGTCAAAAGCAATATGACAACAACGATCCCCCTCTTAAAAACTCCGAAAGGAGCAATTTTTTAGGGGATTAGTTAGCATAACCTAACTCAGACGGATAACCTTTTGCCTCTGCCCGTTTATATCAGGGAAACAAGCGTGTTAACTTGTTCTCCTGACCAGAACATCGCAAAAGGAGGATTGGTGCGCGATATTTTTTATTATGCCGTAGAAACGGCATTATTTTTCACCAAGCGGTTAGATTATGCTAACCGAAACATTGTTTTTATAAATGAATGGAGGTAGACACAATGACAACAACAAAACAGTCATGGTTTAAGCGAAGTTTGGCTGTGCTGCTGGCAATCATGATGGTCATGAGTTTGGGCGTGACTAAACTATGGCCAGTAATATTTTTACCGTAAAAAATCTTTCCTTTTCCTACGGAAAGCAGCAGGTGCTGAACGGATTGGACTTTTCTCTTCACGAGGGGAGAATTACCACATTGATCGGTGCAAACGGATGCGGAAAATCCACATTGTTTAACCTGATGACGAAAAACTTAAAGCCCGATCAGGGGGAAGTGTTTCTGAGAGAGGAAAATATCGCAAATTTGCGTTTAAAAGATTTTGCCAGAGAAGCGGCGATTGTCCATCAATACAATACGGCGCCGCCGGATCTTACGGTCGAAAAGCTTGTGAGCTACGGGCGAACTCCCTATCATACCATGGGGCTTTCATCGGATCCGCAAAAAGATGAAGAAAAAATACAGTGGGCGCTGGAGATCACCCATACAAGCAAGCACAAGGATAAACCGGTAACAGAGCTTTCCGGCGGACAGAAACAGCGGGTGTGGATTGCCATGGCGCTGGCACAGGACACCAAGGTACTGTTTCTCGATGAACCGACCACCTATCTGGATGTCCGTTATCAACTGCAGATTTTAAAACTCATTCAGAAGCTGAACCGGGAGTACGGTATTACCATCGTTATGGTTCTCCATGATATCAACCAGTCGCTGTATTACAGTGACGAAATTGTCGCCATGAAAGATGGCAGGATGATTGCTCACGGTTTACCGGAGGAAATCATTACAAAGGAACTTGTCCAAGAGGTATACGGCGTTGATCTGACCATTCAGTCGGTAGATGGAAAACCTTTTGTTATCCCGGTATAAGGGATAACCCTGAATACATGGAAAGGAGGCATAAGCCGTATGAAACAAAGAAAAACGGTGGAGGATTATCTGAAAGCCGTGTATTTGCTGCAAAAGCAAAACGGCTCCGTACGTGGTGCGGATATTGCAGCAGAGCTTCATGTGTCGCGTCCCACAGTTTCCGTTTCGCTGAAAGAGTTGGAAAAAGAAGGCTATCTTTTCTTAGACGGTGCGCGGGAAGTGCATCTGACAGATAAGGGGCAAACCGTTGCCAGAGAAACTTATGAGCGCCACCAGACCTTCCAGTCCCTTTTAGAAGACCTGGGCGTGGATGGGAAAACTGCGGCGGAGGATGCCTGCCAAATGGAACATGCCGTAAGTCCGAAAAGTTATGAGGCGCTGAGAAGGTGGACAAACAGAAAGAAGGCAAGCGGCTGTGAATAATGCAATGCAATCCCTTTTTTACGGTTTTACATCAGTGCTGCTTGTGATAGCGGTTGCCGCTCTGTGTACAGGCGTTAAGAAAGTGATGAAAAAAATAACAAAAGGCGGACGAAAATATGATGATCAATAAACGGCTCATCGGTACCGTTGCCGAGAGCAAAAAATACATAGCGGGAAATGTAATTCTACAGTGGTGCTCCCTTACGGCGAACATTGCCCTGATGCTCAGTATTTCCCGAATGCTTGCAGAGCTTTTCAGGGGTTCGGCCTCGGTGCAGCTTTTCACAGTGACGGGAATCGTTGTAATTTTGGCGTTGGCAGTCCGGTTTTTCTGCTCCATCGGGGCCGCCAAAATGGGGTACTTCTCCTCCAAAGCAGTCAAAAAGTCTTTGCGTGAGAAGATCTATCAAAAGCTTTTGCGGTTGGGAAGCTCCTACAACGAACAGGTGAAAACTTCGGAAGTGGTGCAGGTGGCGGTGGAAGGCGTCGATCAGCTGGAAACCTATTTCGGCGCGTATCTGCCGCAGTTTTTCTATGCCATGCTGGCGCCGCTCACACTGTTTATCGTACTGTGTTTTGTGAATGTCGCGGCGGCGGTAGTGCTGCTTATCTGCGTGCCGCTGATCCCTGTAGCCATTGCGGCGGTGCAGACCTGGGCCAAAAAACTGCTCTCTAAATACTGGGGACAGTATACGGAATTGGGCGACACTTTCCTTGAAAATTTGCAGGGGCTCACCACTCTCAAAATCTATCAGGCGGATGCGTTTAAACAGCAGGAAATGAACGAGCAGGCGGAAAAATTCCGAAAGATCACCATGAAGGTGCTGACCATGCAGTTAAACTCCATCACCATTATGGACCTGATCGCGTACGGCGGTGCGGCACTGGGCGTCATCATGGCGGTGACCCAGTACCAGAGCGGAGGAGTTTCTCTTGAGGGATGTCTGCTGATTATCCTGCTGGCGGCGGATTTCTTTATTCCCATGCGGCAGCTGGGTTCCTTTTTCCATATTGCCATGAACGGCATGGCGGCCAGCGACAAGATTTTCCGACTGCTGGATTTAGAAGAAACCAAGCCGGAAATCACCGAAAGCTTTCCTTCGGGACACACCATCCGCTGTTCCGGTCTCTCCTTCTCCTATGAGCCGGACCGGGAGATCCTCCATAGCGTTGATCTTACCTTCCCGCAGGGCAGCTTTACGGCGCTGGTGGGAGAAAGCGGCTGCGGTAAATCCACACTGGCTTCGATCCTGATGGGAAGAAACAAAGGATATACCGGAAGCGTTTCGGTGGGCGGCGTGCCCCTTTCCTCCATTCAGGAAGAAAGCCTTCTGCGAAACATCACCTATATCAGCCACCAAAGCTACCTGTTCAAGGGCACGGTGCGGGAGAACCTGCTTATGGGAAAACCCGGCGCTTCCGATGAAGAACTGTGGGCAGTGCTTTCCCGGGTAAACCTCGCAGAATTTTTAAAAGCGGAACAGGGGCTGGATACCCGGCTTTTGGAAAAAGCGTCCAATCTTTCGGGCGGGCAGTGCCAGCGGCTGGCGCTTGCAAGGGCGCTTTTGCATGACAGCCCTGTCTATATTTTTGATGAAGCCACCTCCAACATCGATGTGGAGAGCGAAAACGATATTATGCGTGAAATTCATGAACTGGCAAAAAGCAAAACGGTAATCCTCGTTTCCCACCGGCTTGCCAATGTAGTGGGCGCCGACCATATTTATGTGCTGGATCACGGAATCGTTGCGGAAAGCGGTTCACATGAGGAATTACTTGCCCACCACGGCCTGTATGAACGGCTGTGGAGTGCCCAGCAGACATTAGAGCAATTTGGAAAGGAGCGTGCAAGCGTATGAAAAAGCGAAGCGGATTTGCTGTGATGGCACGGCTGATCGGGCTGGTAAAACCTCTGAGCGGCTATATGTCACTGGCTGTTTTGATGGGGCTCGTCGGGCATTTGTGCGCCGCCTTTATCACCATTTTCGGCGGATACGGTGTGCTGGCAGCCCTTCGGTTTGAAGTACCTTTTACTCTGACAACGGTTTTTATTTCCGTTCTTGTCTTCGCCCTTCTCCGGGGATTTTTGCGGTATGCGGAGCAGGCGTGCAACCACTTTATCGCATTTAAATTACTGGCACTTTTGCGCGACCGGGTGTTCCGCGCACTGAGAAAGCTCTGCCCGGCAAAGCTGGAAGGCCGGGACAAGGGGGATCTGATCTCGGTGATCACCTCCGATATTGAACTGCTGGAGGTGTTTTATGCTCACACCATCTCACCGGCTGCCATCGCGCTGTTGTTTACCATTGTCATGTGCCTGTTCATCGGCTCGTTTCACTGGATCCTGGGCGTGATTGCGCTGGCGGCCTATCTGATCGTGGGAATCGTGATTCCAATTGTGATATCCAGATGCAGCGGGGATGACGGACTGCGTTTCCGCACCAGATCCGGTGAGCTTTCGGGCTTTGTGCTGGACAGCCTGCGGGGGCTTTCCGAAATCCTCCAGTATGGACAGGGAAAAAAGCGCCTTTCCAAAATGAATGAAAAGACGGATGAACTCTCCCGAGACGAAGAAAAGATGAAACGCACTGCCGGGCGAAATACAGCGGTTACCAATACGGTGGTGTTAACATTTGATCTTATCATGCTATTTGCTTCGGCCTTGCTGTACCAAAGCGGCGCAGTGGATTTTGACGGCGTTTTGATCCCTACGCTGGCGCTGTTTTCTTCCTTTGGTCCCGTGATTGCTCTGGCGGCGTTGGGCAGCACCCTGCAGAACACCTTTGCGGCAGGCAATCGAGTACTGGATATTCTGGACGAAACGCCGGTAGTAGAGGAAATCACCGGGAAACCGGAAATCACATTCTCCGGCGCAAAAGCGGAGCAGGTTTCCTTCTCTTACGGGAATGAAACCATTCTTTCGGATGTATCGGTGACAATTCCGGAAAATGCGGTAGTAGGAATTGTGGGCAGAAGCGGAAGCGGAAAATCCACCCTGTTAAAGCTTCTGATGCGGTTCTGGAAGGTGCAGGAAGGCAGCGTGGAGCTTTCTGGCCGATCGGTGGAAGAGATCAACACCAAAAATCTGCGCGATCTGGAGAGCTTTGTGACGCAGGAGACCCAGCTCTTCCACGACAGCATCAAAAACAACCTGCGGATCGCCAAGCTGACCGCCACCGACGAAGAGATTGAAACCGCCTGCAAAAAGGCCTCCGTTCACGATTTTATTATGACCCTTCCCAAAGGCTACGACACGCCGGTGGGCGAACTCGGCGATACTCTTTCCGGCGGCGAACGGCAACGTCTGGGGCTCGCAAGAGCATTTTTACACGACGCACCCTTCCTGCTGTTGGATGAACCAACCAGCAATCTGGACAGCTTAAACGAAGCGGTGATCTTAAAATCCCTGCGGGAAGAACGGGCGGGCAAAACCGTGGTGCTGGTTTCCCACCGGCAGTCTACCATGCGCATCGCTGATACCGTCTATTCGGTGGAACACGGGAGGATGAGCTGATGAAAAGTACAGCCGATAAGCGGGAACGGGAAAAGCGGATGGTATCGGAAATGATTGCCCTGTACTGCCGCAAAAAACACCACACCAAAGGCGGACTTTGTCCCGAATGTGCAGATCTGGAAGCCTATGCCAGGATGAGAAGCGACAAGTGTCCGTTTATGGAGACGAAAACCTTCTGTTCCAACTGTAAGGTACATTGCTACAAACCGGTCATGCGGGAGAAAATCCGGGAAGTCATGCGTTTTTCCGGGCCCAGAATGCTGTTTTCCCATCCTGTGATGGCGGTTTCCCATGTGATCGAATCGAAAAAAGAGAAAAAACGACTGGAGGAATCAAGGTGAAAATAAAGAAGCTTTTATATGTGATTTTAGGCTGTATCGGTTTGGCTCTCGGAGCCGTGGGGGCTGTATTGCCGCTTCTTCCGGCGTTTCCGTTTTTGCTTTTGGCGGCGTTTTGCTTTGCCAAAAGCTCTGAAAAACTGCACCGTTGGTTTACGGGAACAAAGCTGTATAAAAACAATCTGGAAAGCTATGTAAAAGGACAGGGCATGACGTGGAAGACCAAAATCCGGATTATGATTACCGTGACGGTTCTAATGTCGATCGGCTTTATTATGATGCATGCTGTTCCGGTGGGAAGGATCGTTCTGGCTTGTGTTTGGGTATTCCATATCCTTTACTTTGTTTTCCGGGTAAAGGCCATTAAACAAACCAATGGTAATCGCTAACATATGAAATGACTTATCCTGAAGGAGGTTAAGAAAGGAAAGCAAAATACAACTCCTCCAATTAGGGGAGTTGTACCGTGTTTCATTTAGAGATATCGGGTATATATAATTTATGTGCAGTAAGCGCTTTTGTCTACGGACAATTGCGCTTTTTTTATTTTCCATTGAGTAGGTTCTGGCTGAGAATTCACAGCGGCAGAGCGCCGCCCCCGACAATCTGAATTTAAAAAATTTCAGATTGATCGGAGGAAATAACGATGGCTTACAACAAAGCCAAAGCGGAAAAAGAATGGCTCCGCTGGAAAGAAGTAGAAGAAAAGAAACTCAGAGAACTCGGTGTGGATGAGGAAACCATCCAACGCCTGCATACATACGATTGGGCTCAGTTTAATAAGGAACGCCAGTATCTGCAGCGACAGGTGGATTGGTCTCCCTATGTGGATTGGGTTTCAGCACAGGATCTGGAACTACCCGTTGAGGATACCGAATCCTTGCTGGATAGTATCGAGGACATGGAACTTTTTTCTTTGTTACATACTGTGGACAAGCTTACCCTCGAAATTCTCTTTATGAAAATGGATGGATATAGCAGCAAAGAAATAGCGTCTGCTTTTGGAATGGATGAGTACGCTGTAAATATGCGAATTTACCGCCTACGAAAAAAAATAAAAAAATATTTATGACCTGCGTTATATTCCGCCTCTTTTCATGGGCTATGGGGCGAACGGGGAAAAAGAAACGTTCGCCTTGTAGCTTGAAAAGTGAATACCAGCCATGCGGGTACATTCCCGCCTAAGTGAGCGACGCAGGAAAAAGCGCCATGACGAGCCGCACACAAACCGCCTCCCATTTATTCGTGGGACGGTGGCCCCAGTTGTTGGTTTTGAGCGATGCATTTTGACCGAAAAGAGGGTGTAGTTTCCCTTTTCGCCACGACCTTGGGCGGGGTATTATGATACGCATTATCGTTTGCCCACACGTCAGATGGGTTGGTCGACCTTGGGTTGTAATCAGCAAGACCTTTGGGGAGCCAGTGAACGGTTTGTAAACTGCAAGCCTGCCCGTATGGTTCCCAAGGTTGCCGGGGGGCGAGCAGCAAATACGGCACATCAAAATCAAACCTTTTAATTTTTCAGATTGCCGTTGACGGCGAATCCGTGCGGCGCAGTTTAAAAGCTGCGCCGCATTAGTTTGCCGCCAACACATACGAGCAAACTGCTCAAAGGAGAATGTGCCGAAATGAATAAGCCTACTTTGAAAGAGCAGGCCCACGGAGAGATTGAAAAGATTTTCAGAATTCTTTTGCCTCAAAATGGTTTGTCGGTTCGGGAAGAACAAATCACCCTCTGTCACGCCATGCTGGATACCCTGCTCAAAAACAATATCGCTCTGTGCGACGCAGGCGTTGGGATCGGCAAAACCTATGCTTACCTGACCGCCTGCATTTTACTGAAAAAGTTTGCCCCGCATGGACCTGCAGGTTCTCAGCCGGTGGTGATTTCTACCTCCAGCGTTGCCTTACAGGACTCTATCATCGAAGAATACATTCCGTTTTTATCCCGGATTTTTCTGGAGAACCGTGTTATCTCCAAACCCATCCGGGCAATCGTAAGAAAAGGAAAAGAGCGTTTTGTCTGTGACGCCCGGCTTTCTCAAAGATTGGAAGCGGTCAAAGATAAGAATAAGAATGCAAAACAGCTCAAAGCATTGCTTTCCCTTCGTACTTATTATGATTTGGACTCCGTAACCGGCCTTAGTGGATTTGACCGTCGGCAGGTGTGCGTCCCCAAAGTTTGCGAGAAAACTTGCCCTTTGCGAAGCGCCTGCCGGTATCATCAATACCTGAAGGAAGCCAGAAGCGCGGAGATTTTCGTCCAGATCTGTAATCACAATTACTTGTTGGCAGACGCCGCCCATCGTTTGCAGGAACTTCGTCCTCTTCTGAATGACTATCGGGCTTTGGTAATCGATGAAGCTCACAAACTGCCGGACGCAGCTCGGCAGATGTATGGGAAAAGCCTTTCAGCAGAAGATTTCAGCGAGCTCTGCACTCTGCTGGCAAAAGAAAAATATGCCCTCGCAGCCCAGCGGCTGAAAGAAAAGTTTACTGCTCTTATGGGAGCCATGTGCCGGGGCGAACTGCTAGAAGAAGCACAGCGTACTGCCTTTGTTTTAACGCCGGATCGGGAAGCTGCCCTTCGGGATTGTCTCTCCCTTCTTCGGCAGATCCAAAAACAGCTAGCACTTCACCTCCCACGGTGGATACTTTACCAGCTGGGAACAACAGAGCAAACTCTCAACCTGTTTTTTACCGGCGACCGTAAATACATTCTTTATATTCAGTATGACAGGGATGGAAGCCCCAGCCTGTGCGCCGCCACCCGGGAAATGCCGGAACAGCTGCGCCACGCACTGTGGTCGAAGGAAACACCAGCGATTCTGACATCCGGTACCCTTATGGCCGGGGGCAGCTTTGACAGAACCCGCCAACTCATGGGGCTGTCCGCAAACAATCGGCTGGATGATTTTATTGCGGTTTCTCCTTTTGATTATCAAGAAAACTGCCTTCTCTACATTCCCGATGATATGCCAAAGGCGCAAATGGGCAGCGAAAAAGAAGCCAAGTGTCTGTCAGAGCAGATCTGCCGCTTAGTGGAAACCACTCATGGCCACACTCTGGTGCTGTTTACTTCCTACTCCCTGATGGGCGCTGTTTATAACCAAGTAAAAGAGCATCTGTCCTTTCCGCTAATGGTGGTATGGCGGCATTCGCAGGATATTATCCATCAGTTCAAGCAGACGCAGAATGCGGTGCTGTTCGCAGCGGGTTCCTGTTGGGAAGGTGTGGACTTTCCCGGCGATATGGTATCGTCGCTCATCATTGTACGCCTGCCTTTTCCTGTTCCTGATCCTATCAGCGAAGCGGAACGGGAGCAGTATCCCACCCTGCAGGACTATATCCGAGAAGTCATCATCCCAGATATGCAGGTAAAACTCCGGCAAGGGTTTGGACGGGCTATCCGTACTGAAACAGATACCTGTGTGGTGAGCATTCTGGACCATCGTGCAGCACCCGAAGAACGATATCACCGAGCTGTGCTGGAAACCCTGCCACCACTTCATATCGCCAGAAAAATCGAAGATGTAGAAGATTTCATCCGGACCAAGAAAAGCCCGGATTATTTTATGCCGTAAAGGAGAACCTCCTATGAATCAAAAATATTTACAGGGACTTTCCAGCAATATGGAAAGTCCAAACGAAGCTGTCTTTTTTGAAGCGACTCCCGAAAATATCACAGCATTTTTAATGCAGCACCAATGGGCACAAATGTCTGCCATTGGAACTGTGGACGACCGATCTTTTTTAACTGCAAGAATGGGACTTATTGACACTTGCCCTGATCAGGCATATTTATTGCAAAAGCTCCTTCCCATTTATGCCAAGGTTCAGATGGGTGACATTCCTGTTCCGAAATTAAAAACCGTCCCCAAAGAAATAGCCCTTGCCGAAAAATGTCCCAAGCCGGACTGGAACTATTTGCGCTGGGAAGGATACAGCGATAAGAAATATCAGGATATTCTCAGCGGAAAGGCTCTTTTGGAAATGTCTTGGATGGGAGAAAAAACATCCTTGGAACTACAAGTGCGCTCTTATTACAGCGGCGGAAATTTGGCTCTGCTGTTAGTGGATTGGAGTCAAGGCGATCCGCAGCCATGGGGAGATCTGAGCGTAAATTTGGGAAAATCCATTGCAAAGGACTGTGCTTTTATTGACGTCAACAATTTGAGTAATGACATTCTTTCATGGATAGAGAAAAACGGACTGGGTTCTCCCACAGGCCGAAATGAGCAAAGCGGATTTGTAGTTTATCCAGAATATCGCTTTCATCCAGAACGCCTGAAAGAACTGGATGATAAGGGATATGCCGAGTATGAAAACCTTCTGAAACAGCAGCAACAACACATGAAAAAAGGCTGGGACAGATGAGAGCAGTTGCATTGCATTTTTACCAATAAGGAGATTGATATAGATGAATGAGAAAACGGAACCAGAAAAGGAATATCCTTATATAGACCGTCCTATGTGGTTATACAGCCGAAGCAGCGATAAGAAAATATTGGCTCTCATGCAGCAGATGCACGAGTTGTTGGAGGAAGCCCAGCGCCGCAGTTACACGGTTGTAGGCACTTCACAGGATATGGGGACTGGCAGAAGCATGGCTCGGATGGGATTACAACAAATGATGCGCTCTGTGAAAGAAGGTCATGTCCGTGCTGTGCTTGTTCGGGATTTAACCCGCCTGAGCCACGATCCCGCCGTCCTAATTCAAATACTGGAATTTTTGCAGGACCACGATACGGTACTAATTACCACTGACAGCGATCTTCGGTATGAACTCTATCTAAAAGGGCTGGAAAATCGCTTTTTTCAAAGAGCAGCTCGAAAGAGTCTCCCTCTGCCGTGGTAAAGGGGGTATATCATGAACACTACATACAATCCTCAAGAACCTTCCGCTGTCCTCATCAACGAAATCAAGTATTATATGGCCTTCTCCGCTTTAAAAAAACTTTTTTTGAAAGGACTTATCACCAAAGAAAACTGCGACAAAGCCAATGTTGCTATTGCCGAAAAGTACGGTGTTTTAGAATACTATATTTAGTGGTTGTTGTGATAGCTTTATCCTCTTTCTTGTGGTAGTGTTGTCCTTGCCAAAGGTGACCGACGTTACTGTCACATGACACTACTGCAGGAAAGGGGGCATAGAAATGCCAGAAATTCGAGTGATTGAACCAATAATTTTTGCACCAGCCGAAAAGCTTCGAGTATGTGCCTATGCCCGTGTTAGCAGTGATTCCACTGATCAACGCAATTCCTTTGCTTCGCAGGTCAACTATTATACAAAGTACATTCAAGCACATGAGGGCTGGACCTTTGTTGACATATATGCGGATCAAGGAATAACAGGAACAAGTGCGCTGAAGCGCGATGAGTTTCTCCGTCTTATGCGTGATTGCCGACAAGGAAAAATTGATCGAATTCTGGTCAAATCGGTTTCCAGATTTGCACGTAACGCTCAGGACTGCATTGAAGCTGTGAGAGAGCTTCGCCAGCTGGGAGTTACGGTTTATTTTGAAAAAGAACATATCAATACCGCAAACATGAGCAATGAAATGTTTCTAAGCATGATGAGTGCATTTGCGCAGGAAGAATCCATTTCCATATCGAAGAATATGCGAAAAGGCGCAGTCATGCGAATGAAAAACGGAACATTTCGATTGTCACAAGCGCCTTATGGATACTATCTGGATGAGAAAGGGA
>UQHH01000047.1 GCA_900540865.1 uncultured Oscillospiraceae bacterium
GTCTTATTCTTGAGTAAATCTCTTTGAAAATTAATCTATTATAGTAATTTTACCACTATTTTACATATTTTTCAATTATATTTACTTTTACTATTTATCCATCTAATTTTTTACTTAATACAGAATATTTGGTAATTGTAATTGAGCACTTTGAAAATTTTATAGGTTTATATAGAAAGAGCAGAAGCGGTTTTACCCCGTTTCTGCTCTTAAACGTTCATTTGCCATCTATTTACAAATAAAAAAAGAGACAGACACATACAAACACTTGGTTTGTTTTGCGCTTGTCTCTTTTGTGTGAAGGTGACAAAAAAGATACCCTGTTTTATTATCGGCGGTAGACGTTTTGGAAGACACACCTCAAATCTTCCAAAACCGTATAAATACAAGAAAATGGAGTGACATCTGTTCTGTCACTCCATCATACTCTTCCGAAATGTTCACCATACCACCACACTTATCTAATTGCATTTTACGCCAGCGCTTCTTTTAACAACTCCATCGCGCTTTCCTCGCTGGGGTCGTTGGTGCCAAGCTCGCCGCGGAAGGCGCGGGCGAGGATAGCTTTTTTTATCAGGTCGATTTTATCGATGACGTCGCACAGCTCGCGGGCGCGCTGCTCTTTTTCAAACAGGCCGTCGAGGATACGGACGATTTCTTGTTGTTCGGGGAGGGAGGGTAGCGAGATCGATAAATTTCTTGACTGTGTAATAGATATATTTGCTTGTCCTACTACACCTTTTGTATCACCAATAACAGCATCAAGCGTAGCCGGATAGCATAAGCAATGGTATAAATATTTATAATATAGCTTCTCTTTCGGTCTGAATCTGACGATGGCCTGATTCATGTTCCATTCCGGATAATCATTGGGAATTATTGCAATCTTCCTTAAGGGCGGGCCAACTATATTCATCACTACATCATCTGGCCACAATTGGGATTTTTTAAGCCGCTTATTATGGGTAACTCTATCAATAAACTGTGGTTTGTAGTGAAAATCAATTGAGTTATTTACTATGTTATAAACTTTAAGAAAAGGGATTTCCCCAACATCAGCGATTTTATCTGATGGCGTGCCTCCGCAGGTAATCGTTTCACATAATGTATCTAACTTTACATCCTCCCAACTATCCATCCCCACGCCGTTTTGTTCGCGCCAGTGGGCGGTCAGCTCGCCGGTGAAGGCTTTGTGGAGGATGGCGGCTTTGCGGGTTTCAAAGCTGTCGAGGGCGTTTTGCGCCAGCTCTTTGGCGCGGTCGAGCTTTTCAAACAGGTTCTCGATGCGCTCGACAATGCGCCGCTGCTCTGCCAGTGGCGGGAGAGGAACAGGATAACCAGCAACAAATTTGGGCTGGGCTCTCATAAGTGAACCGCCCACTCCAGATACATTGGAAAGCATATATTCCCTAAAATAATGTGATTGAAAACACCACAAGAGATAGCGGCCATATATGCCTGTATTCCGCACAATAATCCATTCTGATGAAGCAATCAAAGGGTTTTCTGTATGTTGTGTTACAATCCAAACCCTGTTTATTCGTGGGTTTATCTTGCATAGCAACACATCATCCTTAATGACTGATTGTTTTGTGGAGCCTATTTCCGCACCCGTTACAATTTCTGGATAGTCTGCTTCACAGCTTGGCACACTGTATAACTCAAATAACCTATCCGGTGCGTTCGAGGGATCGACAGATTTTCCTTGATAAGCATTAATATACTCTAATCTCGTCCATACCCAATTTTCTGGCACCGCATAAGGCTGTTCGCTCTCCGGCACCAGCGCCTGTTCCAACTTTTCCTCCGGTGTCAGTGCATGCTTTTTCGCCTTGGCCATCAGCGCGCACCCCCAAGGTTTTTCAGCTCTTTCACCACACTCAAAATCAGTTCGACTGCTTCTTCCAGCTGCGCCACAACCTCCTCGCCGCTCTCGGCGGGGTCTTGCAGGTCGTCGTAATCCAGCACACTGTCGTCGCGGATGAGGCCGAGGTCAAGGCTGTCGCCCTTGGCGGCAATCTGCTCGCGGGTAAAACGGCTCCAGCGCCCTTCTGCGTTGGGCGTGCGCTCGGCGGCGTTATACATCGCCACAAAGTCGTCAAAGTGCTCGGCCTTTAGCGGCGCGGTCTTGCCAAAGCTCTGCATGTTGGTGCGCAGATCGTAGAACCACACCTCTTTAGTGTTGGCTTTCTCGGTGGTGCCGCGCGTGAAAAACAGCACGTTCGTCTTGACGCCCTGGGCATAGAAAATGCCGGTGGGCAGGCGCAAAACGGTGTGCAGGTTGCATTTGTCCATCAGATCGGCGCGGATTTTCGCGCCGTCACCATCGGCAAACAGCACATTATCCGGCAGCACAACGGCGGCACGAGCCTTGCCGTCGTGTTTCAGGCTGCGGTAAATATGCTGGAGGAAGTTGAGCTGCTTGTTGCTGGTAGGATAGGTCAGGTCGTCACGGGTGGCGCGCTCACCACCCTTCTTAGTGCCAAACGGCGGATTGGTGAGTACCACGTCAAAGCCGCTCATCTGCTTGCCCTGGTTGGACAAGGTGTCGGCCAACAGGATTTCGCCCTCAATATCGTGTAGCATAGCATTCATCAGCGCAAGGCGGTGGGTGTCGTGCACCAGCTCACAGCCGGTGAAGGCCTGCTTTTTCTGAAACTCCTGGTGCTCGATGGACAGGTCGGACAAATCGTCCGTGTGGTCTTTCACATAACGGTCGGCGGCGATCATAAAGCCGAAGGTGCCGCAGGCGGGGTCGTTGCACTTTTCGCCGGGCTGGGGCGCGATGAGCTTCACCATCACGTCGATGAGCACACGCGGCGTGAAATACTGCCCCGCGCCGGATTTCTTCTCGTTGGCGTTCTTTTCGAGCAAACCTTCATACAGATTGCCGAGGCCTTCCTCTTTGGCGGAATACCAGTCAAGACTGTCGATGCTGGTGATAATCTTTTCCAGATTTTTCGGCTCGTCGATGTTGGAGCGCGCACCGGCGTAAATCTCGCGGATGCGGCCGGAGCAATATTCGCCAAACTTGGCGATGATCCCATTGTAATAGCTTTTCAACTCCATACCAGACATGGAGGAGAGCTTGTCCCAGCTATATGCTGCAAGCTCTTCGCGTTCCGCCAGCTTGACTTCCTGCTTTTTGGTCAGCTCTTTTCCGGTTGCTTTCTTACCTCTCAAATCGTGTAGGCCGATGATGCTGTTTGCAATGGCCTTTTCTTGCTCCGTTTCTTTCATCATCTTCAAAAAGAGGATATAGGTAAGCTCGGTGACGTACTGGTGATAGGTGATGCCGTCATCCCGCAGCACATTGCAGAGGTTCCAGAGCTTGGCGACAATTTCTTGGTTGGTCATGCGGTTTTTCCTCCATCGTCATACAGGTAGTCGTTCAGCTCCTGCAAATAGTCTTCGAGTTTACCAGCAAAAATCTTGTTAATGCGGGCAAAGCCGCCATTTGTTTTGTAAATCCCCATATCGAACACGCTTTTATCGATGACGCTCTCTTGCAGCAGCGTCTTTTCGATTTTGGCAAGCCAATCCAGCTCCATCTTGGAAAAGCTATGGCTTTTGCGGAGCTTGTCCACCGCTCGCTTGATTCGCTCTTCGTGGCTGATGAGGGCGGAGCCCAACGCGCACTGGCGGATATAGCTGATGATATCGGCGGCGATCTCCTCGTTCTTCCACTCGCGCCACGCAGTATTGAGCTGTTGCTCGGTAAAGTGGTGGCGGTCAAGCTCCAGCTTGAGGCTCTTGAGGCTGTCCCGCGTCAGCTCGCGCGGGCGAGTGCACACCACTTTAAGCGCCGCGATGGTATTGATATTGTTATTGATAAACTCGTTAAACTCTTCCAGATAATCCTGTGGCGTCAGACCTTCGCCATAACCCCGCGTGTGGCTGACCAGCTCATCTTCCTTGTTGGAAATAATCATGGGGCGGTTTGTAGACAAGCCACCTTCGTTCAGGATTTCAAACAGGCGCGCATTTTTCAAAACGTGTTCTTTTGCCGTCTGCGGGCTCATACCTGCCAGCGTTTCCACAAACTGTGTGGGATTGAGGCCGCCGGACAAGTCCACAAAATGTGTCAATGCCTGCTCGCCCATACTCCGCTTTCTGCGCTGAATTTTGGCGATGATCAGGTCAATTTGGTTCTTGAGCTGCTGCTCGGTTTCCAGCGTTTGCAGGCCGTCCAGCAGGTCGTCAAAGCTGGCCGATTCGTTTTGCACCACCGGCTTCATGGTGTTCACCGGCTCCAGAGATTCGTAAACGCCCACCGGGTCGTATATCTCAAAGTGCGTCTTGCCGATATCGGAGCAAAGGCGAGTGGCGCGGCCAAGCATCTGCTCGAACAGGATGCGGGATTTGACACGGCGCAGGAAAACCAGCGTCGTGATCTCCGGCACATCGATGCCCGTGGTGAGCAAATCGACCGTTACGGCGATGCTGGGGTATTTCTCGTTCTTGAAGCGCTTGACGGCTTCCATCACCTTCTTGGGGTTACCGCCGCCGATGCTGCCGGTAATCTTCATAATAGCATCGTTGGAGACCCCCATCGGCTCGTAAATCTCCTTCAGGATTTTCACGATCAGATCAGCATGGTTGTCATCAACAGCGTAAATCAGCGTTTTGCCGTCGCCTTCTGGGTTGATGTCCCGCGCAATTTCTTCCAGCACCGTGCGATTGAAATTTTCAGTAATCACACGGCGGTTAAAGCTCTCAACATCAAACTTGAGCTCATCTTCCAGCTCGTCACTGTTGGTGATTTCTCCGGTGACGGGGTCATATACCGCAACCGTTTCACCCGCCTGATATCTGATACCCTCATCACGCAGCTTAGTGTGAATATCATGGGGCGCGTCGTGGTCAACAAGAAAACCCTCAATCACTGCGCGGCGATAGGAGTATTCAAACACCGGCTTACCGAAAATCTCGGTGGTATGTAGAGCGGGTGTGGCGGTCAAGGCGATTTTCACCGCGTCAAAATACTCGATGACTGAGCGGTATTTGCTGACATAATCCATCTGGCTGCGATAAAACTGCTCGTCATCGCCCATTTCCTTGTCGAGGATATAGCCGCGATGGGCCTCGTCCACGACGATCAGGTCGTAATCCGTGACCGAGGGCATAGAACCGGTATCGTTATAGAGGATACGTTTGACAAGACTTTGCACCGTTGCCACATGGATTTTGGTTTCCTTGTCGATATCTTTATCATCCAGATTCTTGATGTTATAGATTTCATCAAGAGTCATCAAGTCTTCGATTTTTACTTCCTTAAACACGTCCTGTGCCTGCTCGCCAAGCGCGGTGCGGTCAACAAGGAACAAAATCCGTTTGAAGCGTCCGCTTTTTAGAAAGCGATAAATCATTCCCAGCACCGTGCGGGTTTTGCCGGTGCCGGTGGCCATCGCCAGCAGGGCGGTCGGTTTTCCGTCGATCACGGCAGCCTCTGCCTTTTCGATGGCTTCAATCTGATAGGGGCGGAGATTCAGGCCGTCCGGATCACGCAGCAGATCATACGGTGTTTCAGAAAGAACCTGGTTCGCGGCAGCAATATCTTTTTCCAGCATGTCCAATAGGCCCTGCGGGTCAATCCATCCCTGCAAGGCTTTGGGAATGTTGGAGTCCTCACGGGCATCGCGGAACCAGATGCCCGATTTTGTTTCAAGCTGTTTGAGATAGGGCCTGCCGTTGGTAGCGAACAGGAACGGGGCTTTGTATGCACCCCAATGCCCGATCACATGCGGCTCGTCCTCTTGTTTAATACCCATGCTGTACTCGCGGCACTGATTGTCAATGACCGATGGCACATCTTTATGAATTGCCTTGGCTTCCACAACGCCAACCAGCTTCAACCCCGCAAACAACGCATAGTCAGCATTGCCCCACTTACATGCGGTGGAGTCGGTAGGCCATTCCGCAATGGCGATATTCCTACCCTTTTGGGGGCGAGTCCCTTTGGAGTACCGCAGTTTTTCGGAGTCGGCTTCCCAGCCAACCCGTCGGAGTTGTTCATCAATTAGGTATCGGGTTTCTTTCTCCGAGAGTTTGAGGTTATTGACAGCCCTATCCGCACGCTTTTTGCGCTCGTTTAGTGTAACGGTGGTATCAATAGAGGCGGAAAGCGATGCTGCTTTTGCTTTTTCCAGTTCAGCGGATCGCTTTTCATTTTCCTCAATCAGTTTTTGATTATCAGCATGTTCAATGATGTTTTCGGGTAGAACAAAAGCGACTGGTTCGTAAGCGTAATCGCCATAGGTCTGCATAAACCAGACAACCAAAGAGTGGGCCATTTGCAGAAGGGTTTTGCAGTCCTCAAAAGAATCATAGCCTTCGTGCACCGCCTCATTGCGTTTGGTGCGCAGGGCATAGAGGATATCCCCAATTTCCCGTGGGAGCATTCCTTCACGCTTGAGGATTCTAATACGATTCGCGGGTGTATTATCAGTTTCGGGCGGAGTCATACCGTCCAGCTCAAACATGTAGTTTACAGTTGTTTCCGCAAGAATCCCCATCTTGTATAGGCAGGAGTTGGGATCGGAATAGAGGTAACTCTCCGCAAGGGAGCCCAGCTTTTCAAGCGCAGGGAATTTCTCAGCTAAAAATGAGAAGTTGCTATTCATGTAGCGCGCCTCCTTCATGGTCTTTGTTGATTGTATAGCGCCTGTCCGGCGGGCGCTTTTCGTCCTTCGGAATCACCCAAACCTTTCCCAGCCGTGGCACGCCTTCAATCCTGCCTTGCTCACAGAATTACTGAACACGCCGAAGTGAGATATTCCACTCGGCGGCTTTTTCTTTTGCTGTGACAAAATCCATAAGAAACACCTCGCGGCAATGGAAAAGTTTGTTTCATTATACATCATTTTATCGAATAATACAATGAAAAGATGAACGCACATATGCGTTTTTTCCGCTTGAGTGCATCGTAACCACAAAATCAATAACCCGTCAAGGCCGCGCACAGCGCGTTCATTTTAGCCTTGACGGGTTTTGTTTTGTGGTTATAATCTCGGCGGCGGGGAAAACCTTTATTATAATTACCCCTGCATGAGGCCATCTATAACAGCCTGCTGCCGATAGAGCCAATCGGTGTATTCCTTTTCCGGCATCATCCTATCCTTCATCGCCGTTTTGCGCTCCATGTTCCCGGCCTTGAAGGTTTCAAAGGCCGCTTCCACCTTCGCAAGCTTGTCGGATCCGGGGAGTTCCTTTTGCAGCTTCTTCACTTTGTTATACCAATACATATAGCTGTTCTTATGCTGCCGCTCATAATCAACCGTCTTGGCCTTCTCATCAAACCGCTGCTTGTTCATCCGTATCGCCTCCCGCTTGCAGTCTTCGCCGCAGTAGGTGGGGATGTTTATACTAAAGCTGTAATAATTAGAACAATCATTAAAAGTATCTTTTAATTGGGTGTTACTTATTTTCAACTTTTTCAACAAAGGTTACACATACATCTGTTTTTGAAACGATGACTTTCTGTACCGTTTGCCGTACCAGTACATCGAAACAATCCGCCAGCCGTTCTTCCTGCGTGAGTGACAGTTCCTCCACTTCCTGTGGAACATCGATGCCGAGCTGTTCCAGGCACTCAGCGACCATTGCTGCAACATTGAGCCCGGATAGTTTCTTTCTGAGTTGCTCCAGTACCGCATTTTTCAGTTCCTCTTCCGGTACGGAGGGTGACTCCTTGCAGTTTTTCGTCCCGTTTTCCAGCCTGTTTATGCAGCGCCACACGATTTTCCTCTCCTTTGCCCTGTTCGTCCATGTGGTTCTGCGGTAGAGCGCGCCGCATTCCGCACAAATCACTTTCCCGGTCAAAGCGTACTTGCTGCTGTACCTGCTCGCTTTCTCTTTCGGCTTACAGGCCGAGGCTCTCCTCTGCATCTCCTCCTGTACTTGCCGAAACACATCTTTTGTGACGATTGCTGGATGGTTGTCTTCTATGAAGTATTGGGGCAGCTCCCCTTTATTCTTCCTGACGTCGCTAGTCAGGAAGTCCGCAGTATACGTCTTCTGGCAGAGTACGTCGCCGCAGTATTTCTCATTGTTCAAGATGCTCCATATCGTAGCAGGATTCCACTGCTGCATGCCGGACGGTGAAGCGACTCCTTCTTTCTCCAGCCATTCTTTGATTCCGCGTAACGACAGCCCTTCCAAATAGGAGGCAAAAACTCTGCGGATGATGACGGCCTCCTCTTCCACAATCACAGGCTGCCCGTCCGGTCCTTTTTCATAACCACAGAAATGATGGTAATGGAAGTTGTAGCGACCTTCTTTGAATCCTTTTCTCACGCCCCATGTCACGTTCTGGCTGATGGACTCACTTTCCGCCTGCGCAAACGCGCTGAACCATGTCAGGAAAGTCTCCCCGATGCTTTCCGCCGTATCGATGCCCTCCTTTTCGAACAGGACGGAGACGCCGAGTGCTTTCAGCTTGCGTACCCAGGATAGACAGTCCACCGTGTTTCTGGAAAACCGGGAGATGGATTTCGTCAGGATACGGTCAATCCTTCCTCTTTGGCACAGGCGTACCATTCTCATGAATTCAGGGCGCTTCTTGTCGGCCGTCCCGCTAATCCCTTCATCCGTAAAGATACCGGCCAGCTTCCAGTTGGCTGTTCCCTGTATTTTTTCGGTGTAGTATTTTACCTGCATCTCCAGACTGCTCTGCTGCTCATCCTTGTCCGTACTGACACGGCAATAAGCGGCAACACGTAGAGGTTTGTTCGTCGCATCTGTGTCCAGCTTTTTTGCAGGTATCTCGATGACCTTTTTAGCCATGCACGGCCACCTCCGTCCCGATGATTTGCCCGATGAACTGCAGCGCGATTTTCGGCGACATACAAACCATGAAGTAACAGGCGATAGCAGGGGCCGCATACGTCCCGCCATGATTCCCCCTCTGTGTAACGAGCCCGTCAGGGCAGCTCGTCTTCTGCCTCCACAGCTCAATAAACTCTTTTGTGTTTTTCTTGTTTAGCCATCCTGCAATGACCTGGTTCGGGGCGCCCTGTTTCAATTGCCTTGCCAGCTCCGTAAGCGATACATAATCCGGGTACCGGCTTTGCGGCTTCTGCTGCCGTGTCTCTTTGGCCACTTTTTTCGCAGGCCGGTACGCATTTTCAAAATGATACATCCCCAGCCGGTCGAACAGTAGATTCCCCACATCGTAATAGGTTTCATAGCTGATGACTCCCTTTTGGAGAAGCGGTTTGAGGTAAAGCTCTACTGCGGCTGAGTAAGTAAACCGGTCTTTTGATGAACTCATGACATCTATCCTTTCTATATGCAGATAAGGATAGTATGGTAAATTTTATCAGGTTCTACAATACCGGCACGCTTTTTCTTTCATAAATTGTACATCGACAAAATCCTCGAAGGATACGATTCCACGGGTATACTTCCCGTTGGTGAGCACCTTGTCGATGACGTCTCGTGTCCATTTCGTGTTGCCGGAGGGGGACGGGATTCCCGATTTATACAGTTCCTTCTGGATATCCTCTAGGCTGTTCCCCTCCCGGTACATCTGGAAGATAGACCGGACCACTTCTGATTTCTTTTCATCGAGTATGACGATGCCATCTTCACGGCGGGTAAAACCATAACAGATACGGCCGAATAGCTTGGATTCGATTTTGTTCAGTTCCATGCTGATGCTCCTTTCAAATTCTAAATATATAATTTTTATAGGTTTATATAGAAAGAGCAGAAACGGTTTTACTCCGTTTCTGCGCTCAAACGTTCATTTGCCATCTATTTACAAATAAAAAAAGAGACAGACACATACAAACACTTGGTTTGTTTTGCGTTTGTCTCTTTTGGCGGAGAAGGAGGGATTTGAACCCTCGCGCCAGTTACCCGACCTACTCCCTTAGCAGGGGAGCCTCTTCACCACTTGAGTACTTCTCCGAATTGGTGACTTATTATAAGCATTTTTGTTGAGGTGTTGGCGGAGGGGAAGGGATTCGAACCCTTGGTCCCTTTCGGGATCACTAGTTTTCAAGACTAGCTCCTTAAACCGCTCGGACACCCCTCCGTGCGGTGCGCAGGTAATATATTACCATAAAGAACATGTGCTGTCAAGAGTAAAATAAACGTTTTTCCACCACATAAAAGCTTGACAAGCACTAGAAAATCGGCTAAAATATTTTAGTGACATTTTTGTGCCCATAGCTCAGCTGGATAGAGCGACCGCCTCCTAAGCGGTAGGTCGGAGGTTCGAATCCTCTTGGGCGCGCCACTGCTAAAACCTGCCGAAAAACGAAGCTGCGTTTGAGGCGGGTTTTTTTATAACAAAATTTATTTTGGAGGCCGCCAGATGGACAAATGGGAATACTCAACCGTTGTGTTTGACACAGATGATGATAATTGGAATTGTAAAGCTTTTAACCAGCAACTAAATGTTTATGGAGCACAGGGCTGGGAACTCGTGTCCTGTTTTGGTACGGAAGCAGCTGTAAACAAAACTTTTATGTCTCCAATTACCGGAGGTACAGACGCCGTGTATGCGGTGTTTAAACGGAAAATCCAGTAATATTGTTCAATTCTTAATTTTATGCCGGATAACCTTTTAGCGTTATCCGGCAATTTTTACTTGTTTTTTTTTAAGCCCTCGATTATTTTAGCTTCCGCCTCTTCTTCAAGGCCTGTAATGTCCTCCCTGTCCAGCAGAATACGCCCTGAGGAAGGGTTTTCAACGCCGGCAATCAGCTTTGCATGCGTTGTTTTCCGTCTCCACTGGAGCCGGTTACAACAACCAGTTATAGATAAATCAATGCCTTTTATAATTCCTTCGCCGCCTGAGAGCTCTCAGACGGCGAAATTCCAGCTTTAGTGTATCGTTTGTTCCCCTTCTTTCTAACCGGGTCTTTTACATAATTTCCTTCTTCTTTTGCAGCCTGAGCGCACGCATTGCGTTTAATATAGCGAGCACCGAAACGCCCACGTCGGCGAATACCGCTTCCCACATGTTTGCAAATCCCAAAGCGCCGAGAATTAAAATCAAAAGCTTGACCGCCAGCGCAAAAATAATATTCTGCCGTACGATGCGCAGCGTTTTTCTGGAAATGCGGATCGCGTCTGCTATCTTAGAGGGCTTATCGTCCATCAGTACAATATCGGCGGCCTCGATTGCCGCGTCTGAGCCCATGGCGCCCATGGCGATACCAATGTCCGCCCTGGATAAAACGGGCGCGTCGTTGATGCCGTCGCCCACGAACGCAAGCTTTCCTTTTTTGGACTTTTCATTTAAAAGCGCCTCCACGCGTTCTACCTTATTGGCCGGCAGCAGCCCAGCGAACACCTGGTCCAGACCAAGCTCCTTTGCAACGCTCTCCCCAACAGGCTTGGCGTCGCCAGTAAGCATAACGGTTTTTCTTACACCCGCCTGTTTCAGCGCCGCAACCGCCGAGGCAGCGTCTTCTTTGATTTCGTCTGAAATTACGATATGCCCGGCGTAGCTTCCACCGACCGCCACATGGACTGTGGTGCCTATGCGGTGGCAGGGATGCCATTTCACACCGATTTCCTCCATCAGCTTGTCGTTGCCGACGCTGACGTCCTTTCCGTCTATCTTCGCGCGGACGCCGCGCCCTGACAGCTCCTCCACTTCGGTTACGCGGGTATTGTCTATCGTCATGGCGTAAGCATCTTTCAGCGAACGGGATATTGGGTGGTCCGAATAGCTTTCTGCAAGTGCCGCGAATTCCAGCAGGTCTGACTCTGAAATTTTGTCGGGATGGATTGCCGTTACATTGAACACGCCCCTTGTAAGCGTGCCTGTTTTATCGAACACAACGATTTCAGAATTGGCAAGCGTTTCGAGATAATTGCCGCCCTTGACGAGTATGCCGTTTCTGGACGCGCCGCCGATTCCTCCGAAAAAGCTGAGCGGAACCGATATGACGAGCGCGCAGGGGCAGGAAATAACAAGAAAGATAAGCGCGCGGTGAATCCAGTCGGGCCAGCCGCCGCCGAGTATCAGCGGGGGCAGCACCGCGAGCAGGAAAGCGCCGATGACTACGCAGGGCGTATAATAGCGCGAAAAACGTGTAATAAAGTTTTCCGCCTTCGCCTTTTTGGCGCTTGAGTTTTCGACCAAATCCAATATTTTCGCAACAGTCGATTCCCCGAAGGCTTTCGTTACCCGCACGCGCAAAAGACCGCTCTGGTTGATGCAGCCGCTGACGACGTCGTCTCCGGGCGCTACCTCGCGCGGGAGCGATTCACCCGTAAGCGCCGCCGTGTTTACAGCGGAAGCGCCTTCTAGCACTACACCGTCGAGCGGGACGCGCTCGCCCGCTTTGATTACAATCTGGTCGCCTACGGAAACCTCCTCAGGGTCTATCTGTATAAGCTTTCCGTCACGCTCGATATTCGCGTAATCCGGCCGTATATCCATCAACGAGGCAATAGACCGGCGGGAGCGTCCGACCGCGTAGCTTTGGAACAGCTCGCCCACCTGATAAAACAGCATGACAACGACGGCCTCTGGAAAATCACCGGTAAAAAAGGCGCCGACTGTCGCAATCGACATCAGAAAATTTTCGTCAAAAAATTGTCCGTGCGCAATATTGCGTACCGCCCTCCAAAGGACATCCCAGCCGATAACGCCGTATGGGATAAGAAATATCAAAAGCCTCAGCCAGCCGCTAACCGGCAGCAGCACCGCTGTAACCAAAAGCGCGCCGCTTGCAAGGATGCGCAGAAGCGTTCTTTTTTGTCTCTTGTTCATAACCGTTTCTCCTTTTGTAAAATTTAGTGGAATCGATTCAAAACGGCCCCATCTTCGTTTTAATATAAAATCTTACAGTCGGGCTCCACGCGCTTGCAGGTCTTTACGACCGCTTTCATAATTTCGTCAAAGCCCGCCTCGTCTGCGGCCAGGGTCATTTTCTGCGTCATAAAGCTGACGGAAACATCCTGCACGCCGTCGATTTTTTTGACGGCGTCTTCTATTTTTCTTGCGCAATTTGCGCAATCCAAATCCTGAAGCTTAAAAACCTTTTTCATAAAAACACCCCATCATACAATTTTATTATTGATTTAAGAACAAAGATTACTCTTCAACATGCTCTATTCCCTGGTTGATAATGCTGCGCACATGGTCGTCCGCAAGGGAATAAAAAGCATTTTTGCCCTCCCTGCGGCACTTTACCAGCTTATTGGTTTTAAGTACGCGCAGCTGGTGGGAAACCGCTGTCTGCGTGATATGGAGCAGCTGCGCAATATCGCATACGCAAAGCTCCGCCTCAAACAGCGCGTATAATATTTTAATTCGTGTGGAGTCGCCGAATACCTTAAACAGCTCTGCCAAATCATAAAGCGTTTCATCCTGCGGCATATCGGCTAATACCTTTTGTACAACTTCCTCATGAACGCATAGATATTCACAGCGTTCTTCTTGTGCGTTACTCATCCTTCATCTTCCTTTCATATGTTCATCTGTTCATATAATAGTATGTTTTTCAAAAAATGTCAATGCTTTTTTTAAAATAAAAAAAGACTGCGTATACTGGTTACGCAGTCCTAAACCATTCATAATAAACTGTCACAAGCTAAGAAAGCACAGCCGCGGAGAAGCCGTTATACTTTTCCCGGTTTCCCAGCCGCCCCAACACACGGCGGCTGTTTGGCCTGGTCTTCCTTTGGGACAAGCTTTCTCATGTACTTATATACGCTGACGCCCTCGTATTTTAAACGGAAGCGGACGTTTGCCTCAAAATCCAGCTTGCATGTTTCGCATAAAAACCGGGCGCGAAAGGCGTTATTGACCACCCTCCATACAGTTTTTTGTTTCAACTGCCTGCCGCATTTTTTACAAAACATGACCAACTCTTTTTTATCGATTTTGGGGTCGTTGAAATCGGTAAGCGGGACAGTTTTAAACAGTATTTTTTTGTAGAATTCCTCGTTCATTGGATGAATCATTTCAGAAAGAACCGGTTTGTTTTCCTCTTTCTGCAAAAGTCTGCGAAAACAGGCGGCTTCCAGCCTGCTGTCGGCAAGCGCGCGGTGAAGCGTTTGCTCATCGAACTTGATTTCAAGCTCCTGCGCGGCGGTAGATAGGCCGATTTGTTTTGCATTCTCTTCAAAATGGAAGCAGCGTTCGCAGAATTTCTGCAAATCCACGTACTGCCGTGCAAAGCTCAGGCGTTCACTTTTCAGAAAATACTGGCAGTTTGCAAGTAAGGTAAGAATATCCATATTACCCCACGCCATCAGGATGCATCCGCTGGCAAATCTGCTGAATCTGCTGAATACTTGGGGGAAAACATCGGCGTCTTCCAAATCCTCGTTACTGATATGCGTAAGCTCCTCGACAAGGTTTGTCAGTGTTTTTCCAACCTGAGGCTTAACCAGCATGGAAAAAGAGCCGATTTCCTGGTAATTTTCGTCGAGCTTGACCGCGCCGAATTCGATTATTTCATTTAAATGGCTTTTCGTGCGGGGGTTATAGGCAGTATTCCACTCCAAATCCAGAATGACAAACATGTTATCCGACCGTTCCTTAATTCTTAAACTGTTTCTTCATCCGCTGTTCCTTATTGAGAATCATTTTCCTCAGGCGGATATTGTGCGGCGTGACCTCCACCAGCTCGTCGTCCGCGATGAATTCCAAGGACTGTTCAAGACTCAGGATGGACGGCGGGGTAAGCTTTAAAGCGTCGTCCGAGCCGGACGCGCGCGTATTCGTAATATGCTTCTTCTTACAGACATTGACGGTAATATCCTCCGCCTTGGGGCTTGCTCCGACAATCATCCCCTCGTACACGGGAACGCCGGGGCCGATAAAGAGCCTGCCGCGTTCCTGCGCGGCGTACAGGCCGTAGCCGGTCGATTCGCCCGTCTCATGCGCAATCAGGGAACCCTGGTGCCTGCTGATGATTTCCCCCTTAAAGGGCTCATAGCCGTCGAATACATGGTTCATGATACCGTTTCCGTTGGTATCGGTCAAAAATTCCGAACGGTAGCCCATCAGGCCGCGTGCCGGGATTTTAAACTCAATATGCGTCGTACCGGATTCACGCGCGCCCATATTGATAAGCTCCGCTTTCCTGGAGCCCAGCTTTTCCATTACCGCTCCTACATAATTATCCGGCACTTCAATAATCAGGTATTCTATCGGTTCGCAGAGCGTGCCGTCAATTCTTTTCATGATAACACTGGGGCGCGAAACCTGGAATTCATAGTTCTGCCTTCTCATTATCTCAATCAGGATAGAAAGATGCAGCTCTCCCCTTCCCGATACCTTGAAGGTGTCGGAGGTTTCCGTTTCCTCAACGCGCAGCGCAACGTTCGTTTCCACCTCTTTGAACAGCCTGTCACGAATATTGCGGGAGGTAACGTATTTTCCCTCCCTGCCGGCAAACGGGCTGTTGTTTACCATAAACATCATAGATACGGTCGGTTCGTCTATTTTGACAAAGGGCAGCGCCTCCACCAGGTCGGGTGAACAGGCCGTTTCTCCAATATTCAAATCGGTAATGCCGGAAACACAGACGATATCGCCGAGCGAGGCCGTTTCCGTCTCTACGCGCTTGAGCCCTTCAAATTGATAGAGCTTTGCAATTTTTACGTTTCTGGTGCCGCCGTCACGGCAGCAAAGCACCGCGTTCTGCCCATTTTTAACCGTGCCGCGCTCTACCCTGCCGATACCAATCCTGCCGACGTAGTCGTCGTAGTCGATATTGGAAAAAAGAATCTGCATTTCCCCGTCAAGGTCTCCCTGCGGGGCCGGTACCTCTTTTATAATCGCTTCAAAGAGCGGCGTCATGTCTGTTCCCGGCGAATTTGGGTCGAGCGTTGCGTAGCCGTCTCGCGCCGACGCGTACACTACGGGAAACTCAAGCTGGTCGTCGTCCGCGCCGAGCTCGATAAACAAATCGAGCACTTCATCGACAACCTCCTCCGGCCGTGCGCCGGGACGGTCTATTTTATTGACAACGACGACAGGTTTTTTGCCAAGCCCCAGCGCCTTTTTTAAAACAAAGCGTGTCTGCGGCATACAGCCCTCAAACGCGTCGACAAGAAGCAGGACACCGTCTACCATCATCAGGATACGCTCAACCTCGCCGCCAAAATCGGCATGCCCGGGCGTATCGACAATATTGATTTTTGTCCCGTCGTACATGACGGCGGTATTCTTGGAAAGGATGGTAATGCCGCGTTCCCTTTCCAAATCGTTTGAATCCATCACTCGTTCCGCGACCGCTTCGTTTTCACGGAAAATACCGCTCTGACGGAGCAGCTGGTCTACAAGCGTTGTCTTACCATGGTCGACGTGCGCAATAATCGCCACGTTGCGTAAATTTGTTCTCTCACCCATAAAATCCCTCTAATCGCTTTTTACCAAGCTATTCTTTTAATTTCTAATTTATAATTGTATCATAGATAACGCCGTTTTTCAATTACAGAAGGAAAATACAGGCCGTTTCGTCTATCTAACCCGTATTTCATCCTCATTTTCCCTTGCATATGGTATTCTGTCACATACCTCTGCTACCTTATCGCGCATCCAAAGTCCAGGAGTAACCCGCAGGGTATACCCAAAGCCGTTGTCCATCCGCCAGTCATACGGCTGTGCCTGCGGCAGGCCGTAAACGGATAGAAGCGTCATGATTACCCCGCCGTGCGTTACGATTGCAGCCACTGTATCGCCTGAGCGCATTAGGTCGTTTACAATACGCTCGAATGTCAGGCATATACGCCTGGTGAATTCGGAACCGCTCTCCCCTCCCGGAGGCGCGTGATCGGCTGAATTGGCAAGCCAATTATAAAAATCCATATCCATTGCAAGCTCTTGGCCGGTTTTGCCCTCCCACTGCCCGAAATCGCATTCGGCAAGCCCCGGCTCCACGCGAGGCTTCAGAGCGGGATATAATATGTTGCACGTTTGAACGCAGCGCAGCAAGGGGCTGGAATATAGTATTGGGGTTCCCGGATAAACATACGTATTATCTGTCTCTTTGAGCTTTTCTATCCCTTCTTTGGATAGCGGGATATCCGATGAGCCAATATACGCGCCTTTTCTATTTTCTTCGGTCAATCCGTGCCGAATTAAATGGATTTGGTAAGATTTCATAATAATTCCTCCAAAATCTTGTTAAAATGACAATAAATGAATACTTTACAAACTGTTGAATTTCGGATATACTATATGTATAGTCGTAACAATTCTGTAATTGTTTTGTCTTTCTTTTTTAAAGATTGTTTTACTTTAGTAACCTTAATTTGGGGTTTATTTGTGGGGGAAACGATGAACAAGGATTTTTCAAGAATCATTACTTTACTGCGGAAAGAGCGAGGCTTAAGCCAAAAGCAGGCGGCTGCCGACCTGAATATTTCGCAGGCCTTGCTTTCACACTACGAAAAAGGAATCAGGGAGTGCGGACTTGATTTCGTTGTGCGGACGGCCGATTACTATAGCGTTTCCTGTGATTACCTTTTGGGAAGGACACCGGAACGTACCGGCGCCACGCTGACTGTCAACGATATTCCAGAGGCGGGTAACAATCTGCCGGAAGGGAAAGTATCAAAAGGAAACCTTCTTCCCACACTGAATAAAAAGCTTTTGCTCAACTCCATCGACGTGTTGTTTGATATTTTGGGCAAGGCCGGCAGCAAAGGCCTGACAACCGAGGTTTCCGCATATCTGATGGTTTCCGTATACAAGATGTTCCGTACCGTTTATTCCTCAAATGCGAAAAATCCCCAGGGATTGTTCGCCGTCGCGCCGCATTTATACAAAGGGTTTGCTTCCGCAGTCCAAAGCATTTCAGAGGCAAACGCTTGCGCAATCGCAGGCGGGCATCAGGCGGCAGGTTTTGACGGGCTGAGCAAGGATAGTATGCCGCTGCTTACTCCTGAAAGTATCGGGGAGGAATTCCCGTTATATGCCACCTCCCTGTTTAACCTGATTCAAACGACAGAGGGAAAAATGAATTTAAAGCTAAAGTCATAAATACATAAGAAACGGGCGGCAAATTTGCCGCCCGGATTTTTTTGTGCCGTTACTGAGAAATGGCATTGTCCTGTGCGGAAGAAGACAGTTCAGGCTTTTTTCCTAAGCTTACGATAATTGTAACTTCCGAGCCGTAGTCAATCTTCTGTCCTTCTTTAAAGGACTTTTCATAACCGATTACCTTGTTTTCTTCAGCAGTATCACTAAATTCCAAAACGGTATTCGTGATAAATCCCGCCTCTGCAAGCGCCTGCGCCGCTTTATCGAGGGACAGTCCTTCAACCTTTGGAAGCTCTCTTTGCTTTGGTCCCTTGCTTACAGTTACGGATATCGTCACACCGTCGTTTCCTCTGCCAACGGTCGTCATTCCCTCCGGCGTCTGGCTGCAAATGTAGCCTTCGGGAATCGTATCGCTGAATTCATCGTTCGTTGTACGCACGACATAATACTCGCCGTTTGCTTCCGCAGCTTTTACGACATCGTCAAACTTTTGATTGACAAAATTGGGCACCCTGAAATATTCGCTGTCCTTTGGATACGTGTAATCCTCTGGTATAGAGCTATCGGAAGGCGCGGTTGGGTCGGAAGCATTCGACGTACCGGGTGTAGGGGTAAACATCCCCTGAAACGGATTGGAAGATATCCAAAAGTAACCGGCAGCAGAAAAGACAATCAGCGCAATTACAGCCGCAATAACACCGTAACCAAAATTTGAAAGCTTTTTCTTGCCGGATATCTCCTCTGTCTGCGGGACGACCGCGGGACGCGCGATTTCCTCCTGAATGGCTTTCACCGTGGGAGCTGCGGAAAGCTGCGCGCGCAGCGTTTCAAAATCCCTGATACGTATGGAACGGTCCACCTGCAATCCGTTAGCAAGCGCGGTAATAACATGAGGCGGAAGCCGCTTCACTACATTTGTACTGATTAAAAGCCTGCCGTCCTCTTTCCTTTTCCGCGCGTCTGACGGCAGCTTTCCCGTGAGCGCATAGAACAGGGTTGCGGTAAAACCATAAATATCGGTTGACTCGTCCAGCCTTTCCGAAGGTTCATACTGTTCCGGGGCGGAACTGCCGGAATAAAGCTGGGCTGGAATACCCTTTCCGTTCTGGCGGGCGGCGGGAATTGAAAAATTATCGATTTTCATTTTACCGGAAGGGGCAATCACAAGATTTTCCGGGCTGATGCCAAGGTGGAACAGTCCCTTCTGGTGAATTTTTGATAGAGCGGATAAAAGAGGCATAAACAGTGGGCGCGCCGTATCCCATTCCAGAGAGCCGCCGCTGCGTTCAATATATTCTTTAAATGGAATATCCTCTTCGCGGTTTTCTACCACATAGGCGGTGCTGTTCTCATTAAAAATATCAAATACGGGAATAATCGCGGACAGCTCTTTAAAGCATGCGACATTCCTGTGGAGACTGAGAAAATCCTGCATCAGCCTTTCGTAAGTTTCCTGCTTGTCTGGTATTACGATGACATTGGGCGAGGCTGCGGTCCGCGTACAAATTCCCGCGGGAAAATATTCACGAAGGACGACGGCCGAATCAACGCTTTGGTCATAGCCTAAATATTTTATAAATTCCGTTGTACTGCCGAGGACGCGTCCGACAATGTATTTTCCCTGCAAAACTGTCCCCAGGGGCAGAAACGGTGAAAGCTGTTCAGAGTGTTTGTCAAATCCACAGCCGGGACAGACGTCTTCGCCATTGTTCTTCGACATACATCCCAAGCATAATTCAGACATAACGACACCTTCTTTTTGATTATTCAGTTTATTATAGCACAGAAAAACAAGCAATTTCAACCGCGGCACACGTTTATATTATTACATTTTTGTAAAATAAAAGGGATTGCTTACATATTTTTTTGCAAAAGTTTCATTTTACCGCGTCTGTGCTATAATAGGGACAGGGCTAATATCTGCTGATATTACACCTGAGCTGCCGCTGGTTTTAGTTGCCCATGGGGATGGAATGCTGTATAATATCATTATAAATATGTGTTTGCAGAGGGCGTTCGATATGAATCAGGATACTGTGATAAAGCCTGTATTCTTTGGTTTATAATATGTAGGTTATTTATAGCTCCGGAGGTTTCCATGTTTTTTAAGAAACGAGAAAAGGTTAAGAAACGGGTTGTTTGTCCGATCCCTGTGTTAATTGAGATAATACAAGAAACGATTAATATTGATGCTGGCATGAGTGAGTTTGTCATTATCTTTGAAGGAGAAGAGCATAAGGTAGGCTTTACAAGTGATTACAATAGAAGTCTGGGCTTTTTTGACCCATTGTTTTACCTTGATGAGCAGGAGTTTGACAACTTTGAGGGATTTAAAACACAAGCTCTCTTACATGGGGCAATTTTCACACAAAGATCTGATAACGTTGAGGTTATTGATGCTGACCATGGTGCTGCGAAATTCCCGTGGTATACGGCGCTTGAGAGATATGTCGTATGATGTTTGAATAATAAAACCACCCGTTTACAAAAACAAAAAACTGGTATCTACGTCTGCTGATTGGATATTGGTTTTAGGGGATTTTATTTTGACGCCCTGACAAAAGCAGCAAATCCGCGTCATCTTCTTCCGCGCAAAAGTAATAGATTTTACAAAAGCAGCGTTAGAAGTATAATCAGGAAGCACGGGATAGCCGGCCCTATCGTGATGTACGGTTTAAGTTTTTTTATTTCACGACCAAGAAAATTTATCAAAGGCAGCAGGAATATATGGGCATGGTCAACGGGCTGATAAAGAGCATTGAAATTCTTATGAGTTTTCGCGAAAAAATTCAAAAAAAACTGAAAAACATCTTGCAAAAAGATTGGCAATATGATAATATATTGCTTGTTGTAAACAGAACATTTTATGGGGGTATAGCTCAGCTGGGAGAGCGCTTGAATGGCATTCAAGAGGTCAGCGGTTCGATCCCGCTTATCTCC
>UQHH01000048.1 GCA_900540865.1 uncultured Oscillospiraceae bacterium
GGTTTAAGCAATTCTTATTTTGCTTTTCAACATTAAATGATAGGGAAAACGTGCCTTTTATTTGTTATAGATAAGCAACAAGAACCCCCTGAAAAACAGGGGGCCCTAAGAGGTCTATCATAAAAAAGTTCAGACAAAATTATAAACCAATACAGGTTGTACTTTGAAAAGAAATCCTTATTGCATCTTTATCATAATGGAGCGCGCTGCAATAAAACGTCGAATCCTGTCGAGTTTATAAAAATATTAAAATATTCATAATTATAATCGATTACATTTATATATAAATCGATTGAAGAAATAAAAATACATATTAATTTAAAAAAGAGCATCCTCCAAACAATGAAGGATGCTGCTTATCGTTTGATTCAGTTAAACATCAGGCGTTCGCCCAGACATTCAGCGTAATAAACCTGCCCGTATCATTGGGAATTGGATAGCGATAATGGTGGCTGTAAATATGCAGCTTCTGGAACTGGCCGATTTTATCGGCAGCAAATGTGTAGACGGCATAATCATGATTGGCTGTGCCTTCTTTATCGATATAAGAAACGTCTTTTGGCTTGACCTCCTCACCTGCATCGTTCCTGAAGGAATACCATAATTCCTCATTATACTTGATTGTTATTTTAAATTCCTCACCCAGCATAAAGTCGTTTTTATCGGATGAAAACGTATAATAGCCGTCTGCAGTATCTATTTTGATATCGAGCGTAATGCCTGTTGCTCCAAAGCCGGAGTGATAATAATATAAGACATCCAGCTTGAGGTTACCGGGCTCAGAAAACTGAAAGCTGTATTCGCTTGTGACCTTTCGGTTATACTTGACGGTAGTTACACCGGTCGGCTGTATGAAATTACCGGTTGACCGCTCGCGGAAGTACAGATCAAAATGGCTGCCCTCGTCCATTACGAATTTGCACTTATAGGTTTCGCCTTTGACGCAAAAATTTGTAGGCTGGTCGGCCTGAATCCAATTATGGTCGTTGACCGTATACTTACCGTCCTGAAAAATCAGTTCCTGTCCGTCCTTTACCGCGATACCGGGCTGGAGAGGCGCCGGGTACTGGTTTGTGCCATCTGTAAAGATAACGCGGGCATCGTCCATATCATAAATTTTAGCATAATAAGCGCCGTCCACATATTTGGTCATCGAGGTTCCAGGCCAATCTGTAAAGGAAATCCCTTTGCCGTCATTTGTGTAATAGTAGTATTTTATATCGTCCGACCAACCGTCGGGTTTCTGGAAGTTGATTCGGATGGCGTTTTGTGTCGTGCATCCTTTGATTACCGTGTCGTTTTTTACCTTTACGCTGCCTTCTGCGTGCAGGTCGCTTGTCTGCCTGCCGTTTCCGTCGTTGATTACAAAATCGCAGCTGCCCGTTGCATCAGTTTCAAACTGGTATTTGCCGTTATCGAGCTTTGTCATATCGGAGCCCGGCCACTGCGTATCGGCAGAGCCAGCGTTCCAAAGATGAATTTTTACCGAGTCGGCCCAGTCAGCCGGTTTATAGAATATTATACGCACGCTTCCACTTGTACCTGTGGCACCCGCCGGTACCATAAACAGTGTGGAAAGCATGAATACGGCTAGTATGCCGCATACGAGCTTTTTCATATTACGAACCATTTCCAATTTCCTTCTTTCTGCAAGTTATAGTCTGTAATCGATTACGGCGCATATATTACAGCTTCTTTCTAAAGAGTTTTGTCGAAGGGCGTCGAATAAATCGTGAAATAGATGTATTCGGCACACTTTGTATGGTTGTTTAAAAATAATTCAAATTGTTTTCTTTTTATGTAAGTAGCAAAATTTATTTTTTTGTTGTATAATCACAGCGTGAGGTGAAAAACCATGCGCGAGCAAAGCAATTTAAATACAAGGCCGCCGTCCGGATGCTGTTTTGGCGACGACTTTCGTGAGCTCAAGGAGCACGGTACAGCGGAAAATCCGGTCGTATTTTATGAAAGCGTGTTTCACCGGAAGAGCGACTACGGGCTGCATTGGCATAAGGAAATGGAATTCGTCTATGTACAGACGGGAAGCGTCCTGTTCCGTATCAATCAAAATGAGCTGCTTGCGGGCGCGGGCGATTTGATTTGTGTTCCGCGCGGCGCTATGCACAGCGTCAAGCACGCTGGGAACAAGCTTGAGACAGCACGGCTTATTTCCCTTTTGTTCGACCCGGAGATTTTAAAAGGGCCTTCTCAGGAATATTGCCAGAAGACCTTTGTACATCCCCTGCTCTGCGGGCAGTTTATCCTTCCATTCTTGCTGACGCCGGACAGCAAAAACTACAGCGAAATTATAGGGACCTTCCATCGGCTGTACGGCTGTTTTATGCAGAAGGAGCCTTATTATCAAATACGGTTCCGGGGGCTTATGTTCGAGCTGTTTTTCGGGTTTCTCAACGGGGAGGGCTATACCTTCCATAAACAGGCGGCAAACAAAACCGTATCCGCTATTACAGGGGTAATCGAATATATACAGGGCCATTACGACGAGGATATTTACATAGGCAGGCTTGCGGAGATGGCCAACTACAATGAAAACTATTTTATGAAGGTATTCCGCGACTATACGGGAAAAACAATTGTTAAGTTCATTAACGATTACCGGCTGGAAAAATCGAAGGAATACCTGATAAGCTCAGAGCTTTCAGTCGATGAAATTGCTTACAAAACAGGTTTTTCAAGCGCAAGCTATTATATCCGCGCTTTTAAAAGCAAATACCGCCTGACGCCTAAGGAATTCAGACAGCAGACATAAATATCAGCGGCCCGCGGCTTTAGCCGCGGGCCTTTCTGTTAAAGTCTTAAGACAGTTGAGCACGGAATGTGCGAAACAGAAAACCACCCGCTATGCGGGTGGGAAATAAAAAGTTATACAAAAAAATCACCTTTCGAGATAAACTTGAATTGTTCAAGCTCAAGCCTAAAGAAAGGTGATTTTAATGGCAAATAAAACAAACAGTTTAGCCCATACAAAATGGATGTGTAAATATCATATTGTATTTACGCCAAAATACCGCAGAAAGGCGATTTATGGTCAGTATCGTGAAAGTATACGGGAAATACTGCGAACCTTATGCAAGTACAAAGGAGTGGAAATCCTTGAAGGTCACATGATGATGGACCATGTGCATCTACTTGTAAGTATACCACCTAAAATGAGTGTGTCAAGTTTCATGGGGTACCTAAAAGGGAAGAGCGCGCTAATGGTATTCGATAAACATGCAAACCTAAAATACAAGTATGGAAACCGACACTTTTGGGCAGAGGGATATTACGTAAGTACAGTAGGGCTTAACGAAGCAACAATACGGAAATACATAGAAGAGCAAGAGAAACATGATATTGTGGCTGACAAGTTAAGCGTGAAAGAGTATGAAGACCCTTTTAAGGGTGGCAGGTAGTACGTTCGCCCTTTAAGGGGCGGCAAAAGCGACAATGGCATTGGGCTTGAACAAAGTGAAAGCCAGCGTCTTTAGACGCTGGCCGGTAACTTGGGCTTTTAGCCCTTGTGCATACCACACGTTTTTCGGGTGGTCATGATTGGGTGTTACACCGCCCTCCACAGCAGGCGGTTGTTTTCAAATACAGCTTCTACGCGCCCTTTTTCGCTTAAATAAGCAAGGTAAGAACGTACCGTACTGCCGACGAGCGCGTACTGGCTGAAATCGAGCGCCAGGCCGAACGTGTCGAACAGCGCCTTTAAAATATCCTCAAATATCATCGGGGTTCGGCAAAGCTCTGTAATTTGCTCCAGCGCTTCTTCCGTTTTGCGAAGGTTCAGCCGCGCAAGCGGGGCAATATCTTCTGTTGCCTGCGCGTGGGAAGGGATGAAGCATTTGGCCCGCATCGTCTCTACCATATGCAGGGTGGAAAGGTATGCCTCCACATCGTACACAAAGGGAAGGCGGTATTTCTGCAGCGTGCTTTCACTCGCAAGGCAATCCGCCAGAAAGACCACGTCGTCCGGCGTCCGAAAGCCCATCATCATATAGAAATGGCCCGGCAGCCCAATGGCTTCAAGCTCCGATGGGAAACCTGGATCGGAAAACGGCAGAACGTCACTTTCCTGCGCCATCAAAAATTTGGAGCGCAGCGCTTTTGGGGGGTAGCCACCGTAAAGGAACGATGGCTCCAGCACAGGGTACCGCGTGAACGCCGCCTCGATGCCGTGCGCGAAGATTTTACAGCCCGTGCGCTGCTGAAGCAGACGGTTTCCGCCGATATGGTCGGCGTTTGAATGCGTGTTGACCACGCAGGAGAGCGTAAGGCCCTCGCTCTCGATAATCCGCAACGCCTTTTTACCGGCTTCCTTGTCGTTGCCGCTGTCTATGAGGACAGCCTCTCCCTCATTTCTAACGTATACCCCTATTTTGGCGGGACAGTCGATATAATAGGTGTTTCCCGCAGCCTGAACCAGCTCATACATGTTATATTTCCTCCGTTTGGTAATATCCGTAATTAAGTAAAGCCGCCGGAAAGGCGGCTTTTGTTTATGCGGTGATAAGCTCCACCGGCTGCACACTGATACCGCCGCGCTTCGTTTCGCCCCATTACCGCTTAAAATCCTTAGCCGGCGGGCCGCTGCGGACGACAGGCGGCGTTAACGGTAAGCCTGGTAAGCCCGGTTTTCCGGAGCCTCTCCGCGGCTTTTGCGAATAGCGCGCGAGAAATTCCCTGACGCTAATGCTTTCCGTCTGTAAAAAAGGGTTATATGCTCTCGCGGGAAAACGCGGCACGCCCAGCAGAACGCCGCTGAAATACGCGCCAAACATGCGCATTCTATGCAATTGCATCTGTTTCTTGATATTTTCTCCGTGATAAAGGAAAGAAAAGCGGCGTGTTGTATTCCTTAAACACGCTTCGAGCAGGCGGTACCGCTTGTGAAACACCCTGCTTATTCGGCTCTTTTCGCTACGGCTTGAGCCTGCTCATCTTTTTTTGAGCAGCGCGTACATACAGGAATCAAAGATTTCGCCGTTCTTGAAGACGCTGTCCTTCATCACGCCCTCAAGCGTAAAGCCCGCCTTTTGCAGTACCTTGCGGGACGCCGCGTTATGCGCGAAGGGCTCCGCGTAAATGCGCACAATATCAAACCTTTCAAATGCCTCGGCGCAGATTTGTTTGACAGCGGCGCTCATGACGCCCTTGCCCCAGAACGGCTCGCCCAGCCAGTAGCCAAGCTCCGCCGACTTGCGCGCTACATCGCTCTGGACGAATATACCGACGCTGCCGACCGCCTCGCCGTTTATGACGATAGCGCGGCATAAGTCCTTTTCCTCGCTGCTGTGCGCGCATTCCCTGACATACAGCGCCGCGTCCGCGAGCGTGTAGGGGTGGGGGAACGCATCGCGCAGGTTGTCGGATATTTTTTTATTGTCCGCATACTTTAAAACGCTGCGCGCGTCGTTTTCTTCCCATTTTCTCAAAGTGAATTCCATAAAATTGCCTCCTTTGCATGGTCATATCCTTCCTGATTTAAACATAACACACAGACAGCGCAAAATCAATAGGATTTGCTGTGTACGCGTCAATCATTTTCCCGCCGTGCGTTTTGTATTGGATGACAAGCCTGCAAGGGGAATGATGTGGTAAATGATTAAGTAGCTTAGTAAAAATAAACCCGCCGCAGAAGCCCGCGGCGGGTGATTTTTAAGTTGAAGCGAATCAGTTCGTGACGGTCTGCTCTGTTTCCTTATCGAAGATATGAATCTTGGAAAGGTCAAGCGCAACCTTGATGGTATCGCCCGGCTTTGCCTTGGAATAAGGCTCAACACGCGCGGTAATCGGAATGCCCGCGATGCTGAGGTAGAGGTAAATCTCCGCGCCCATCAACTCGGTAACGTCGACGTTTGCTTCGATGATACCGTCGGTCGCCTTCTCCAGGAACTCCGGCTCGTCGTGGACGTTCTCCGGGCGGATGCCGCAAACAACTTCTTTACCGACATAGGAGTCGAGATTCGTCGTCTTATCGGCGGGCAGCTTGATGTCGTACTTATCGAACTTCAGCGAATAGCTGCCGCCGTTCTTTGAAACCGTCGCGTTGATGAAGTTCATCTGCGGGGAGCCGATAAAGCCCGCGACAAACTCGTTGCACGGCTTGTCGTACAGGTTCTGCGGCGTATCGACCTGCTGAATGATACCGTCCTTCATAACGACGATTCTGGTACCCATGGTCATAGCTTCCGTCTGGTCATGCGTAACGTAAATGAACGTAGTGCCAAGTCTCTGGTGCAGCTTGCTGATTTCCGTCCTCATCTGCGCGCGCAGCTTTGCGTCGAGGTTGGAGAGCGGTTCGTCGAGCAAAAAGACCTTCGGGTCACGGACGATAGCGCGTCCAAGCGCAACACGCTGGCGCTGTCCGCCGGAAAGCGCCTTCGGCTTACGGTCGAGCAGATGCGCGATGTCGAGAATTCTCGCGGCCTCTTCCACCCTGCGGCGCGTTTCCTCCTTCGGGGTCTTGCGCAGCTTTAAGCCAAACGCCATGTTATCATATACAGTCATGTGCGGATACAGCGCGTAGTTCTGGAATACCATCGCGATATCCCTGTCCTTCGGCGCAATATCGTTGGAGAGCACGTCGCCGATATACAGCTCGCCCTTGCTGATATCCTCAAGTCCTGCAATCATACGCAGGGTCGTCGATTTACCACAGCCGGACGGTCCGACAAGGATAATAAACTCCTTGTCCTCAATTTCGAGGTTGAAATCGGATACCGCCGTAACCCCGCCGTCGTAAACCTTGTAGATGTGTCTTAAAGAAACATTTGCCATTACAATACCTCCTGATCCACCCTTACACTCGGGTAAACAATCCACTAAGGGCAGTTTCTACTTCAGATAATAATATAACAGATTTTTGGAAAAGAGGCTACTATTTTTTTCACTAAATATTGAACTTACATTTTATATAAATCCGATATCGCGAAAATTGCGTCCTCTTTTTTTAGGTCAAATTGCCGATAAAAATGCTTTTTCGCTCATTTTCCGTGAGCTCCCTGCAATCTCCTTTATGCAATTTACCGTCTAGAACGAGCCCGCCAATTGATTTTCTTTCCAAAAAAAGGACAGAAAACCCGCATGCTGCAAACATTTTCTTGACCTGGTGGAATTTCCCTTCGCATATCTCGACGCAGGCTGCATCGGGGCTCGCGTCATTTTTCCGCCACGCGCGCGCGGGCAGGCAGCTTGTCCCATCGCGGAATACTATCCCGCGCGCAAACGCGTCCGCCGCCTCTTTTGTCAGCGGCTTGTCGAGCCGTGCCTCATATAGCTTGTACACTTTTTTGTTAGGGGAAAGCATCCGGTGCGCAAAATCACCGTCGTCCGTGATAATCAACAGGCCCTCCGTGTCCTTGTCGAGCCTTCCCGCCGGGAACAGCCCTTTGCGCCTGTATTCCTCTGGAACGAGGTCGAGCACCGTTTTCGCGTTTTTATCGCGCGACGCGCTTAAAACACCCGCCGGCTTGTTCATCATCAGGTAAATATGCCGCTTAAAATTTAGTATTTTGCCGCAGACCTCAATTTTATCCTGTTCCCCGTGTATTTTTTTGTCGCTTTCAAGGCAGGCTTCGCCGTTTATTTTCACCCGGCCTTTTTTGATAAGCGTTTTTACCTCGCTTCTGCTCATACCGGTCTGCTTTGACAGCAGCCTATCGAGCCGTTGAAGCTCCAAGAAATCACCTCATTCCTTATCTGGCTTTACAAAGCCATGCATAAACCCGTCGAGCTGTGTGCTGCAAATATCGCCTCCGATGACCTTATCCTCATAAATCAAAAGATTTGCGCGCACGTTCTCTTCAGCGCCCGGGTAATTTGTGACCTGATAGCCGATGCGCTTACAGCTTTTACCCTTGTATTTTTCCAAATCGAGCCCTTGCCCGCGCTGGATTTCATTGTAATTTTCATAGACCTTATTGAATTTCTGCGGGATGACCACCTGGTCTATTTCGACTGGCTCGCCCTCGACCTCCCAGCCGAACTGCTTCAAAAACGCAATGCGCTCCTTGTTGTCCGACGCCGAAAGGCTGTACGGACCGGTGGATGCTACCGCAGTGTCCGGCGTTTTTGAGCAGGATACGGCCCTGACTACAACCAGCAGTATAAGCGCCAGAATGGCGGCTGCCGTTATAATGGTACGTTTCGATATTTTTTTAGCAACAAACACATGCGTTCCCCCCAATACTGTCCCACGAAGGGACTAAAAAGAGCGTTTCTCTTCCATTTTATGAGGGGAAGGACTTCAATTATGCCTGCGTAAATAAATACGGCCTCAGGCCGTCCGCCGTATCGGACAGTTTATCCACGCCAAGGCTTCTGATTTCCTCCATATCGCCGTAGCCGTAGCTCACGGCGATAAAATCACATCCCGCCTCAATCGCGCCGCGGGCGTCGAACGCCGTATCTCCGATAAGAACCATACTTTTTGTGATTTCACAGCCGAGCAGCGCTGCGGCGTACCTGATGACCTCCGCCTTTTCCTTGCGGCTGCCGTCCAGGTTCGAGCCGCAGACGAGGTCGAAATATTGCCGGATGTCCAAATAATCGAGCACATCCTTGGCAAACTCGTCGAACTTCGACGTTGTGACGATTACCTTCACGCCCGATTCCTTCAAATCCCGAAGCAGGCTGTCCATCCCACCGTATAAACGGTTCTTGAACGTGCCGTCCCTGCTGTAAGCCTCCCTGTAGCGGATAAGGGCTTCCCGCGCCTGCGCCTCCGTCATGCCGCAAAGCCGCTGAAACGTGCTTAAAAGCGGCGGGCCGATGTACTTGCTGCGGTCACTCAAATCCGGGACCGGCACGCCCATTTCAGTGAGCGCCGCGACGATGCCGTCATGCACGCCCTGCGCGCTGTCGCTCAGGGTCCCGTCCAAATCGAACATGACCGTTTGGTACCTGCATTTCATAGAAAGCGCTTCCTTTCCATAATATCCTGTGTTTTATTTCTTCATAAGCTTTTCGTCAGCCTTTTTCTGGAAGCTCTCCGATTTGACGCTCACGCGCTCATGCGTGCCATGCATAATCTCGCCAGCGTCGTCGCAGACAGTCAAAGAAAAGCTGAATTTGCGGCCCTCTATCCCGGTCAGCACAGCCTTTGCGCAAACGTGCCCGCCTAAGGGCGTAGGGCTGATGTGCTCGATACAAAGCATCGTGCCGACAGTCGTACAGCCGTCGTCCAAATATTCCTGCGCAAGCGCCGCGGCCGCGTTTTCACAGAGCGCCGCCGCCATGGGCGTAGCGTATACTCTCAGGCTCCCGCTGCCGACTGCGTTTGCAAGCAGCTCGGGCGTTACCGTCGTTTCCTTTATCATTTCCGTTTTGCTGCAATTTTTCATGCTGAATTTCCCTTCCGATGAATTTATTTTAGCCGGAACGTTGAAATAACCCCGCCCGGATGCTATACTAAAGGACAGCGTTATTTCCCGGTTTTAAACCGGGACACCGCTCCTTGTGCTGCGGTGTATCGCTCAAATTATAAAACAGACGATGGAATTGTACAAGTTTTTTTAGAAAAAGGTGATTGCTTGACCGGCGATTCGTCAACTCAAACCGGCGGCAAAACAGGCGGTCGAATTCATACCATGGATGAAGTGCGCGGCCTATGTGTCGTCCTGATGGTGATTTACCACGCCTTTTATACGACCGGGTATCTCTTCGGCTTTTCGCCCGGACGGGATTTTATTACGTTTTTTTCCCCGGCCGAGCCGTTTATCGCGTCGGTTTTTATCCTGATTTCTGGCGTCTCGAGCAACCTGAGCCGCTCCAACATTAAGCGCGGCGCAAAGCTGCTGCTCGTTGCTGCCGCCGTCACGCTCGTGACCGTGTTTATCACGCCGCAGGGCGCGATTTATTTTGGTATCCTGCATTTTCTGTCCATTGCAATGCTCCTGTTCGGCCTGCTGCAAAAGGGAATGAGGAAAATTCCGCTCGGCTTGGGGCTTGCCGCCTGCGCGGTTTTGTTTTTTATTACCTATGGAATACCACGGGGCTTTCTGGGAATGCCCGGTCTGCTTGCTGTTTCGCTGCCGCCTGAGCTTTACCAGACGGAGTTTCTTTTCTTTCTCGGCTTTAAAAGCCCGCGCTTTTTTTCTGCCGACTATTTCCCTTTGCTGCCCCATATTTTTACGTTTCTTTTCGGAACGTTTTTGGGCAGGCTCGCGCTTAACGGGCGGTTCCCAAGGATGCTTTATAAAAAAAGGGTGCCGCCGCTTTCCTTTATCGGCAGGCACGCTTTAATCATCTATATCCTTCATCAGCCCGTCATTTATGGGGCATGTATGCTTGTTTCTCTGTTTGTCAAATAATTCTTCTGCTTGGAAAGGGAGTTTTTATATGAAATTAGGTATCGTGGGCCTGCCGAACGTCGGCAAAAGCACGCTCTTCAACGCCATTACGAACGCAGGGGCGCAGTCTGCGAACTATCCGTTCTGCACGATTGAGCCGAACGTCGGCGTGGTCGCCGTCCCGGACAAGCGCCTAGACCGGCTTGCCGAGATGTACGACCCGGATAAATATACGCCCGCGACGATTGAGTTCGTCGATATTGCGGGGCTTGTAAAGGGCGCGTCCAAGGGCGAGGGGCTCGGCAACAAGTTCCTGGCAAACATCCGTGAGGTCGATGCCATCGTGCATGTCGTGCGCTGCTTTGAAAACGACGACATCATCCACGTGGAGGGAAGCATCGACCCAAAGCGCGACATTGAGACCATCAACCTGGAGCTTGTGCTGTCCGACGTGGAAATGCTCGAACGCCGTATCGATAAAACGCAGAAGCTTATGAAAGCGGACAAAAAGTATCAGGCCGAGCTCGATTTTTTCAAGCGCGTGCTTGAAACGCTTAATGAGGGCAAATCCGCCCGTTCGGTTTCCTGTACGGAGGAGGAAAAGGAGCTGCTCGCAGGCGTTGCCCTGCTTACTAACAAGCCGATTATTTACGCGGCGAATATGAGCGACGGCGATTTCTCCGAAGGGATTGCCTCCAACAAATATTTTTTACAGGTCAGCGAAATAGCAAAGAGCGAGGGCGCGGCGGTACTCCCCATCTGCGCGGGGCTCGAGGCGGAAATTTCCGATATGGACAAGGAAGAAAAGGAAATGTTCCTTGCCGATATGGGACTAGCCCAGTCGGGTCTTGACCGTTTAATCAACGAATGCTACAGCCTTTTAGGGCTGATTTCCTACCTGACCGCAGGCAAGCAGGAGGTGCGCGCCTGGACGATTAAAGAGGGGACGAAGGCGCCGCAGGCAGCCGGAAAAATCCATACCGATTTTGAGCGCGGCTTTATCCGGGCGGAGGTCATAGCATACGACGACCTGATGGCGTGCGGCTCCATGGCGGCGGCGAAGGAAAAGGGCCTTGTCAGGAGCGAGGGCAAGGAATATGTTATGCGTGACGGCGACGTCGTACTATTCCGCTTTAATGTATAAACAGCAAAAATGAAAAGGGAGCCGCACGTTCTGCGCGGCTCCCTCTTTGTGTTCAAAACGGGGCGGACGTTGTACCCGCCTAATAAAAAATCCGGACAAAAAAACAACCACCCTACTGGGTGGAAGCTTTTTTTAGTGTTGGCATCTCCCTATTTTCCCAGGCCGTCGCCAGCCAAGTATCTTCGGCGCTACTGAGCTTAACTTCCGTGTTCGGGATGGGAACGGGTGGACCCTCAGCGCCATTAACACCAACTAAAAATGATGCAGTGTTTCGACTGCTTTGCTATTATATCATCCCAAAAATCAAAATGCAACCCTTTTTTTAAAATTTTTTTACAATTTCTTCATAAAGGCAAAAAACAGCTGATTTTGTTCTTTTTTTCACAGGACTTCATTATCTGCAAGCCAGTTCGTACATAAATTATGCACGGCCTTTCCGCTTTGTTTGACTTGCGCGGGAAAAAATTGTAGAATATATAGGTTAACAGGCAATTGGTTCTATTCCCATAAAACATACTTTCATATATAGAAGGTGCCACTATGGACATAACGGAAAGATATGCGCTTTTGCTGTCCGCCCTTTCCATCTATCAGGGCGTATTGGACCGCAGCGTTCCAAAGGCGTATTACCGGCTGCTGTGCTGCCATAACGCCCCGCCTATGGAATTTCTGACGGCGTGGGGTGCGTTTACCTCCCTGCTTTATGCGCGCGGCTATGCGGAAAACCTGTGCGGCTGCATTACGAAAGCCGCTCTTTACGATGAAAACTGCTTTTCAAAGGCGGCCGCAAATAAACAGGAGGATACCCTGGGCAATGAGCTTCTCCGGGCGGCGCGGCGCGACCTCGATTCCCTGACCGGCGCGGGTATGCTTACCCCGGAGGACATTCTCTCCGGCTACCGCTTTCGGGAGGAAATCCGCGATATTGTCACGACCCTGCCGCGCTGGCGTACAGGGCAGCCGGTCAAAGAGCTCCGGGACAAGGAAGTGCGGGCTGAAAACGCAGCGCGGTTCTACCGGCAAAACGGCTGCGGCATTTTTGCGCGCTGGCGTACCTTTATCTGGCGGGACGGCGGCGTCAAGCCCGTGCATCATCCCGACCCGATTTCGCTTGGCGACCTGAAGGGCTACGAGTACCAGCGGAATCTGGTGCTTAACAATACGCTCGCGTTTCTTAATGGAAAGAGCGCGAACAACTGCCTGCTTTACGGCGACAAGGGAACGGGAAAATCCTCGACAGTCAAGGCGATTGGCAACCGGTACGGAAATGAGGGCCTGCGCATTGTCGAGATGCCTAAGGAATGTATTGGTGATTTTCCGCTGCTGGTCGATAAAATCGCGGCTGTACCGATGAAATTCATCATTTACATAGACGACTTGACCTTCCAGAAGCAGGACGACCGTTACGCTTCCCTGAAGGCGGTGCTTGAGGGAGGGCTGGCGGCCCGGCCGAAAAACGCGCTGATTTATGCGACGTCCAACCGCCGCCATCTGATTCAGGAGAATTTCTCCGACCGCGAGGGCGACGATATGCACCGCAACGACACCATACAGGAAAGCCTGTCCTTAGCTGACCGGTTTGGCCTTTCGGTCAATTTCTCGGTGCCAGATAAAAAGAGCTATTTGGAAATCGTAAAGGAACTGGCAAAGCAAAGCGGCCTTCATACCGACGAAAGCGAGCTGCTTGCCGCCGCGGAGCGCTGGGCGCTGGAACGGGGCGGACGTTCCCCGCGCTGCGCGCGTCAGTTTATCGATTCCTGTTTTACGAAAAACGACAATACGGAGGTAGATTCCCATGTTTAAAAAATCAGCCTGTATCCTTGCCGCGCTTTGCCTGCTCCTGACGTTTGCTTCCTGCGGCGCAGACCCGCAGACAAGCGAGTTCCCCGTACAAATCAGCCATTACACGGTTCAAAGCGAGCCGCAGAAGGCCATTGTGCTTTCCGACAACGCGGCGGACATCATCTCCGCCTGCGGCTATTCCCTCAAGCTGACGGCGCGTTCCGAGGAATGCACCCAGAAGGGCTTCGATTCCCTTCCCTCCGTCGGGCCGAAGAGCGCACCTGACGCGGACGCCATCATCAACATGGGGCCGGACGTCGTCTTTGCGGACGAAACGCTGTCCGCCGACACGCTCTCAAAGCTCGAGCAGGCGAATATTACGGTGCTTCGTTTTGTTTCCGCCCGGTCGCGCGAGGATTTGGAGCTTACATACCAGAACATCGGCCGTGTGCTCGGCGGGAATATTACCGGTAAAAAAGCGGGGCAGCAGGCCGCGCAGGATTTCTTTTCGGCACTTGACGACAACATGCGGAAAATCCCGGACAGCAACGTGGTATATACCGCCTGCTACCTGTTCGATATAAAAGGCGCCGCGGTGACGGGCGACATGTTTGCAAGCGAGCTGTTTACCGACGCGGGCGCCGTCAACATCGCGTCCGACCTTTCGGGCGGATACCTCGATTTTGAGGTGCTGCAAAACCAGAATCCCCAGTTTATCTTCTGTGCGCAGGGCGTTGCGGAGCAAATGAAAAAGGACGCGAATTACAGCAAGCTAAACGCTGTAAAAAAGGGCAGGGTAGTGGAAATACCGGCCGAGCTGATGCAGCGCCAGGGACAAAGCGCGCTTGAGGCGGTCAGCCAGATGACGGCGGCGATTTACCCGTCCCTGTCCGGCTCAGGCCAAACCCAGAAGAGCGTTGCCGACCAGTACGGCATAAAAATACAGGGGCTTACCCTGAAGCTAGAGGACGGCGCGGACAACGAAGCCGACGACCAGGACGGCAAGAGGGACGCGGTGCTCGCCGTGCAAAAGCGGCTCGACGACTTGAATTTCTGGCCGCTTGATGAAATTACCGGCTATTACGGCGAAACGACGCAGGCTGTCGTCAAGGAATTCCAGAGCGCAAACGGGATTACAAACGCCACCGGAACCTGCGACGAAAAGACGCTTGCTATCCTCTTCTCTCAAAGCGCGCTTGAGCGCGCGACGCCCGCAAGGGAAAAGGCAACAGAGCCTGCAACCGCGACAGAACCGGCGACACAGGCGTAAGTTTTAAAAGCAAAAAGGGATGCCGTCCGGCGGCGTCCCTTTGTTATATCAGTGTAAAATGAAAGGCGGCAGCAAATGGAAAACAGCCCGTACAAACAGTGCCCGGTTTATAAGAAGTGCAGCGGATGCCAGCTTCAAAATATGGATTATGAAAGCCAGCTCAGATGGAAGCAGGGGCTTGTAGGCCGGCTGCTTTCCTCCTTCTGCCGCGTAAATCCCATCATTGGGATGAAAGCGCCCGTCCATTACCGCAACAAAGCGCAGGCTGTGCTGCGCACGGCAAAGGGCGGGAAGCTTGTGTCGGGCGTCTACCAGTCAAAGACGAACGGCGTCGTTTCCACAGATACCTGTATGCTCAATACGGAAAAAGCGAACGAAATCATCGCTTCGGTGCGCGCGCTCTTAAAATCCTTTAAGCTATGGGCCTACAATCCGTATGACGGCAGCGGCTTTTTAAAGCATGTGCTTGTGCGCCAGGGCTTTCAAAGCGGGGAAATCATGGTTGTGCTCGTAACGAGCACCATCACGTTCCCCGCGAAAAACAATTTTGTGAAGGCGCTTTTAAAGGAACACCCGGACATTACGACAATCGTGCTCAACGTGAACGACCATCCGTATAAAATGATGCTCGGGCCGGCGGAGAAAACGCTTTACGGCAAGGGCTATATTACAGATACCCTTTGCGGGAGGACATTTAAAATATCGCCGCGTTCCTTTTACCAGGTCAACCCTGTCCAGACAGAGCTTCTTTATAAAAAGGCCGCCGAGATGGCGCGTCTGGGCGGGAAGGAAACGGTTATCGACGCATACTGCGGCGTCGGCACCATCGGTATTTATTGCAGTGCGTTTGTAAAACAGGTAATCGGCGCGGAATTAAGCCGCGACGCCGTGCGCGACGCGATTGAAAACGCAAAGCTTAACCAGATAAAAAACATCTATTTCCATTGCAGGGACGCGGGCGAGTTCATGCGGGAGCTTGCGGGCTCAGGTGAACAAATCGACGTCGTGTTCACCGACCCGCCGCGCAGCGGGTGCAGCATGGAATTTTTAAACGCGCTCACTGTCCTGCGTCCCGGACGTATTGTGTATATCTCCTGCAACCCTCAGACACAGCAGCGCGACCTGCGCTTTATAACGCAGAACGGCTATAAGGTTCGGGAAATCCAGCCGGTCGATATGTTTCCGCATACGAACCATGTGGAGTGTGTGGCGGTGATGGAGAGAAATTCAAAATAATAGTCCGCATTCTGAAGCCGCCCGGCAAAAACACCGGGCGGCTTTTTGCGTGGCTTTGCGCAGAATTATGTTTTGATAAAGATTAAACATTGCCGAAGAAAATTTGACATTTTCTGTTATTACGCTAAAATTATTTTATATTCTGCAAATTGTTAAATTTTTAGGAGTAAAAATGAGAAAAACAGAACGTTCTGATGTAAAATATCCCATGTGGCGCAAAAAAGTCGATTCAAGTTTTTTAATACATAATGGAACTACCATTCCAATGTGGGTTTGCGACCTTTGGAACCTAGATCATTATGTTTATCAGGTAAACAAAAGAAGCGACCCGCGTGCGAAAGTATCTATTATATTTAATGATGTAACATATGAAGGGGCAGTTACATTTTCACATCCCAAACAGAGAGCGAACCGCGTTTATAGATTATGGTACACAGAGCAATTAAACTATGAGATTAAGCAAACATTTATAATGAGCTATATCCGTTACCTAGAATCCGCGCTTCGTAAAGATAAAACAAACATGGTAGAAAATGAGGTCCCATTTTGGGAGTTTCTTGATATTGAATATGATTTTCATAATAGAAGATTTATTTTTAAATCCTATTACACGCAAAAATCCACTTTCCCTGCATTGTACGGACGGCTTATTAATTCACCTGCACTAAAAAAGCTGGATGATGAATTAAATAATAAATCATCCTTTCGAATTTATAAGCAGGATTGGAAACAACGGGATCAATTTGAATTTGAACTTGGTGCTGAAAATGTTATTTATACTTTGGTTGATACAAAAAATAGTTTAATATATGTCGGTGAGGCAAAAAATTTAATTTCAAGATTTCGGCAAGGGCATACTTCTATTAAAAATTGGGATTTTTATCGATATGATGTTCTTCCAAAACAATTAGAACCGCACAGAAAAGTCATTGAAAGAATGATTATCCGCGATTATGCCACCCTATTTAATAATACAAAGCAAATAGAAAGTCTTAAACTCTCCAATTATACGCTCGTAAATGACAGAATCGATAAATAAGTAAGCCCGCCGTATGGCGGGCTTACTTTCTGCTCATTCGTATGCAGACTTGCCCATTTTCAAGACTATCTCGATTTGACTTGCGTGATTCCCTTTTTAATTTTCACTCTTTTGGGCCGCAAAATCATACAATTTGCAGGATTCATCATACAATCTGCATGATTGCATTGACATAATAATACATTGCATGTTAGCCTTCAATTACAGTTGATATAACATATGGATTGGAGGCTATTTATCATGAAACCACTGCTTGAACAGCTCTATTTTAGCGAGATTATCCCGAACACAGCCGCGGTGCCCAACAGCCCGGAATACAACAAATTGATTGCCCGCGTGTTTTCCAAAGAGGAGTACTTTCACAACATTTTGGAGGGCGACGAACGCAAAGCCTTTCAAAGCTATATGGAAGACCAGAGCGAGGTCAACAGCCTCAATGGCTATGAAAACTTCGCAAACGGCTTCCGCCTTGGCGTGCGGCTTTTGCTGGAGGCGCTGGAACAGGGGAAGTAGGCTTTTGTTCTGCGAACGGCCTAGTTCTGTTTTTTGAAGCATTCTGCTTCTTGGTTTCTTTCATAAAACTTTCTATGCTATCTTTTTCAAAAGGAAGAAACCGTTTTCGCCGGTTTCCTCCTTTTGGAATCTTCTTTCCGGCGACAGGGAAAACCTCGTCGCAGGTTTTCCCTTGACCCTTTCCAGCCGAGCAAGGGGCTGCGCCCCTTACAATCCCCGTTTTATAGAAAACTTGACCGTTCCTCGTTTTATGTGCGGAGCGTAGAAAAGATGCTACGGGACCGCCCAGCGCCGCGCCTTCGCGCGGAATACTTCGCTGGTGTGGTACTTTGTACGCTTTAAAAAATGGCGTCGTGGGTGCGGTGCTTAGTGGCTTATTGACAATTGCGGAAAAAATATCCTTTTGAAGTTGTGAATCGTGCCGCGGGATGATATAATAATAAAATCGGCAGATAACGGCGGGAAACCGCCGTTTCAATAATACTTTGGAGGAAGAAACCATGTGTAAAAAGAAGTTTTACATCACAACCGCAATCGCTTACACATCACGTAAGCCCCATATCGGCAACAGCTACGAGATTGTTCTGACCGACGCTATCGCGCGGTACAAGCGAATGCAGGGCTGCGACGTTTTCTTCCTGACCGGCACGGACGAGCATGGGCAGAAGATAGAGGATTACGCCAGGGAGGCCGGCGTCTCCCCAAAGGAATACGTAGACGGCGTGGCGGGGGAAATCAGGAGTATCTGCGATTTGCTCAACACCACCTACGACAAATTTATCCGCACGACCGACGATTACCACGAGCGCGCCGTGCAGAAGATATTCAAAAAGCTTTATGAACAGGGGGACATCTACAAAAGCGAGTACGAGGGCATGTACTGTACCCCGTGTGAAAGCTTTTGGACGCCGTCGCAGCTAAAGGATGGCAAATGCCCCGACTGCGGCAGGGAGGTAAAGGCCGCGAAGGAAGAGGCTTATTTCCTGCGCCTGTCCAAATACCAGAAACAGCTTGAGCAGTTTATCGAGGACAACCCCGATTATATCTATCCCGAAAGCCGCAAGAAGGAAATGGTCAACAACTTCATTAAGCCGGGCCTGCAGGATTTATGCGTTTCGAGAACCTCTTTTAAATGGGGAATCCCGGTCGATTTCGACCCGGGCCACGTCGTTTATGTTTGGATAGACGCGCTGTCGAACTATATTACGGCGCTCGGCTATGACCCGGGCGGCTCCGGCGACCTTTACAAAAAATACTGGCCGGCAGACGTGCACATCATCGGCAAGGACATCCTGCGCTTCCATACCATTTACTGGCCGATTATGCTCATGGCGCTCGGCGAGCCGCTTCCAAAGCAGGTGTTCGGCCATCCGTGGCTGCTGTTCGGCGCGGATAAAATGAGCAAATCGCGCGGAAACGTCATTTATGCCGACGATTTGGTAAAGCTTCTCGGCGTGGACGCGGTGCGTTATTACCTGCTGTCTGAGATGCCCTATACCTCAGACGGCTCAATCACCTACGAAACCATCTTCGAGCGCTTCAATTCCGATTTAGCCAATACGCTTGGCAATCTCGTCAACCGCACGATTGCAATGAGCAACAAGTATTTCGGCGGGGAAATCATGCCTCCCGCCTGTACGGAGCAGGTGGACGGCGAGCTTTCGCGCCTTGCGCTCCAGACCGTGAAGGACGTCGACGATTTGATTGCCCAGTACCGCATAAGCGACGCGCTCGACAAAATCATGAACCTTGCGCGCCGCAGCAACAAATATATTGACGAAACGGCGCCCTGGGTGCTCGCTAAGGACGAGAAGGACAAAGCGCGCCTCGGAACGGTGCTTTATAACCTGCTGGAAAGCATCCGGTTCCTGGCTGTCCTGCTCACCCCGTTTATGCCCGATACGGCAAAAGCGATTTTGGAGCAGATGAACTGCTCCGTTTCCGGGTATGATTCCTTAAGCGCGTTCGGCGCGCTCCAGGCGGGCGAAAAGGTCGGCACGGCTGTACCGCTGTTCTCGCGTATCGATTCTCAAAAAATGCTGGAGGAAATCGCCGCGCAGAAAAAGGCGGAGGAAGAGCAGGCAAAGAAGAGCGAACGGCCTAAAATAGAGGGGCTGGCGCAGATTGGTATCGAGGATTTTATGAAGGTCGAGCTGCGCGCGGCCAAGGTAACGGCATGCGAGCCGGTCAAAAAGGCAAAAAAGCTCTTGAAGCTAAAGCTTGACGACGGCGAGCGTGAGCGCACAGTCGCTTCCGGCATAGCAAAGTTTTATGCGCCGGAGGATTTAATTGGGAAAACGGTCGTCCTCGTTGCAAACCTAAAGCCCGCCGTGCTCTGCGGTGTGGAAAGCGAGGGAATGATTCTCGCCTCCGACTGCGGCGAAGGGGTCAAGGTGCTGTTTTTAGACGGCTCCATCCCCGCGGGCAGCAGGATACGCTGATTAAAACGGACGAAGGGGCCGGGCCGCAGGCCGGTTTCCCTTAGCGCTTCCGCGTATCGTTTTCATATTGGCAGCTTTTCTTTAAAACAGAGTAAGAAGATTTGATAAACGCTTAAAAGTGGGGGAAACCGTTTGGTTTTCCCTCTTTTTTATAGAGATAAACATATGCCCTATGAAAATTTGCGATAATACTTTTTATAAGCTTATGCAGACAAAAAAATTTCTGCCATGCACCCTTTTGTGCTGGGATTCAATAAAGCTTACAACTCTACGGAGCGTTTGTTGCATTTACCAGGAAGCGCGGGTATGATTTGAATGGGAGGTGAAGAAAATGGATTGCACAAAGGTCGGCAGGCTGATTCAAAGCCTGCGCCGGGAAAGAGGCATGACGCAAAAGGCTCTTGCGAATGAGCTGCGTATCAGCGACAGGACGATTTCAAAATGGGAACGCGGAATCGGCTGCCCTGATGTGTCCCTGCTTGGCGCGCTGTCTGCCGTTTTAGAAGTCGATATAGAAAAAATACTGGCAGGCGATTTGGAGCCAAACGCCATGGATGGAGGGAATATGAAAAAAATCAAATTCTATGCTTGCCCGAATTGCGGCAGCACCCTGTTTTGTACGGGGGAAAATGAAATTTCCTGCTGCGGCAGGAAGCAGGCCCCGTTGACGACCCAGCAGGAGGATTCGGGGCATAGCATCCATGTGGAGGAGATTGAGGAGGATTACTATATCACCTTACAGCATGAAATGAGTAAGCAGCATTACATTACCTTTATGGCATACGTTGCTTATGACAGGGTGCTTTTCATAAAGCTGTATCCCGAGCAGGACGCGCAGGCGCGGTTCCCCAAAATGCGCGGCGGCGTATTATATGTCTGCTGCAGTAAGCACGGGCTTATCAGAAAGGGTAAGCTATAAAAGCACAAGGGCAGGTGTAGCTACCTGCCCTTGTGCTTTTCTTTCTTGTAACCGAAAACCCCCGGCAGTGCCGGGGGTTCAGAAAAGCTTTAGCGATGAATAGGAAATAAAAACTCCTTTTGGTAGAATAAAAGTGCGGCCTGACAACTGCACAAAAAACCAAAAGGAGGACATTCAAGAAATGAAT
>UQHH01000049.1 GCA_900540865.1 uncultured Oscillospiraceae bacterium
TGTGTTTGCGCCTGCCGTCCGTGTATCGAGCACACGGACAACATCTCCCTGCGTTGTCGGTATCCAGTCGGATTGCCCTGCGACACCGCTTGCCCATCTCTGCAACGTTTCACCGTCATAAATATACCCGGTCGTTGCTTTTGTCTTATCAAACAAGTTGACAGACGCAGGGATTCCTTCTCCGGTTTCGTCATAACTCCAATATGATCTTTTTTCGGCAGTTACTGCACCAGCAGCAATTTTTGCAGTTGTGACAGCACTTTTTTTAATTGCAGTATCATCAACAGAATTTTTCAAACTTTGAGGCTGAACTATTACATTTTCGTTCAAGATTTTTAAAGCACCGGCGTTTATTACATTGGCATAATTGTTATTAGCGTACTGCTTTTCAACAAAGTCTCCTAGCCGTTCAAATAAAGTATCTTTACCACCGCGAGCTAAAATGATTTCAGTATCTGTCGTCACTTGCCCTATTGCTTGATTTACAGAATCATATAACTTCTCTGTTTTTGTGACCGCTTCCGTCAAAGCGGTGAGTTCATCCTTGCTTTCAAGTGCTCCGTCAATTTCAGCTTTTCCAATGTTAAGCACTACACCAACTGCTCGTAAATCACCATTTGCAGAAGTAATCTGTAAAATACAATTAGCTTTCCCGCTCGCCGCGAATACCTGTTGCTTTGGAATAAATGAAATAACGCCATTAGAACCGTTTGCAACCTCTCCGTCCATGTAAATAATATGTCCGTCCGGTTTTGCTACATATAGACGAACGCTGCACCCGGTCACATCCAGCATTTTGTCAACAGCTGGTGCATTGCTGGTTTTAAGAGTATCCCCGGTTTTTTCAATAAGGATAAACTCGTATTCACGTTCGTTCCCTTCTCCTTGTACAGCGTTTAAAGTAATTGAATTCGGTTCGAATACCTTAATCTTGTGAGTTTCCTTGTACAGCGCCATCTGTATCACCTTCTTTTGTCAACGCATCGATTTTATCAAGCATCGTATAAACACATGCCATCGTCCCGATATTTGTACCAGTCGCTTGAATCTGTAAACTAGCTAGCCTTGCGTAAATATCGTGCGTTAAATTTTCGATTTCTTTTAACTGGGCCATCCTGCCACCTTCCTTCCTGCCACGTAAAATTCAATCGTGTTATATCCAATACGGATAAAATTGGTTCGTTCCTGCGAACTACCGCTATATGGATAACGCACACCAATTTCTAAACGTGTTCCCGTAGTCCCTCCATCTTGATACATGTGGATGTAACAATTATTAGTCGCATTTGCGGCAGAGTTGAAGTATTTTGCTAAATACAGCTTTGTGTCGTCGATACGCATTACTCTTTCCGTTGTTACATCGGTATATCCGGTTAATCGGGTAAGTGATATTTCTCCTTTTCCGCTTGAATCATTTGTCATTTTAAATTCGTTGCAAAGGGTACTATTCAGGGCGTTTGAGCGGATAGAAACACCGTTCACCCCCAACAGGCCCATATATTTTTCTTCAAGGTTAAAAATGCCGCCCTGCAAGGAATTGTTTGCTTTACTGTATGCGTACATTCCGCTGTAGTATGGCGCGCCGCTGTACACTACCTTGTCAAGTTTGAAATAGTATCCGCTGTTGGTGCCGCTCATTTTGGTACAGGACAATTCATCATTATCCAAGTCGAAATACGCATTCGTGTTCTCCGCTCCGCGTATAACGCCTGTTTTTATCCAGTCTGCTACGACACCATGAGCCGCAAGAATGTTTAAAACAGCATTTCCGTTTTTATCAAAGCCCGCGCCCCACGTTTTGCCACCGTCGTTTGATACTGCGAAGCTGTCAACACTTTTTTTCCAGATATATTTACTTTCGCCTATTTTTGGCTTGTCGTGTTGATAAACGATTTTTGAGCCGTCATCCTGTTCCTTTACCGTCTCATAAAATCCCATACTGTTGGCAGTAAGGCCGCTGAAATTCTGCGCATACACGTCATACGCAGACACTTGTTTTTCTGCTACCTTTTTCGCCACGGCTTTGATTTTTGCCAACTGGTTCCCGCCACTGCGGTTTTGCTCTTCAATTGTTTTGGCATCACAGCGGAGATTTACCCTTGCATTCAGTCGGAATACAACCCCCGTAATCGGGGACCTGTATGCGTTCCCATATTTATCGTAGACGGTGCAAATATCCCCCGCCTCAATCGCAGGATTTGAGATTTCGGCACTTTCAAACGGCGTAATTTCAAGCCCCAAAATACGTTCTGCCCATACAGGATTCCACATTGGATTGTCGGATGAGTGGATATTTATTTGTGCCAAAGGGTTATCCTGTATTGTAAGTTCATACCCTTCCTCCCCGGTTAAGTAAGCCAGTTCTTCGTCTGCAGAATTGACAACAGTTACACCGGTTATTGTTACACTGCCTGAAATTGTCCTTGTCTGCTCTATTTTGATATCGGTATCTTCATACCACCTGATACATAAACGTCCGTCCGCGTCGCACAGGGCAAATGAGCAGGCAAGCTGCGATACATACGAAACAATATCCCGGAATGTTACAGAATCGTCTATGATTTTTCTGTTTGTCACCTTCCAGCTCGCGTTCGGAAAATCCAAAGATGAAGCTACAACCCCGCACCTGGTACAAGCATCGTCGATGATTGCGGAAAGACTTGCGGGATATTTGAGTGTGCTTTCGGAATACGGGCGGTCAAATTTTGCCAGATTATCAAAGGCGACGACCGAAAGATATCGGTCATTGTTTGTCAGTTCTTCTAGCGTATAGATCCCCTTTTTAACCCATTCGACGGTCGTGCCACCATTGTAATCCTGACCAACAATCAGGCCTACACGCACATCAAACACCGTGCCTAAAAAGTCTATATCCTTAAATCTGTCGTCTGTATTGTCCATCTCAAATTCGAGTTGGCCGATTACCGCGCCACCGATGTCAAAATCCCCTTCTGCTGTCGTGGCTTGTTGAATTTGCAGGCTGCCATCCATAATATCGTCCCCGGTGAGCAGCAGGGTATTGTTTTCGCAGTTGACTGCAAACAATCCGCTGCTGGCTTGATCGGCGGTCAAAATTCTATTGGTGTATATTTTCACAACAAAAGCCCTGCCGGATTGTCCGGCAAGGCTCTTGTACAAGGTTGATGTATTCTGCATATTACACCTCGATAAAGTTGCAAGCTACATTTGTTACCCAGTGTTCCCTATCTGTCCAGTACCCATAATCCGCTTCAAAATCCCCTGTATAAAAACTTCGCGTATTATAACAGCCGTCTGACAGATCCGGGTATGTAACACGCACGGTTACACCGGAATATTTACACAGGCCTGCAAGGGTCGCAGCTTCTTCCCACGTCAAACGGTCCCAGCGGCAAGAAAGGGTGCGTTTTTGTGAAATGATGTCTTTTTGCATAGCCCCGGTATAGGTTGACCTTCCGCTTTCATCGCTTGACAGGTCAGCAAGTTTGTAAGAACAAAGCGTAGGGGCCGGAAGCTTGATCCCGTTTACTTTAAACATATCCTGCATCATGTCTTCCCCCCTGCGTATCTTCTGCTTTTACGGATCCTGACCTTTGTAAGCTTCCGTTCAAGTTCTTCGCTGTCAATCTTCGTAATGCTAGTCAGGTTAATTTCCTGGTTCTGCAAAGCATCATATATTTTTATCAGCCACCTTAAAATCTCCCGTAATAGGTCCGGGTCATTGGTGCTGCCAACCATCCCCTGCAATTTGGAAAGCGGAGCGACCACTTCAGGATCGCGGCCGGCATTCGGGTTATCGCCAACAATTGCAAGCGTCGGCGACTTTACAAGACCGCCCTTTGCAAGCTTGGGTATAAGCGGAGGCTCTTTTGGCATAGAAAAGTGCCAATCCTGCCCGAAAATATCTCCGATCGCACCGGCTATCCCGCCTATTCCGTCGATGATTCCACGGACAGCGGAATAAATACCTGTCCACAACAAGTTGATTCCGTCGATGATTAAATTGACAGCGCCGCGCACAACGGAGTATATGGTGTCCCATATTCCTTTGAAAAAGTTTTGGATTCCAGACCATGCTTTTTCCCAGTCTCCGGTGAAAACGCCGACCAAAAAATCGATCAGGCCGCTGAGCGCATCCCAAATCCCGCCAACCACGCCGGAAATCACGGAAAACACATCACGGAACACGTCGCCCACAATTTTAAAAACAGTTTGGAAAGTAGGAGCGACTTCCGAAACAATCCAGGATACCAACGGTTGCAGTACATTATTCCAAAGCATCAGCGCGGCTTCCGAAATTTTGGAGAAAAAACCGATAGCTTTATCAATTAAAGGAGAAAGGGAGTTGTTCCAGATATCCGTCACACAGGACACCAAGTTATCCCAAAAAGGTTTAATCCACTCTTCCCATACTTGAAGGACTATTGTACCTAAATCTGTAAAAGCTTTGCATATTCCTTCAAATATGCCGCTGCCGCCATTCTCCCAGAACTCAGACAGTTTACCACCGATATCCTCGCTGACCGTACCAATCAACGTCATGACGTCGGCGCCCATAGACTGTACATCGTCGAAAAATCCGCCTATGGCTTCTTTGTTATCTTCTGCCCACTGTGCACACGTTCCTGTAAAAATAGAAAACGCATCGGAAACGACAGTCCCTATTGATCCGGCTAGCGTAGTAAGCCCGCCCAGCATTCCGGATATAGCTTCTTCCATACGCGGGCGCATACGGTCAATGGAACTTCCAAGCTCACCGAATACCGTATCAAAAAAACCGGCAAGGTTATCAAACCCTTTTGCCATGTTTGTGCTAACGGTATCGATAAAGCCAGCAATACGATTTTTGTCCTTATCAAGCCATTTCGCAATCCCACCGGACACAGTTTGCAGCTGTTTTCCGGTGACAGAAATTACTCCGCCGGCTACTGTACTGATAAGGTTGAGTTTTGATTTTGCCACCTTCGCAACACCGGAAAAGGCCGCCTTTGCTATCGGCTCAAGGCTTTTAGAGATGGACGAAAAATTTTTCTTTATTGCGCTGAAATCGACTGAATCGATTCCCTTTTTTATATTTGCAACGGCCTTATCAAAACCAAACTGTGAATTGATCTTTTCAAGTTTCTTCTGGATATTATTAAATAGGCCGTCTGTTTCTTTGAGAGAAGCATTGTCTGGTTTAGGAACCTCCGTACTAGGGGTGCCTGATAAAGTGGAGGAAGTATCAGTGTCGTCTGAGCCGGAACTCAATATATTCAGCTCATCAAATCCAGCCAGAGCCTTCTTGACCTTTTTTGCCGCTTTTTCCGTTTGGTCCATTCCGGCCGCGGCACTGTCTGCTGCGCCTGACAAATCTCCCGCCGCATTTGCCGCGTCTGAAACAGCGCTGTTTCCCCCGTCCGAACCAAATATCTTCTCCGTAAACGACTTAAAAGCGTCCGCCGCTACTTGCAGCTTTGCGATAAAACCGTTCAACGCTTTCAAGGCTGGGGCGAGCGCATTGATAAGCCCCTGCCCTATTGCGGCTTTCAGGCTGTCAAGCTGCAAGGTAAGGAGCCTTGATTGGTTCGCCCATCCGTCCGCCGTGCGTGCAAAGTCACCCTGCGCGCTTGCAAGCTGATCCTGCACAAACTTATAGCGCAGGGCGACCTTTTCCGCTTCGGTCATTTTCTGTGTTGTTTTTCCGTATCCGTTTGCCAAAGCGTAAGCGTCAAGCGCAGTTTGTGTCATGACGATGCCCAGGTCTTTGAGCGTTTCAGTCTCACCGGAAAATACGGATTTCAGCTTTGTATACGCTTCGTCCTGTGATATGTTGTAAAAGGACGCGACGTCACCGGCAAGTGCGGTCATGGTTGTTGACATATCGTATGCCTGCGCTTCGGTGAAACCGAATGCTTTTGCCATCGCCCCATATGTTCCGGTAAATTTCTTCGCCATCGTTTCCGACAATCCATAGCTTGCCGCTGCAGATTTTGCAAACTTATCTACCTTAGCAGACATGGTCGTGAAAACAACGTCGACAACATTCTGTACCTCGGCAAGGTCAGAGCCAAGGTTTACGCACTCCTTGCCGAAGTCTACAAGCTTTTTAACGGCAAAACTGGCGGCAATCGTTGCGCCGACCTTCATCGCGGTATTTTTAATACCGGACATCTTTTTTTCGACGTTTCCGGCAATTCCGTTGAGCTGCTTATCAAACTTTTTCTGATCCAGAACCAGATCAAGCCCGATTCTGCCCACGCTATCATCGGGCATAGAAATCACCTACTTTTCACAAAGTAGGCGCTTGCCGCTACTCTCTGGTGCGGCCTGTTTGCTCTCGCCTTTGTTCTATTTGAATTTTATTGATCGTCTTACAGCGGGGGCACTTAATTTCTGCCTTTGCATAGTCGGCATACATCAGCGTCTGTCCACAGTTTGCACATTTTATCTTGTCAATGTTTCTCACCTGCCATTGCCACAAACATCTGCCGGAATTGCTCCGCAGCCGCGGCGCTTTCCTGCGGCGTTACTTTTTGGGCTTTCTTATTTCGCCAAGCGTTGTAGATTCGCCGCTCATGCGACGAAAACTTCCTGATTTTTTCTTGGTCGGTTTCCGCGCGGATCAGCACCACACGTCCTAAAGGCGTGTCTGCATCAATTCCGCTTAGTAGAGAGCAAAATTCACCCCAGCCCATACGCCGGAACTCATCACTGTAGACCCGTATTCCGTATTCTTTTAATAGTGAGGATACAGCAAGGTCGAAATCCTCTATCAGGTCGTAATACGGGTCTGATTTTCCCCCTCGTCGGCATCTCCGGTTGCAATATTTGCTGCAGCCATGATTACCTTCGTAAAATCGTTTAACCCCAGCTGCAATTTATCAATTTTGTTACGATCCTCTTTTTCAAACAGAATTTCGTACATTTTCATAAGACTCGCCGGGTCATTTCCGCTTTCTGAAAATATTTGCATAATTTTCAGGACATCAGTTGCCCTGTCATTGACTTCTATCGCAACACCCTTAATAACAATCTGAGGGCGTTCCTCGAAGTTTAGCTTTTCTGTAATGTCCACTATTTTTGCCATCTTCTAGCCCTCCTTAAACTGCCGGCACTGTGATGGCCGGTTTTCCGTTGGACAACACTTCAAATACAAGAGGGGCGACTGCCGTACTGTCCCCGGTTCCGTTTTCAGTTACGCTAAAAACAGCGTCCTCAAACTCTACTTTTGTTCCGTCCGGGAAGGCCCAACAAAAATATCCCTGTGCCGCGGTGCCATTTGCAAAGCCTAACCCCGCAACAAAATCATTGCCGGGATCGCCTACCGTGCGTTTTCCGCTTACGGAAATTGTGATGCTTTTAGCGGTCATGAGCCGCTTTTTCCATCCTTCGGTATCATACGGGGTCCATTCCTCAATACCGTTATCAAAGGCAACGCTGTAGTTTTCCATATTGGAAATCACACTGGCCGATTCTTTGTCTTTCCCTGCCTTAAACTGGTTTTCGTAGCAAGGATATACGCCGTTTCTTTCCATTTTTATTTCTCCTTTTCATAATATAAAATTAAATCTATGACACATTCATGTACGCCGTTCTCATCGGACCCAATATTGACCGGCTCGCTTTCAAGCAGTTCCAAATATAATACTCTCGTTTCGTTTAAACGCAAAGAATCAACCGCCCTGAGCTTTTTGTAAAGCATAAAGGCGGCTGTTTCTGTCTCTGTGGCGTTTTTGTTCCAGTGGACGAGTAATGTTACCCCTTTGCGTTCATACGTCTCCAAGCGGCTGTACGCTACATTTGGGGGAATCATGCGTTTTAGCTGGTACACCCCGATAGATTTTTCTTTTTTTGCATCGAGTTTTCCAACATAATAAAAATCTGCCGGAATCAGCGTTTTTATCCAGTCCCTTATATCTGCCAGCACGAACAAAACTACACCCCCGTTTCCTGTTTATAAAACTTCTTGTATCTTTCTGTGCAAAACGTATCATTTTTCCCTCCCGGAAGCCAGTCCCCATACCATTCCCCGCGGGCGTTCGGATTTTCTTTTGTCTGGAAATGATACTCTGGATGATAATACAGCCGCCTTGCCTGCGGCGAGCTTGTAACAAGCGTAACACTGCCGTTTTTGCTGTTGGAATAATCGACAAACGTGCTATCGTTCTGCATAGCGCCCGTATCGCGTGGTATAACCTGCGCCTGCATCACTTCCGTATGGAGTGCCTCACCAGTCTTTTCGAGCGCAGTAACCGCTGCAGCCGTAAGGCTGTGGATTTTTCCGGTATTGATTTTGATTGTCGAATTTACTTTCATATCAAGTCCAACCTCGTATAATTTACCGTTCCGTCCGGATTACGTGCCTTCATGCCCTGTAATATCCGGCGTTTCACGCCATACACGACAGCTGTACCCCCGCTTATTGCTTTCAGTTTCGGCGCAACATCACCGCAAAACAAGGCGGTGGCAGTGATCTGTACCAGCTTTTTATCGGCTGTCAGAATGGTTTTTGCCGTTTCCTGATAATTACAGCTTACATCAGCTTTAAACGCCACTATGGGAGCCCCGTCCTCATCTAATCCCTCTGTTTCAATACAGATAGATACAGGCGTGGTACAAAACCTCTTATTAACAAGACAAGGATATTTCATAGCCTCGCCGCCAATCTGCACGTCAGCCCAGTTTGGGATAAAAGCGCATAGGTGTCTTTTTTGATCGCAACCCCGGAATTTACGTGGACATTCCAGCTTTCGCCGAATTGCGCGGAAACGCCGTTAATTCCATAGCTCTGCAATATCGAATCAATCACATCTGCGTTTTCAACTTCAAATTCGGCTTGCTGACAGACGACCTCCTGAATGATTTCCTGTTGGCGCCCTGTCAGCGCGTCAAACCCTTTCCCGGCTATCCGGTTAAAGGTAAGGGAATCAATGTGCCGGCTTGCCTGGCGCAGAGCTTTTACAAGGTCGCTGTCCGGTATCAGGTGCCCGTCGTACACGTTTTTATAATAATCCGGCGTCGTATAGCCTTTATACACGTCAAACGCCGACTTTCGGCTGATGCTCTTTGATTTTCTTTACAACCCCCGCAACGCTGGCAGCTTTTCCAAGGCTTACGCCGTGCTCGCTTGCGAACGACTTCAAAATATCCAGCGTATCTTGATCGTCCTTGTCTGCCGCCGCTGCTTCCAGCTCTTTTACCTTTGTGGATAAAGACTCATTCGCGGCCTTTATCTCCCCAACAACGCGCTCATGCTCAGACAGCGGGATTTTTTTCAACGGGGAATGCTGGATCAGTTGACCATCATCGTCGTAAATATCGTAACCCTCATCCATATAACGCTTTTTGCTGTCGGGGTCAATACGATATACCTTGTTATCTTTCTTCGCCCTCATATTTACGCCTCCCTGTTAATAATGCACGCCTGCTTAAACTCCTGATCCAAGGCAAAAGTGCCATTGAAACGGCGGTTCTGGTACAGGTAGCTATCAGCTGTCCGGGAATCGTGCCCCGGCGTATAGGTGTTGATGTAAGAGTACTTTACCCTCGATACCTGCGCGTCAGGATCGACCAGAATATAGTTGATCTGTTTGCCGGAGGCATCAGCCCGATATCCTTCTGTAAAATCATATGCCGTCTTAAACCGCTCAATCGGCACTGTTTTGATTTCCCTTAGGTCATCCAGCGTATGTACCCTGCGGTCTATAGCGTTGCTGCCGCCGCTCATTTCCAGCGTTCTTTGGATGCCCTCCGCGTTTTTAAGTTCTTTGCGGAATGCCGCCGTACAGTAAAGGATACAGCGCGACAGCGGGATGCCAAGATTCTCAAACGCTTCACAGTTGTCGTCAAAATCAGCCAGAATATTGGAACGTGTAATGGATGTAGTTTTTATTGTTGCCCCTACTCTTTCCGCCTCGGAATATAGTTTTGAAAAAGTGTAGCAATCCAGCTCCGGGATCGCCTGCCTTTTTTCAAACCGCGCCTGGATATTGGCGATGGAAACAATCTGGTTTGTTTCATCGACGTCCATCGGATCAATCGCAAACTCAATATCCCTGTCGTGATCCAGCGCTTTGGTTTCGAATTCGTTGGAGTAATTCCCGCCGTTGAACCCTGTTGTGTTTCTGTTGTGGTCTTTGTACCCGCTTACTGTTAAGCGTGGAATTTTAATATCCTTAGCCCCGATAATCCGGATATCTTCGTTGGTGTGGTAAAGTGCGTCAGATACCAGTTCATGCCCGTACATATCGAGAATCCGGGTAGAAAACTGTGTTACATAATTTAAAACTGCCATAAGTAAACTCTCCTGTTCCTTTTATTATTTTTTAGATGCGCCGAAAATTTTGTCCAGTGTGGCGTCGGTGCTTCCCTGCTGTCCGTCACCGCTCGCCCCGATCTGGCGGAAACCGGTCTGCTGCTGCGGGTTAGGTTTTAATGCTGGCACGTCCTCCAAAACCTTTTTTAGGGCTTCCTGCAGGGCTTCTGCCTTTGTTGTTCCATCCTCACTGACAACTTGCGAAAAATCCGCAAGTTTCAGGACATAGGGTATTGTTTTCGCATCAATCCCAAGAGATAACGCCTCCAGTGTGGCATTTTTTTCAAGCACAGCTTGTTGTGCCGCCGCCTGTGCCTGTGTCGCTTGATTTTGCAAGGCGGTAACGTCCGGCTGATTCTTCGCTTTCGTCTCTTTAAACGACATGATTGCCTGCGCCGCTTCTTCGGCGCTTAACCCCTGCTGCTTAAAATAACTTTTAAGCACTGCCTCCTCTTTTGCTGCCTGCGCACCGCTGATAAGCCCCGCGAGCTTTTCGTAGTCAAATTCCGGCGCGGAACCCCCTGTAGCCGGTTCTGGTGTTGTCTCTCCCTCTTCAGCAAAAAGCTGAATGTCGATTGGTAAGCTTTTGTCCATGTCTTTTTCTCCTTTCAGTTTTCAGGGTGTCTCCCTATTCCAGTTGTACGGGTGTCTCCCGGTCCAGTTTTTATCTACGGTGTCTCCGCGTAGTTTTAAGCCTTCGGGCAATAAATAACAGCACCCGGTCGGGTGCTGGAGATATGAAAAATACCGCAAGCTTATAAAGCCTGCGGTATCAATCAATTATTTTTTCTATCTGCCCCTGTTTGATATCCTCCGTTTCTGTTCCCTCCGGATAATCCACATCAGCAAGATAAGCCTTTCCTTTTTCAAAAATCTCTGTTATAAAAGCGATCTGCCCGCTCTTTAACAGGACCTTGTCATATTTTTTAATATCAATCATATATCACCGTCTCTTTTCTTTGAGGTTACATAAGCGCTTGTCAATCTTGGTTCCTTTTTCCCATTGTCAATGATCCAAGCTGTTTTGACGTTTGCAGTTTTCTGGTTTTCCCCTGTTAAGGTCATCAGTACTTCGTACCGCTGCCCGTAACCATTGTTGCCTTTATCGACCGCTTTAAATTCTCCGATGTGCGACCGGATATTTTCGATCAGCTTATCGGCGTTTTCTGCTTGATAGCCGAGTGCTTCTTTAAAAGCCCGCGCTTTGTTTGGATCCTTTTCAAAATTCAACGCATATAGAGTAAACTTTTCTTTTGGGATATGTGCTTTTTCAGCTGCCGGCAACAATTCTATTATATCATTTTCTGTACTGTATTCAACCTGTTTTCCGGCAACTGCAGCCCATTTCTGATACTTTTTATAGTACGCCTTATGGTTTTCGGCACTGAGGGAGCCGCGGTACAACCGCTGGTATTTGTTTGCCTGCCTTTCAGCATAGCGTCGCCGCTGCTCATTTTTCTGTTTTTGCATGATCCCGTTCAATTCAGCTTGAGTAAACTTTTCTTTTGGCGGGGACGATACCCCTTCAAAATACGTTGTGTGGCTATCCTTGCATCTGGGGTGGTAAAGCCCGGCCGCGATTGCCGAACTCATAAGCGGATAACTGCCGTCTTGTGGTGTCCCGCCGCTCCAAACATCATCGATTAGTACCTTCCCGACAAAAGGCAGGCACAAAGAGCAAGGATTGCCACGCTTGTTGATAATAACTGTATGTATCCCCCACTCCTGTCGCTTTTCGCCTTCGCCAGTCAGATACGCCCTTTTCCCGGCAGTACGGATTGCCATATCCGCATAATCAGAAAGGGTGTGCCGCGCCCCATTGGAGTATTCAACGCAATTCAAGCCGGCAGAAATCAAGTCTTTGATTGCCATATCTACAGCCTTATCGTAGGTTCCCGCCCCCGTATTGGCATATACCTGCGCATTGTATATAATCTTTCTGTACTGGTCGTCGGCCATACGGAGGATGGCATATTCCGCGCGTTTGAAATCGTTTGTTGTTGCTTGGATCAGCGCGTCAAGCTTTCTGCTGTTGGTCTTAAAAAACTGCGCCTGAAGCTTACTTCCGACTTTGTGATACCCTTTAAACCCGTTTTTTATCGCAAGGAGTATTTCCCTTTCCTGTTCCATTTCGCCCCTCTTACGGGCTTCCTTTATGATTCTGGGAATCGATTTGTTAATGAGGAAAAATCTCTTTTTGAACTTTGACCGGTTCTGTTTGCGGTAAATTTCCAACTCCTTGAGCTGCTCGACCTGCCACATCGACCAGTCGTACCCCTCTTCGAGTTCCTGCGCCCTATGATGGTCCAAATTCCTTATGAGGGAACTGATAAGCTCCTGTTCAATCTCATCAAACGCGGTGCCGATATCGTATTCCGTCATGATGATCTTCCGTAGTTGGAATACACTTTGAAGCCCTGCTGTTTGAAATGGTGGGTGAGCTTTTTCAGCTCACCCATACTTTTGCATTTATCACAGCGTAGTTCGGCATACCCACCTTTTTCAATCGCGTATATACCAAAAGGAACCTGTTCGCTTGCAGTCAACTGTAATTTCTTATATTCCGCCTGCCCCATCTCATACAGGTGGTTCGCTACCTTGACTTTCACCTTTCGTTCCTCCTACCTGTTCTTCAATAAAATTTTCAGCATTTTCCCTGGATATGCCTAATGTAGACGTTACGATTGAAATCGCTGCGGCACGAGAAAGCTGCCCTGTTTTATATGATTCAACAATCTTTAGCAGGCTAGCAATTTGAGCACCGTTCAGGTTTGTTATAGTCGATTCCTCCTCCACTTCCGTTGCAAATCCTCCCAGTTCCATATTTGCAGTCGGTTCTTCCATCTCAATAATACCCTGTTCCGCTTTTAACCGGGTAACTTCCTGCCGTTTCCACTCTTCGTCCCTGGTCGCCCCGTAAAGCTCCTCCACAGAAGCTTCAATGCTCATGATCCCACCCTGCTTTCCTTTGCTCACGGTTTCTACCTGTGATTCAAAGGACGGATTTGCATATTCGCCGAATGGGATATCGACATCAACCTTTACCACAGGCTGGCTTATATTTTGGTAGTATGCATTAATGCACGTCTCTACCAACTGCGGTAGAACTGTGCCCAGTACGTTTACAATATCGTTGCGTGTATACAGCGTTGTTTTTTCCTTTTCCCGCTGTGCTTCGGCGTTGTCGAGCTTTTTTACATCAATTCCAAGTGTGGACGGGCTTATAATCCCCTGCAGGCAAAGGTCAAGCGCTGTGCAGTAAGACGCCAGATAGCTCTCATGGGGGATTGCCGGCTGTTCCGTGTCGATCTGGCTTTTTGCGGTTTCGCCCATTGCATTGCCTGTTTCAATGTATCGGTTGTCAAATGGGTTGGGCTTCATAAACTCTCCGGTGCTGAGATTGCGGGGGATCATATCTTCCGGTATATATGTTTTTGCTCTGCCTGCCCGCAGGGCGTCCATCCATTGGCTCCATGCTTCATCCAAGGCATCAAAATTGTCAAGTTTTCCGTCGTAGATACTCCCTCCGCGCCCCTCATATTTTGCGCTCTCATAAATCATCAGAGGGACTGCAAGCATCCCTTCACATTCCCAATCGCTGATATTCTTTGTTGCTTCAATCGCTTTGGCATCAACAGAGGTATCGCCCCTAAAAAGCTCATTCTTTATATAGCCGCTGCCATAATGCTCATAAAGGATGTATTGCCGCTGTTTTACCGTATAAGGTGTTTTAAAAACAATCTCTTTTAATCGTCCTCTGGTTTTGATGATTTCAATCCGGTCGCCCGGATACCATTCAATGATCGGGTATGCGCTTATGCTTGTATCGATTGCAATCTTGAATGCGCCATCCCCAATAACCAGTGCGTCTTTTACTGACTTGTAAACCAAATTTCCGAAACTGTTTTCCTTTTCGATGTTTCTCCAAATTTCCTCCTGCTTTGGGTCGCTGAAAGAAAATCCATTCATATCCGGCAGCACGATTGACGCCAGGACCCTGACGATCAGCCCCGGAAGGCCCGTATGGATTTTACGCATTTCCATTCCAGGCGTACAGCTTGACGCCCAAAATTTATACTTGTCTGCGTATTCCGGGTTTTGTTTATAAAGCTGTTCCAGCTCGCTGCTGTCCCCCCTGTACCATATGCGGTTGCGTATCGCTGACAGCTCAAAGTCTGCAGTTTCGTTAATCTGTATTGCGGACGACGGCGCCGGCATTAAATTCAGCCAGTTTCTGATCCCGCGCTTTATTGTTTCGTTCATCTGTTTTGTCCACCTCATTTCTTTGTTTCCTCCTCAAATCCAATTAACTGCCGGTATGGGATGTATCCATATTCCGACGCATTAATCGTGTGGTCGTTCTCATCCTCTGGCGTATTGTCCTTATCCTCCCGCCAGCTATACACCTCAAGCTCCTTGATATGCTCTGTGCAAGTATCTACAACCAAATAGCATCCCTGTTGAATCCAGCCAAGTTGAAGCTTGATCCTGTCGATAATCTGCACCTTTTTGTACGCGTCAATAAAGTTATAAATACAGCTGTGCAGTCGCTTGTATTTTCGCAGCTCGGTTATAGTCGCCTGATCAGCGCTGTCAATAAAAACATCCTTTGCAAAACCCCATTTTTTGCGATTCCGCTCCAAAAAATCAATAAAATTAATTACCGCATCGGACGGTGCAAGAGGGTTCTCCAAGCTCTGATTTCTGTATACCTTTTCATCCAATATCAAAAGCTTTCTGTCCTCTGTGATCGCCTGAAACACCATCGCTATTGTGTCGGGCGATTTTTGCGAGTATGCGGTATCAAGGCCCGCTGAGAACTTCTTTATTTTGATTTTGCTGTCTTTGATCTGCTGTTTTACCCATTGAGCAGAAACAATATGTTTTTTCCTGTTAAAGTTCGGGAACACAAGCCCCGTCGCTCGACCGCGTAATCCCTGTATCTTGTTTTTCCATAGCTTTGTTCCTTTGGGTGTGTTTAGCTTTATTTGTTCGATTTTTTTGGCTGGTAATCCCAAATTATGAGCGAAAGTAAAAAACCAATGCACCCATCCGGGCTTTGGTTCTTCCGTAAGCATATCTAATATTTCGGGCGGCGTTTCTTTTTTCCACTCCTGAAGAGGTCGGGAACAATTTATGTATTCCTTGTAGACGGGTAGTCCTGGGTCGTCGGGGTTGAGCGTTGCTATGAGGTAGTCACAGCGCATTGAAGCTTCCCGTACATATTCCATATCGGCTATGTTGATTTCGTCTATGTACAGGCAGCCGTATTGACCGCCCAGGGCTTTTTTCCACCGGGCTTTGTTATCGTACCCAAGCACATATATAATCTTGTCTCCGCTGCCGGTATGGTAAAGCAAGTGCGGCAGGCTGTTAGGTCCTTTGCCCGCTGCATTGTACTCGATCAAAGGCCCAAAAACATCCAGGATACCCAAATCTTTATTGATAATGTTTTTTTCAATGGTGCCTAAATCCAAACCAGACAGGATATGCAGCTTTTTCGAGGAATCCGCCACTTTTAGCATAAACTTGAATATTCCGACTGTGGTTTTACCCGCCGCTGTGGTTCCCTCCAGAAACTCCACCGGCGCATTACAGCGTAGAAAAGCTTTATATTTTTTCGATAATATTAATCTTTCACTGCTCAAACGGATCACCCCACAACTGGGCGGTCAAGTCGGCAAGCTTCGATTTTTCGGTTTCCAATTCGGCGCTTAGAGAAATTTTATCAGGCGATTTAAACCCTGCCCGATCCAGGAAATCACGTGCCGCAGCAAGCCTGTTTTTATCATCCGCTCGAGGGTCGCTTAATATTTCGTACATGACTTTCCTTGCTTCTAAAGCATCAAAAAGAAATTCTTGCTGTATTTCGCGTTTGATCGCTTCTTTTTGCGTCTCAAGATATTCGTGGACTTTATCATCTTTTAGAAGTTGAGACGCCTGAGATGCTGCTGACTTTTTGCTATACCCAGCGTTTATTGCAGCCTGCGTTGCATTACTGCATCTCAATTTTATGAACTCCTCTACAAACAGTTTCCGCTGTTCTGTAAGCATGTGAGCATCTCCTTTTCATCAATATTTTCCCCTTGCTACCACCTTATTAATTAGTTTATTCGACCAATTAAAACAATAAAGCTCTATTGAGTTGTGAAATATTATTAATATTACATAAAATAACGGTCTAAATTTCTACTTTTTAAATCAAAACTTTTAAACACACATAATTGAAAATAAAAACCAAATGCTTTATACTAATAAACAAGGAATTCCTTAATTTCCATTGTGCTATTATGTAGGCCGCATAAATGCACATATTATGAACCCTGCGTACAAAAAGGAGGATGTTTTATATGAATGATTTACCACCAGAAAATAACGTAAATGGATCATGTGTTAAAGGGTTGGAACCCTATAGTTGCGAAAAGAGAATTCAAAAGTAAAATGATAAACACGGAAGAGTCCTAAAGACTTTTATGTGCTTTACGCTACCAAAAAGATGCCCTATTATACGGGCTTGGTAGCAATAACCAGGATTCCGTATAAGAATGGGGTATCGGACCACGTCATATAGAGGTGATTTTGTGCCGACCTCCGTAATTATTCCTTGGTGGGTTCCTGTTTCTATTGTAGTGGGCATAGTTGCTTATATTGTTGCTCGTATTATTATTCCACTAATTTTGGTAATACGATCTAAAAAAAGATCGAACTCCTGCATTACATATAAATGTGATAAAAAATCACTTTATTTTAAAATTGAGCCAGTTAATGACAAAAATATAGAAAATGATAAAAACGCTACTGCTAGTAGAAGCGAGGAATTTGTGCCACGTATTATTTATCCTCCGAAAGCTAAAAAATGACTTGTGGAGGTTCAAATAAAAATCTTGTTTTTTTCGAGTGCGCTAACCCCCGTAATTTGATTTGAAAATCAGATTACGGGGGTTGCATTGTATATGTACCAATCGCTATTATAATTCTAACATACCGAAAAACCAAAAAAGCAGATTTTTCAAACTTTTCAAACTTTTTTTAGAAAATCCAAAACTTTTTTTCTGTAGGCCTCCCCTACTTTTCCTTCGTTAAACATCTTGGCAACCCTCCACCACGGATGCCCTCCAAAAAAATGCAACCGAATTGCCCTGGCTATATTCACATCTTCGATAGCATCCAAAAACGTATCCACTTCTGACACAATCCGTTCAAGCTTCTCCAGCCGCTTCTGAAGCTTTGCCTTTCGTGGGTTTGGGATAAGGCCGCGAATTGTAACCGGGTGCTCGGTGTACGGGTATTCCGGGGACGAACCCTTCACGGTGTCCGTCCCCTCGATGTAATCCGGTAGTTCCTGCAGCTCCTTGTGGATACTCTTAATCTCGGCCTTCGCGCTTTTGTATTGGGATAATTCTTTTGCTGTCACCTGACACCCTCCAAACTAATTCTCCGGGCAAGAATCCCGGTCGAGTTTCTTTTCTTTACGTGCTGCGTACCGCCATAAGGCAAGCAATACGAACACCGACAGAACCGTTAATGTGCCGATTCCGGCGAGTATGTAGATGATGATGTTCATCGGGATTTCCCCTTTCTTTTCAGCTGTTTAGCCAGGTCGTCTGGCAAAGATTCCGGCGTCCAGTGTACGCCGATATAGTCAAGCACTTTCCCCCAGCCGAACGGCTGCCCATGCTCATCCTTGCAGCAGCGGTACATCCAGAATTCCCATTCTTTGGGGTTGTCTTCATACAGCCGGTCAAAACGGTGCGGTCGTTTTTCCAGCTGGATACCAAACCCACACATGCTGCAGCCCGTGCGCTGTGCCCTCGTTGTCCGCAATGTACCGTCCTCATCCCGGACAATTTCGCCGTATATCTCTGGCACCGGCACGTTTAAATCCAGCGCAAGCTGCAAAAGGTCCTGCCTGTTAAAAACAGCAAACGGCGCGGAACGGATTGTCGATTTGCCGAAATAATTGCAGCCGTTTATCATCAGCGACTTTTGCCTCCGGCCTCCTTCTGACGCCATCAGTCCGAGGTATGGGACGCTGTTGTTTTGCTTCGCCCAGTCGTCACACGGCTTCTCTTTGAGATAGTAGCAGCATTTCGGCGACACCTTAAACGGTGCACATTGGTAGCTGACTCCTTCGCGTTCATTCTCTCCCCCGCCAAACAGTTCCAGCCACCTCTGCGCCATCTTCATCCGGGTGTTTTTGCGGTAGCCGCCGTATTCCCCCGTTTCACCCGTGATGATAGCGTGCCGTACCGTTGCGTTTTTGGGCGATGGGTTTTGCAACAGCTCTATTTTCGAGGCCGTCTCTTTCGACAGGACCGGAAAGCCGAACTCCTGCAATACCGCTGTTTTGCTTTTCAGTGGCCGTAACGGTATAACGCCCAATTGCTTGTGCACAGCCTGGATGCTTTTGTCCTCTAGTGTGCTCACCGATACAGCCGGCACGGAAATTCCAACAGACTGCAAAAACAGGTACAGCGTTATGCTGTCAAGCCCTCCGACAGACACATGGCAGTTTAATCCCCTGTGTCCGCACTCGTTGTAAAACTCCCACGCCCTGATTCTGGCGTAGTTTGTTTTAAATGCGTAATCCTGCTGCTGTTTCACTCGGAAACTTGCTATCTTTTCATCCGTTTTGTTTTCTTTCATCCGCTCTATGCAGTTTTTCAAGCTTGTTCCTCCTCTGTGCTACCGTACTCTTTGTCATATTCCTCGGGTGTAATAATTTCAATTTTGTCATCTTGTATAAACTGCAGTCCTATCGCATCAAGGAATTTGCGCTTATCTAAATCTTTTGTCAGTTCGTTATAGTCGATTTCTTTGTCTGATTCACCAATATCAACGCATAGACCTGCAGGAATCGGTTTGCCCTTTTTATCAACATCAGCATCTTGTATCCTGAAACAAATACGTACTTTAGCCATTTTTACTCGTCTCCTTGATTTTTTTAATCCGTGCGGCCAGCGTCAGCATAAACCAGTTCTGCGCGTCCGTACGGTCGTCCAGCACCTCGTCTTAAGATTTTTGATTGCTCCACACCCCACAAAGTACGGTTTCAACCCGCTCTTTTATCTGCTGTTTTTGCAGCTTTTGGGTTACTGGAGCCGCTTTTTCTTCATCTAAGCATCTGTTTATGATATCTTTTACGCTGTATCCCATAAAATAAAGGTCTATAATTTGATTTTTAGTTAACATAAGCCTTGCTCCTTAGGGAGAAATATCTTCTCCAAATTCGCAATCACAAGCGAATGAGGCGTTCTCACATCCATCAGCTCCAGCTGGTAATACCACCGTACTTCTTTGTGGTGTATCCGCATGGTGATTGCTGTCACGGTGTAGGAATGGCCCTGATATTCCACCTGCGTTTGATGTGCGATTGCTTTCTTTGCTTCCATCAAATCCATTGTTTTCCCCTTCAGAACGGAATGTCGTCATTCGCGCCGAACGGCTCCTTTGAATCGTCAAGCTGTTCGCTGCGGTACGTGTCCGCCTCATAAAACTTCTGGTGCTTGAGGTCAAAATACAGGTTTATTTTGCCTGTATTCCCGAACTTGTTCTTGTCGAGCAGCAGTTCCGTTTCCTCCGGCCGGATGAATTCATCGTTCTTTTTCAGTACATACGGCCTATGCAGCAGCGCGATGTAATCGCCGTCCTGCTCGAGCCCGCCGCTCTCCTTCAAGTCGGACATTGTGGGCGCATTCCCGCCGTTCCTCGACAGCTGGGAGAGCACCAGTATGGTACTGCCTGTTTTCTTTGCCACCCGCTTCAATTCGCTCGATATGTAATCTGTCTTGACGCGCACGTTCTCATATTTCTGCGCGGCCGTCACAATCTGGATAAAGTCCACAACCACCAGGTCAGGCTTCACCTCAGCTATCTGGTTGCATATCAGCTCAACTGCATACACATCATCCACCACGATGAACTGGTTGTTTTCCTTCAACTGCGCCATCTGGCGTTTGACCGTGTTTACTTCGTCCTCTGACAGCCGGTTCTGTGAAAACCTCTCATATTTGATTTTGTTCTCCGCCGCCATCACACGCTCAAATATCATTTCAGACGACATTTCAAGCGAGAAGAACAGGACCTTCTGCCCGTATTTTATCTGGTTGTACGCGATGTTTATTGCAAACGTTGTCTTACCTGTCGATGGCCGGGCGCCGATGATAAAGACACAGCCCTTGCGGATACCGCCAAGGATTTTATCCATCGTGGCGAACCCCGTCCGGATGGTCGGCCTGGGCTTATTGAGGTTCTGAGTAAACGCATCTATCCGCGCCTTGTTCTCTTCCAAGCAGTCCACAAATAGCTGACGGCCTGTTTCGTCCTCCACAATCCTCTGCACGTTCGGCAGGCTGCATTCGCCCGAAAACATCAAATCGTTTATCTTCCCCATCAGG
>UQHH01000050.1 GCA_900540865.1 uncultured Oscillospiraceae bacterium
ATCCTCATACGGTAAATAAATCCTTTTAAATTGGCCTGATACAAATTTTTAAGAAATAATTTGTATGCGAAATCAGCTGTATTGCCCTGCTGGCTTCATTGCGGTTTTTTTCTCACTGTGTTAATAAATTGAAAGAAGCCGACCGTTTTACAACAATCGACTTCTTTCTACAAAATGCTTGGTGCAGGTAACAGGACTTGAACCTGCATGAAGTTGCCCTCATACGGACCTGAACCGTACGCGTCTGCCAATTCCGCCATACCTGCATATATAAGTTTACCATATACGTCTGGTAAACTTTTGTGCCGCCTTACGCGACGCTGTATATTATAACAAAACGAGCCGAAAAAGTCAATCTTTCGGAAAAAGTTTTCGTCCCAAATTTACCGTTCCTTTTGAACCTCCGTTTGAGCTGCGTCAGGCGCAGGCAAAACATCCTGCTGGGTATCTTCAGCTTCCATATTTTTCTGTGCCGCCTTCGTCAGGATATCGAGCGCCCGGTTCAAGTATACCTCTTCCTCGTCCTGCGTCTCCAGAGGCTTACCGTTTTCGTTTTGGGCCGCTGGCTCGGCAATTACTGCGCTTTTTTCACAAGCAACCTCTTTTTCATTTGCTGGCGGATAGCTATCTGGCTTTGCAGCCAAATTGTCAGCCGTCGCCGTTTGCTCCACTGGGGCCAGTGATACTTCGGATGCTTTTAATCTATCTTTTTTAAGCTGTTCCAGCCGCGCTTTTTGTTCTTTGGTCTGAGGCCGTTTAAAGTGCGCGTACTCACCCAAATCCATTATGATAATGGAATGGCTAGTTTTGCGGCTGCTTGCGATCACCATATTTTCATAATCGCCGTACAAATAACGCAGGTATTTATCGTATTCCTTCGGAATGGGGAAACGATAGCCCTCAAAATCCCAGAAAACCGTTTCACTGAGCCATTCCTTCGGGAAATCGCCCTTATACACGTTACGGCCCATACCATCGTACAAATATTTCGCGTCTTTTTTATGCTCAAACCATTTCAGGCATTTAAACTGCATTTTTTCACAAAAGGATAACGGTAAAACCGTCTTTAATATGTTGGCAAAGAACGACTGGATTTTATGCCCGTTATCGATTTTTCTGCGGTGCCATTTATTAAACACGAGCGACCGTGTCAAAAGCGTCAGCTGCAGGTGGATTTTCCTGCCGAGCCTAGAATTTGCCGTGTTGTCGTGCGAGAGCACATCAAAGAAAAGACCATTATGCATATCGAGGAATTTGCTCGTATACTTTGTTGCGAACATGGTGTTGTCAATGCGCAGCTTTGTAAAAATACAGTAATTGAGCGGGTCGGTGTCTGCCGTATGCAGCGTAACGTTCGGAGGAAGCTCCGACTGTGCGACCTTGAGGAATTTATCATAGTCCTCGCGCAGCATCATGACGTCGGCGTCGTCGTCCCACGGGATAAAGCCATGATGGCGCACAGCGCCGAGCAGTGTGCCACCCGCAAGAAAATAGCGGATGTTGTGCTTGCGGCAAATCCGGTCGATGTCAAGCAGGTATCCCAGAAGAATATTTTGGATAATATTGAGCTTGCCCTGGTAGGAATCCTTAAATACAAACTGTCCATCGCGCACGCGGCTGCTTTCAACAAGAAGCTGGATTGCGTCCTCCAGGCTGATTTTCGGCTTACAGCCGCAGCAAACTATTTTTTGGTTATTCATTGCCGCGCCGTAGCACGGGTCTTTTTCGCTGTAGTCGAGCGACACCTTCGTATCGTTTGGATAAATGTCATGAAGCGTGGCAATAAGCATTCCTGTCGATACGGTCGATTTCTTACCGACGACATTAAACAGCGTATTTTCCCGCAGGCCGGTCATCGCGTGGAACACAGCGTTGAGGATATCGCTGATATAAACAAAGGAATACTTATTTTTGCTGCTGAGCAGGCGGTATTCCTCGCCCTTCGCCACCGCCTTGAATAGGTCTGTTATGATGCTGTCGTCAAAGCCCGTACAGGCGCCCAGAGCGATTCCGGTACGCAGAATCACATAGGAAAAGCCGAGCTGCTTTGCGTAAACCGGACAAAGTGATTCAATTGTCTGCAAAAGCTCGCATTCAAAGGCGGACGCGCGGGAAAAATCGACCGTGCCGTCCTCATATTCCGATGCGAGCACACCGCGTTCCAGCACGCCGTACCGGCGGTAATCAGATAATAAAATAAACCGCTGCGCGTTCACATGGCGCGCGAGCGTCAGCATCTTTTTCGCATAATCGATTTCACCAATAAAAAATTCAGGCGTTTGCTCCAGCCGCTTGTTGCAGCAGCCGGTGTAAATAAAATAATCAGCTGACAAGCTCTCGTTTCCGACAGCCTGTTCAAACGTAAAAAAGTGAAAGTCCTGCCGTTTTAAAAGCTGCGGAAAATAGCCGGTAATGGCGCTGCTGTCGCGTCCGACCAATATAATTTTCATAGAAAGGCCTTGCAGGTCGTTTGCCGCGAACAGGGAATAAACAAGACAGCGGGCAAACCCATGATGCCCGCCGGATACCAAAACCGTTTTATTTTTAAGCTCTTTGGCTGGAAATTTCTTCTGCTGCGCAGGAAAAGCCGCCCAGTCATACTCAAATTCATTCAGGAAATTCTTCAGTTCCATGATGGCTGTACCCCTCAGCTTACTAATTTTGCAGCTCGACAATCCGCACAGACCTGCGGATGCCCTCTGTTAAGTCGACCCTTGCTTCCCAGCCGAGCGCGTTAAGGCGCGTACTGTCGAGAATTTCGGGCGTTGCGCTAAGATAAGAGCGCTGCGGCTCCTTTTCATCCTGCGGATTTTCAAACGTAAGCTTAATACCGCGTTCAGGGTACGCCTCCGCCGCCTTTTTTGCAAAGCCGCGAATCGTCACATTAGAGTGCTCCGCGGCAATATTGTAAGGCGTCACGTCCTGTCCGCACAATAGAATTTTAAGCAGCGCGGCCGCTGTGTCGCTCACATAGCAGAAGGAACGGTAGGGCGCGCCGCTGCTTTTCAACAGGATGTCCTCTCCCCTGACGACGTTCGCAATAAACTGCGCCCATACCCTGTCGTCCTCCATACTGGAGGGGCCGTAAATATAGGAGGGCCTTGCAATTTTTACGGAAAGGCCCTTTTGCTGGTGAAAACAGGCGCAAAGAGTCTCCGCCGCGCGCTTGCCCTGCGCGTAGCAATTTTTGTAGGATACCTGGTCAATATAGCCGACGTCGGTTTCACTGATGGATTCTTTTCCGTTATGCAGCGCGCCGTACACCTTTAGGCTCGAAACAAAAAGCGTGCTCTGCGCTTTGCATTTATCCGCGTAGTCGAGTACCTTGTACGTACCCGTGAGGTTTGCATCGATTGTACCGATTGGGTCGTGCTCAAAGAAATAGGCGCTCGCCTGGCTTGCGGCGTGGATAATAAAATCCGCCTTTTCCCCGATTGCGATATCGTCCGTTACATCCTGCACGACAAGCTTCAAATCCTGCCTGTCAAGCAGCCCGCCGAAGCGTTTTTCAGCTTTTTCCCTATTGCGTACCAGTCCTATAACCGTTATCCCGTCCTGGTAAAGGTCATTGCGAATCAAAAGCGCAGCCGTCAGGTAATAGCCGATAAAGCCGGCGGCGCCCGTAAGCAGAAGCGTTTTGCCGCGCAGCTGCTCCCAGGGAATCATATCCGACTGTGCAACCGCGGCGATATCCTCATAGATGTAGGGGTGGAGAAGGGATTTGACATCAGATGCCATACATAAGCTCCTCCCTGGCAAAATTCTTATAGCGGCTGTAGTAGTAATAGGCGCGCAGGCTGCTCAAATCCTCCGGCGTGGTTACCTTGATATTGTTCCTGTCGCCGATAAAGATATGGACCTCCTCGCCCAGCTCGATTAAAAGCTCGCTGCTTGAGGTCGGGTTCGTAATGCCGCGGCGCTCCGCTTCATCGTGCGCCCACATGATTTTACGCATCGTATAGCCCTGCGGCGCCTGTGTAATGAACATTTCACTGCGCGGCATACTCTTTCCGCAATGCTTTCCGTCCGGGCTGACGAGTACGGAATCGATACTCGGCGTGACGGGAACTGCCGTTTCGTATGCTCTTGCCGTCGCGATACAGTCGGAAATCAGCTTTTCAGAGAGCAGCGGGCGTACGCCGTCGCAAATAAGTACGATATCGTCCGGCAGCGCCGTTTTATTGATTTCGACTAACCCATTATGGATGGAGCCGTGTCCGTTCATCCCGCCGGGAACGACAGCCTTGACCTTTGTGATGTTGTACTGTGTGATATATTCCTGCAGCTTGTCAATCCATGACTCGAGACAGGAAATCACGATTTCATCCACCTGGGTATGGTTCTGGAAATTTTCAAGCGTCCTGATGATAATAGGCTTGCCGTCTACCTCAAGGAACTGCTTCGGGATATCGACGGACTTCATCCTTGCGCCGACTCCGCCGGCAAAAATCATTGCGGATACCATTTTTCAACACTCCTGTCCAAGATTTTCCTTATTCCATCCTGATTATTCCCTCATTACTTTTTGTCGCTGTTGTAAAGCGCAAGCGCATCGTTTACGTCCCCGTCGAACACGACCTTTCCCTTTTTCAGGTAAATGGCGCGCGGGCAGATTTCCCTAACGCCGTCCATGGAATGGCTGACGTAAAGAACCGTTTTACCGCTTTTTATAATTTCAGCAATCTTGTTTTTACATTTCTTTTTAAACGACTTGTCGCCTACGCTCAGCGCTTCGTCGATGACCAGGATATCCGGGTCGATATTGACGTTGATTGCAAAGCCAAGGCGCATTTTCATACCGCTCGAATACGTTCTGACGGGCTGGTCGATATAGTCGCCAAGCTGGGCAAACTCAATAATATCGTCCTCGATTTGGGCGATATAATGGTCCTTTAGGCCGAGGATATAGCCCTTGAGATAAATATTCTCCCTGCCTGTCATTTCAAGCGAGAAGCCGGCCGTCAGCTCCAGAAGGGCCGCAACCTTGCCCTTGACGTTTACCTTTCCCTCTGTGGGGAACGTAACGCCCGTTATCATTTTAAGCATGGTGGACTTGCCGGCGCCGTTGTCGCCGATGATGCCGATGGATTCCCCCTGATTGATTTTCAGGCTTACATCCTTGAGTGCAAGATGCTTTTTGGCGTTTCTCGGCTTGAAAAAAAGCGCCTTGAAACGGTCTGCGTCGTTTTTATATAAGGTGTATTCCTTGGTGACATTTTCAAAAACTATAATCGGTTCTTCCGCCATCACACAGGCTCCTTTCAAATAAGCGAATCCATTTTACAGCACGTCCGCCAGTTTTTTGCGCAGGCGCCTGTAGTTGAACGCGCCGAGCGCAAAGAGCGCCGCGAATTCAAGAAGGAAAATAATCGTTTCAGACGGATAATTCGTAAACCACCGGTCATAAAGGAACGTATTGCGGTAACCGTTGGCAAAATAGTTGATTGGATTGAGGAGCATAAGCTTCCTGAGCCACTCGTAAGGCACGTCATAGCTGTTGTAAACAAGGCCGGAAAGCCAGAACAGCCCCGTCATGATGGAATTTATCATGTTCTGAAAGTCGAGGCTGAACGCGCACATCGGCGCGGTCGACCAGGTAAGCACCAGAAAGAACAGGAACATCAGCGGGCAATAAAAGAAAAACTGCAGGTTATAAATGCTCGGTCCGTGCGCGAAGAGCATATAAATATACATCAGCGCCGTTAAAAGCAGGTGGACATACAGCCTCGAGATGGTCGTGTACGTCATAATTGTGGAAACGGGGAACGAAACCTTCGTCACGAACTGCCTGTTTTCCCTGATGCATTTTGAGCCTTGTAAAATACAGTCCTGCATAAAGAACCAGGGAATGAAGCCTACGAGCATAAAGACGAATCTGCCGTACGTTTCTACGGTGCCGTTTACCAAAACGTTTACGCCGCCCGCGCTTCGCAGGCCGACATCGAACGCGAACCAATATACGAACAGCGTGAATATCGGCTTGACCACAGCCCAAAACGGCCCAATTACCGCACCCTTGTAGGTTTTGATCAATTCATTCTTTGCAAGCAGAAAAATCTGTCTGCCGAAATGCCTGTGTTCCCTGAAAATTGTAAACAAGCCTCGACCACATCCTATTATCCTTATAATATAAAATTACCCATTCTTTATTATTTTATATTTTTTTTCTGATTTGTCAATCTTTCGGTAAATCTTTGACTATATTCTACAAAACGCAAAAGCTTTAAAGCACGCTTGTTTTCATGCAAAAAGCGGCGGGCCGTACAGCCCGCCGCTCTACACTTTTCTGAGGATTTCGCGATGCTTGCCTTATTTCCAGTTGCCTGAACCGATGTCGAAGCAGGCGTCAGCGCCGGGAATTTCCAAATCAGCAGTCTGATTTTTCCCATTGCTGCTGAATACAATCTTTGTATACTTTTCCGGGATTTCAATGAAATACCTGCCGTCCGCGCCCTTTTCCATCTGGACGCCGGGCCACGTAAGCGGTGTGTCGCCCTCTATCCAGTAATACGCGGTAACGGCTTCCCAGCCGTTTGCGTTCTCCGCGTAAACCGTACGGGTATCCGGCTCGGGTGTGTCGCCGCCCTGCGTATAGTCAGACCACGCGCCGCTTGCGTTGTTAAACATTTTTCCGTCTGCGGGAATCTTCAGGTCGGCCGTCTGTGAAGACCCGTTGTTGCTGAACACGATACTGTCGTACGTCTTCGGGACGATTACCTTATAAATGTCGGAGCTTACCTTTTCCATTGCGGCGCCGGGCCATTTGGCGGCCTCTGCCTTTGTGCCTTCATTCCAGTTATAGGCATACGGCGTGCTCCAGCCTGCCGCGTTTTTCAGGTAAACCGTATAGCTGTCCTCCGGCTTGTCCGTCGGCTGCTCGGTAGGCGCTTCTGTGGGCTGTTCGGTCGGTGTTTGCGTCGGGTCGGTCGGGAGTACTGAAGGCGCCTGCGTCGGCTCTTCCGTACCGAATACTTTGCCGATATCGCAGCTGGTCGGCATCTTAGCGATATATTTCTGCATTTCAAGAATGTCAACGAGCGTTACCCCATTGGTCCTGTCCACGTTCGCTATCAGGAGCATCCTCTCGGTATATCTGATTTTTGCCGCGAGATAGTTCTGCATGCTCAGGACATCCGCGACTGTAATAGCGCCGTCCTCGTCCACGTCGCCCAGCATATACGTAAAGCCGGGCTGCGGCTCGTCTGTCGGCTGCTCGGTCGGTTTTTCCGTGGGCGGCTGTGTCGGAAGCGTCGGGTCTATGCCGGGCTCTTCCGAATCGTTTGCGTAAATCGTCGCGGATTTGTAGGGGCTTCTCTCACAGAAAACCGTTACCGCGGAAGCGTTCGCCACAGCGGAAACCTGCGCGACCCACGCGCCTGTCAGCTCGTCTGCCGCCGCTGTATACGTCTTGGAACCGCTTTTGACCGTTACAGTCGATTCGCACGGCGCTTTGCCGCTGATGACAGTCGCGCCGTTTTTCACGGTATTTACCGCGGGCGCTTTGAGCATAAGCGCCTTCTTTGCCGCCTGCATTTTGTTAAGCATGGCGCTTACTTCGCTTTCAGAGGCGTCCTCGCCCTTTGCGATAACAGCGTCCGCCTGCGGGACAAGATTATAAACCGGGGTAAGCGTATCCGCCGTAAAGTCGGAGGCGGTAAAGTTCTTAACCTCTCTCGTCTCCTTTTTGAGCATGCCCATCGGGGTTTTGTCCTCAGGCTCAGCCGTGACGGGCTTCGCTGTAAAGCTTGCGCCGTCGCCCTCGACGGAAATCCACGTTTCGCCCTCAAGTCCCGTAATATCGCCGGACTGCATCTGGCCGCTTCCAACAATCGAGTTGTTGACAATCAGGTTATAGCTGCCCTTTACGTCCTTGAGCTCGAACGTATACCAGCCGTCCTCAAGCTTACCCTCTGTAAGCTTTGTGCCGGGCCAGCCGCCGAGCGGTGTGGTAGTGCCGTTATTGTCCTGCCAGACATAAAGGCTCATCGGGTTGCCCGTGTAGCCTTCTGCCTGCTGGACGTGAATCAGCGCATGGTCTATCTTTGTGCCCTGGTTGTTCGGGTCGAGCTTTTTAAAGGATACGTTTTTATTGGTGGTACCGAGGTCGTTCGTCGCCTTGAGGTTTACCTTGACGGTATCGCCCGCATAGGCGGTCGCGCCGATTGTAAGCTTGTCGCCGTCGAAGACCTTGACCTTCTTCGCGCCGTCGACGGAGGCGACGGCATAGTCCGCGTTCTTAATGGATACGGTCACGTCCTGCGTGCCGGTGAACTCGCTGTCGCCCTTTAAGGATACGAGCGGCAGGCCGCTCGGCTCTTCAATCAGGATGCAGCCGTTTTTGCCGCTGTTGAAGGTAACCTTGCCGTTTACGACCTCAGTGGAATCGTCGTCATAGGCGTTTACGACCGTCGTGCCGTCCTTCCAAAGGGAAGAAACGTCGACCGTAACGCTCGTGTTGCTGTTCGCGTCGATGACCGCCGCGACCTTATCTGTAATGCCGTTTTTGTTATACGTTCTTGTAAAGGCATAGCCGTTTGTCGCCGTCGTGTCCGCGTGGGAGCCGCCGCCGACCGCGATATGGCTGTTGCGGAAACGCCCGACCGTCTGCCAGTGCTCAAGGGTCGTGGTATTCATTGAGCTCCAGTTCATGTCGCCGCGCACCTCATGGTCGCCGTTTGTCTGGTAACCGCTCTCGACCGGCCTGTCCGTTTCGTCGCCGTAGAATATCTGAATGCCTCCGGGCAGCAGCAAAAACGCCGAGCCCATATGGATTTTGTCGCCCGTCGCGATGACCGAGTCGTGCGAGGAAAGATACGACAGGACGTTAAATTCCGGGTCGCTGTTGATGGAGTCCGCGTAATACTGGTAAATGCCGCCGACCTTGCCCTTAGCGAGCAGGCCGCCGCCCTGTGTTGTGAAGTTGATAATCGAGTCGAAGCCGTTGGAAAAATAATCGTCCTTATTGACGCCGTGGTCCCAATGCTCGCCCGTCATCCAGAAATCGAGGTCGTCGAGCGCCTTGTCGGGATTGTTCTGCTTCCACTCGCGCAGCGCGCCGACGCACTCGTTCTTGAGGTTTTTCCAGGAAGCAAGCTCTACGTGCTTCGCGGTGTCACAGCGGAAGCCGTCTACTCCGTATTCCCTGACCCATTCAGAAAGCCAGAAAGCAAGGTAATTTGTGACCGTCTTCGCTTTTCCTGTGCTGCTGAAGTGTTTATCGAGCTTCTGCATCTGCTCGTTGTAGCGCCCCTCGCCCTTCCATTTGTTCTGCAGGAAGGTGGGTACCGTTACGGATTTTGTGGATTCCGTCTTGAAGTCGGGCAGCCCGGCCAGGCAGCCCGTCACTTCGCCGCCGCCTGCGCCGCCGTAGCCCGCAAGCCCGGCGCGAACCCAGTCATCGCCCCACCACTTGCCCCAGTCGGCCGCGTTTGTTTCGTAGTCGATAAAGCTGTGGTAATCGGTGTTGTTTACATTTTTATGGGAATAATAGGTGCTTTCCCAGCCGCTTTTCAGCGTACCGAAATCATACTCGGCCATATCCTTGATGGTGTTGTAGCCGGCATGGTTCAATACGATATCCATCACGATACGGATGCCGTTCTCGTGCGCCGTATCGACGAGCGTGCGGAACTCCTCGGCAGTGCCAAAATTTGCGTCCGTGTTCGTGTAATCCATTGCATAATAGCCGTGATAGGCGTAATGCGGGAAGCTCGGGTTTCCGTCTCCGCCCACGACATAGCCGTGAATCTGCTCATAAGGGGCGCTCAGCCAAATGGCATTAACGCCCAGGTCTGTAAAATAGCCCTCTTCAATCTTTTCCGTAATGCCGGCGAAATCGCCGCCGTGGAACGTAGCGCTCGGGTCAACACCCTGCACGGCGTTGCCGTTTTGGTCAAGTCCTCTTCCATAGGAGTGGTCGTTTTCCGTGTTGCCGTTGTTAAAACGGTCTGTGAGCAAAAAGTAAACCGTTGCGTTGTCCCACGAAAATGTGGAAGCTCCTTTTGCCGCGGCCGCCTCAGCGGCCTCCTCCATCGTCGCGTATGCCGAAACGGGCATAGCTGTACACAGCACACAGCTAAGCATGAGTGCCAGCACGAGAGCGACGGAGACTGCCTTTTTGCAGAATCCTGTCTTACAGTTCATTCTTTTGTACATCCTTTCATTTGTTTTTACCATTATCCTAGGGTACTCGCTTCCTACACGGTACCAACAAAATTATAACAAAACCATTCCGGAAAGTATACAAGAATACTAACCAAAGAACCTTTTTAATTCTTGTGCATATTTCCTTTTATGTAAACGATTTCCTCCGCATAAAAAGCGGCCGGTACCCTTTCGGGAACCAGCCGGGGGAATTTTTTCACAACATTTACTACCGTGTATTACGCCCGAATCCGGAAGGTTTTCGGCGCGAGCCTGTAAATCAGGACGCAGGCAGCCGCGCAATACACAACGCAAAATATGATAGTCATCAGGCCGAACATAATTGTAGGCATTTTCAGCTGCATCATAAAAAAGCAGACGAAGTATGTAACCGAATGGGCGATTTGGTATGTGCCGCTCTTCATTTCGGTGCCCGCGTTATACGGCTGGAGCAGGTAGTAAATCGTAAGGTAATGCGTGGAAAAAAACACGCTCAGGCACAAAATAGAAATAAACAGCACCGCGTAATTCAAGGGATTATCAGTGCCGCCGGAAGCATAAAGCAATACCGACAGCCCCGCGCCGATTACAGCGGCGGGAAGGAGGTTGACCTTGATAATCTCCCGCAGGCGGATTTGGAACAGCCTGAGCACAAAACGCGGCTGCTTGTAGAAGGAATAGGTCAGAAGGCTGTGGTCGCAGTTCATAAACAGCGCCTGCGTAAAGCCGGCGCCGCGGTTGATTGCATACATGATGAACACGAAATACGGAAGGTATGTCAAAAGCAGGCCGTTTACCGGCTCCTTATACTCCGGCGCCAGGTAAAACGCCAGCAGCGCGCCTAAAACGATGCACAGGCAAACCACGGCAATTTTCCTTGAGGCCTTCCACAAAATTTTCTGGTGCCGCCTGATAAAAAGCTCGTTTAAAAACTCGAACCCTTTTCGGCGGCTCGTAACCGCCGTATCGGCGGAAATCGCCTTACGGCTCTGTTCCCGCGCCAGCTTTTTTGCGTTGTCCATCTGATGCATGGACTTTGCAAAGAGCTGCTGGTACATTTCCCGGTAGCTCCTAAAAGAAAGGATTTTCCACACGGCGGCAATTCCTCCGGCTATAGATAAAACCATCAGAGCCACTACAGCCGTTTCGGGCAGTATAAGCCTGATTGCCGGAAGGCCGTACGCCGCGCCCATCAGCAGGATAATGGACAGCCAAACCAGCTTGCCGGGGCCGTTTTCGTTCGTCGGCCTGCCCGTTTTTTCAAAGACGGTAAGGGATACCGCGGCGGAAACCAGCTTCAGCCCCGCGACAAAAAACGGGATAAGAAGGCATATCCAAACGGGAATCCCCTCCAGCAGGCCAAATATAACCGCTGCCGGCAGGAAGCCTATGACGACCTTCAATATGGCGTACCAGTAGTTTACAAGCGTATATTGGCGCGCGTCCATGCGCAGTAAAACCATTGCGTAATATTTGTCGCGGGATGGGTCGAACATATATGTGTTTAAAAGCGCGCCGATTACCGTCAGGAACAAAAGGATATGGAGATAAAGCCCTTGCGGCTGTTCCGCCTTGTAAAGCGAGCCGAAGCCGTAAAGCATGACCGCATAATAAACCGCTTTCCCAAGAAAAACAGATACGATTTCCCATAGGACGGAAAGGATGTTTGCAAAAATCTTGAAAGCATGAACACGGTAGAGCATATCGGGCAGCAGCTTCTTTATCAGCGGAATTTGCTTGAGCGAATATAAAATGCTGTTGACCCGGTATGTATTTTTTAAGGAAAAGGAAAGCCTGAGCGTCTTATTCATGGGTTTCCTCCCGCAGCGCCGCGATAATTTTCTCCTTGAACTCGCCGTTGCCGAGGTTGCTTTTATCGACGACCTCCAGCACGCCGCGGTTGAGCAGTACGATTTCATCGCACAAATCGAGCGCCAAATCCATGATGTGCGTGGAAAAAATCGTGATGCGCCCTGTCTTGAGCGAGCGCAAAAGCTGCTTCATCTCCTCCGCCACGACGACGTCAAGAGAGGTCAGCGGCTCGTCGAGCAGCAGGATATTCGGCTGGGCGATGATATTGATGAGCATCTGCATTTTGTTCTTCATGCCATGGGAGTAGTCCTTGAGCAGCTTATCGCGGTCTTCAGGCTCGATGCTCATATAGGAAAAATAATCGTCAATGGGCTTTATATCCTGTATGCTTTTTTCGTTGATGTCCAGAAAAAACTTGAGGAACTCCCGCCCGGTCAGGAATTCCGGTACGGTTGGCGTGGACAGCACATAGCCGATGTCCTCCGCCTTTACCTCCCTTTTCCTACCATCCTCCTCAAGAAAGAAGCTTCCCGCGTCCGTTTTAATATCGCGGTTGAGGCAATTGAACAGCGTAGTTTTGCCCGCGCCGTTGCGGCCGAGCAATCCGTAGATTTTGCCCTCTTCAAAAGTAAAATCGATGTCGCGCAGGACCTCTTTCTTTTCAAAATTTTTAGACAGGTGCTCAATTATAAATCTCATAAGCTGTACTCCTTTTTTCGTATCGGCTTCTATTACATTTCCTTTTCGTACTTAACCAGATGATAAGCAAAGCACCCGATTACAAACAGGTAAGCAAAAACCAGCAGCAATACCGCCGCGAGCTCCACGCCCATGATAGCAAAGGAAATCATCAGAGCGCTGAACACATAAACCATCAAATCGAACGCTTTGCCTTTGGCGCGGCTGCGTATGGCAATGTTGCGCTCGTCCTTCTCCTCGATTTCAAGCTGTTTTTCTACATCGGGCGATTTGCGAAGCGCCAGACGGCTTAAAACACCGCCGACTCCATGGCCGAACAGCCCGCAGCCGATTCCGACGCCGATATAAGGCGCCGCACGCATAAAGCCCTGCAAATCCTCAAAGGCTTTGAGGACGAAAAGCCCGCCGGCAAGCAACAGCAAACCCGCCGCTGTAAATATGTAGTATAGCCATTTCTTTTTCAAGCCTCTTCCTCCTCATAAATAAAAATATCCTCGATGCTCATACCAAAATAACGCGCAATTTTAAACGCCAGGATAATCGAGGGGTTATATCTGCCGTGCTCAAGCGACCCGATGGTCTGGCGGGATACCTCGAGCGCAAGCGCCAAATCCTCCTGCCTGACGCCGCGGGCCTTCCTGATTTCCTCCAAACGGTTTTTCAAAGTTCTCCACCTCTCAAACGGAAAGCTTGCTTTCCATATCTACATTATACAACTGAGCCGCATTATGTCAAGGAGACTTTCCATCTTGGACATAAAAAATAGTATTGCTTCGCGTCACTCTATTCTCAAAAGGGCTCGTTTGTACCAGAAGATTCGGACTGCCCAGTTTGCGAGGCAAGGAAATGCGCTTTTGCTGCAGACAATTCTTTGTGAAGATGAACGGCCATAAATGCGGCGACGATGGCAGAGAGAACGTCAGCAATCGGCTGAGCGTAAAAAACGCCGGTTAAACCGCAAATCGTCGGAAGAAGCAGAATAACAGGTACAAAGCAGATTCCCTGTCTGCAAGCGCCAAGGATACAGCCCTTTGCCGCTTTTCCCATCACAAGGAACAGGAACGAATATACCGTGTAGAAACCAAAAAAAATAAAGGAGATGCCGTTTGCCCGCAAAGCGGCCGAACCGACACGAATCATTTCCATATCGCCTTTGGTGAACAGGGCCATAATCTGCGAGGGAAAAATTGCAGCAACCAAGCCGAACACCACACAAAATATGGTAGACCAAAGAATAGCGGTCTTGATTGCTTCATGCAGGCGGTCAAACTTCTTCGCTCCATAGCTGAATCCGGCGATTGGCTGAAAGCCTTTCAAAAAGCCGAAAACAATCAAACTGCCCATAGACATAATTTTTGTGAGCGGCCCCATTGCGGCCAGCGCGGAACCTCCATATTCTTTCACGGCGTTGTTCATCATACCAAACGAAAGGCTGGTCAAAATCTGAAATAGTAATGTGGGAATCCCTATTTTCAAAATCTCGGACATGATCTCTTTAGAGAAACAACATTCCTTGATACGGAAATCAAACACACTTTTTTTGCGGAGGATATAACACATATAGACTACCGTGGAAACTATTTGCGAAATGGCCGTGGCAATCGCCGCACCAGCAACCCCAAGATTGAATACATAGATAAAAACGGGGTCTAATACCACATTCAATAAGGCACCTGCTATCAATGCACACATGGCTGTCTTGGCGGCTCCCTCGCTTGACACGATATTGTTCATCGTGACATTGAATACGTTAAAAATTGAAAACGTGATATAGATACTGGTGTAGGAAATTGCATAAGGCATGACGTCTTCCAATGCGCCGAGTTGACTTAGAATCGGCTTTAGGAAAATGACAGAGCAAAGGATAAGGATTGCGCCGGTCAATACGCTGCTGTATACGGCGGTGCTGGCTACCTTGTTTGCTTTTTCCTTGTCGCCCCGTCCGAGCAGCCTTGAAAGGTAGGCGGCGGCCCCGTTTCCAAACAGCAAGCCCAAGCCTACGATTATTTGTCCGAGGGGAAAGGCCACCGTGACCGCGCCCATCTGATTGGTTCCCAGCCCACCAACAAAGTAGGTGTCCACGAGGTTGTACAGCGCGTTAATCAACATGCCAAGCATGGTTGGCAGCCCTAACGCCAATAGCGCTTTTGGAATCGGCGCGCTTCCCAGCAGCGCCATTTTTTTGTTTGGTTCATTCATGTGCTCAGCTCTCCTTTCGCTTGACACGAAGCATAGAATATAGTAGTATAAATTATAGTATTTAAGACACTTTCGATTATACTACTATAATTTATACTATTTGTCAATGGAAAAAGGAGGAGCTCATGGCGACCATAGATTTAATTGTATTGGGAATATTGAAAAGGGAACCGCTCAGCGCCTATGACATTCAAAAATTAGTTGAGTATCGCAACATTTCCAAATGGGTGAAAATCAGCACTCCCTCAATCTATAAAAAAGTGATACAACTAGAAGAAAAGGGATTGATTAAAAGTAACATCGTCAAAGAGGGAAAAATGCCGGAGAAAGCAATCTATTCGCTAACGGAAACCGGCGCAAAAGAGTTTGAAAAACTGATGCATGAAATCGCGTTGCAGCCGATACATTTTTTCCTGGATTTCAACGCCGTGATTGTAAATCTGTCCAGTCTCCCGCCAGAGGGGCAAACGGCCTGTCTGGAAAACATTGCGGGGAATGTGAAAACGCTAAAAACTTATCTGGAAGAAAATATACGGGAAAAAGAAAATGCACCTGATATTCCCGAAACAGGTATGGCGGTCCTGCAGCAGCAGTATATATTGGCCCAAGCAATCGAAACGTGGATTGCTTCCCTGAAGGATAACGGCCTTTCTTCAATTTGAGAACGGCCGTGCTATTTCTCGGTCTTTCATCTTACCAGCGGGTAAGGATATGTAATCCGGCCCGGAACGGGAACGAACACTCCTGTTTTTTTCATACCTTTTTGGATAACCGAAAACGAAGTTTAATAAAGTGGCAAGCAATGCTCCGTGGTACATATGGGGCATTGCTTGTTGCTGGTGGTCCGCCTAAAATCCCTCGGACAAGTGCGCAGCGCTCTTGCCGAAACGCCCTGCGGACGCTTTGTGCAATATAGGACGATGTTTCATGTATATAGGTAAAAAAGCAGCGGTTCGCTCCATGCATAAATCGGCCTGCTTTTCCAACATAGGAAAAGATACCAGCCACCCCAAAAAGGGAGGAGTGCCCGGAGTAAACCGCTATAAAATACGATTGTTATACGGGGTGTGATTATAAAACGGTGAGCGACGATATAAGCTGCTTCCTTTGCTATTATAAATAAAAAATCCCGCTGAAATCAATCAGCGGGAAAAAGGGTGCCGCGCCGGCAGGCGCATATCTATCATGCGGTCGTCACGTACAAGAACGTCCGATTCCTCTACTAAGAAATCCGAATGCTCCTTTTGCAGGGTTTGTACAATTTCATAAAAGCTCATATTTACGTTTGCGTTAAAGAGGTATGTATCAGGCGGCAGCCCCATTGCCGTGAGCAGCGCCTCTGACGTATCCCACAGGTACGAGCAGGAGGGATACCAGCGCCTTCCCGCGCGGATAACGCCGTAGTCCTTGATTTGCTTTGTCAAAAAGTCCACCATATTGTTGCTGCCCGGCTCCCGGCCGATTTGCCAGCCGAGCCGGACAATGCGCGCGTCTGTGTTTACGCTTTTAATCATCTCTTCGCAGCGGATTTTATACTTTCCATAATCTGTAACGGAAAACGGTTCGTCCTTTGGTATATACGGGCCGCTGTTTTTATCGCTCAGTACGTCTACCGTACTTGTAAAAAGGAACCCGATACCATGTTGCGCGCAAACCTGCGCCATATCGCGCGCCCACTGTTCCGGCCCCATTGCGATGTGCAGCACATATTCCGCCCGTTCCCGTAAAAGAAACTCTCTCGTTTTCAAAAGGCTGTCTGTTGGGACGGCCTTTCTGTCCCATGGAATAACGGTATGGCCACATGCCATAAGCTCTTTTGCCGCGTATGGCGCTACCGTACCGTTCATTCCTGTTATAATAACCCGCATGGCTGCCCCCTTTATTTAAAGCGCCGAAATACACACGCCGCCCGGTGTCAGGCAAGCGCCGTCGTACAAACGGGAAAACAGCACGTTTTTTTCAGCAAGAGTAATCTTTTCCTTTCCCGCGTTGATTGTGACCTTGATACGGTTTGCCTTTTCGTCGGTTTTTATATATTCAACTACACGGTTTCCCGGCTTTGTTTCAACAAACGCCAGCTCCCCGCTTTGAAAGGCCGGGATTTCTTTACGCAGGCGTATCAGCGCCTTCATTGTTTCCAAGCGTTCTTTATATTTTCCGGCATCTATATCGTCCCACGGCATACAGCGGCGGCAGTCCGGGTCGGGTCCGCCCTCGAGCACGATTTCCGTCCCGTAATATATACAGGGGCTGCCCTGCAACGTAAACAGGACTGCAAGCTGCTGATAGAACACGTCCTCGTCCTGTGTGCGGTAAATCAGCCGTTCCGTGTCGTGAGAATCGAGCAGGTTGAAGAGTACTTCGTTTGTCTGCTCCATATACATGGAGCGGCAGCGGTTGATACTATGGGCAAAATCCCTTCTTGTAAGCGTGGACTCAAGCCAAAAGCCGGAGATTGCTTCTGTCAGGGGATAGTTCATTACCGCGTCCAGCTCGTCGCCCTGCAGCCATTTGGTGGAATCGTGCCAGATTTCACCGAGCAGGTATACATCGGGATTTATGGCCTTGACATGCTTTCTCAGCGTGCGCAGGAAATCGTGGGACATCTCGTTTGCCACGTCGAAACGGAAGCCGTCAACGCCGCACTGCGTTATCCAGTATTCGCAGACCCTGCAAAAATACGCGGCGACCTCGCTGTTGTTCGTATTGAGCTTCGGCATCCTGTTGGAAAACGCAAAGGAGTAATACCGCCCGTCGCGCGTGCCGTCCTTTTTATCGTCGACCGGAAACTCGTTTATCATAAACCAGTCGCGGTATTTCGAATGCTCGCCGTTTTCGAGCACGTCGCGCCACGGTGCAAAGCCTCTGCCGCAGTGGTTGAACACCGCATCGAGCATAATTCTTATGCCGCGCTTGTGCGCCTCTTCGCAAAGTGTTTTCATCAGCGCGTTGTCACCGAACGACGAATCGATTTTCATGTAATCCGACGTATCGTATTTATGCGTGGTTGACGCCTCAAACAGCGGATTGAAATAAATTCCGGTAATCCCAAGCTCCTTTAAATAGTCGAGCCTGCTGATAACGCCCTGCAAATCCCCGCCGTAGCAGTCATAGTGGTGCGGCCGCTCCGATTTCCACGGCTTTGCCCCCTTTGGGTCGTTGCTTTTATCGCCGTTGCAGAAGCGCTCCGGGAAAATCTGGTACCAGACCGTGTCCTTTACCCACGCGGGTGTGACGTTCAGGTCCGCCTCGTTCATCCACGGGAATACAAAATGCTGCAGCCGTACACCCGGGATATGGAGCCTGTCCTTTGTCAGAAAGCCGTTCTCGAAATAATAGAGCGTGTCTTTTCCGTCGGACAATTTAAAATAGTATTTGCACCTTTTATATTTCGGCGTTACCTTAGCGCTCCACCAGACGTGTCCGTAAAGCTCCATTTCCCTTACCATGGTAAGCTTCTGTCCGCTCCAGCGTTCATGACCACCGAGAATCCCCGCCTCGAACGGGTCGCCGTAATAAAGGGTAACCGATTCGACATCATAGCCTGTCTTTATATTGATAACCAGGTCGTCCCGGTTTCTTTGATAACAATACTGGTCGCCTGTTTTATGGTAAACAGCTTCGCGTATCATAATCTGCCGCCTCCGATTCTTTTGAACAAAACAACAACATTGTAAACCATTACAGCGGCAAAAGAAAGTCATCTTCTCACTTTTTATAGCAATTTTCTGACATATAAAAGAAGAAGCGGTAAAAAAACCGCTTCTTCATGTTCTGTAAAATATTAAATTTATTCCTTTTCGTCGCCGCGGATGGCGGTACGGCGGATTTTTCCGCTAATGGTTTTAGGCAGCTCGTCGACAAATTCGACCACCCTGGGGTATTTGTAGGGCGCCGTCTGCTTTTTGACGTAGTCCTGGATTTCCTTTTTCAGCTCATCGCTCGCCGTGTAGCCCCTTGCAAGTACGATGGTCGCCTTGACGACCTGTCCCCTAATTGGGTCGGGTACGCCTGTAATCGCGCATTCCAGGCAGCAGGGGTGCTCCATGAGCACGCTCTCGATTTCAAACGGGCCGATGCGGTAGCCGGAGCTTTTAATGATGTCGTCTGTACGGCCGACAAACCAGAAATAGCCGTCCTCGTCGCGCCACGCCGTGTCGCCCGTATGATAAACGCCGTCGTCCCAGACTGTTTTTGTCAGCGCGTCGTCCTCATAATAGCCGCAGAACATGCCGCAGGGCTTGCCCTTATCGGTGCGCACGACAATTTCCCCAACGGTGCCCGGCTCAACGGAATTGCCCTCCAGGTCGATTAGGTCAATATCGTACGCGGGCGACGGCTTGCCCATGGAACCGGGCTTCGGCTCCGTCCCCACAGCGTTAAAGAGCGTAAGCGTCGTCTCCGTCTGCCCAAAGCCTTCCATGAGCTTTAAGCCCGTGGACTGGAAGAACTGGTTGAACACCTCGGGGTTTAACGGCTCGCCCGCGATGGTCGCGTGGCGGATGCTCGACAAATCGTATTTGTCCAAGTCCTCCTTGATAAAGAAGCGGTACATCGTCGGAGGCGCGCAGAAGGTCGTTATCTTATATTTTTCAAACAGCGGCAGAAGCTCGCTGGGCGTGAACTTGTCAAAATCGCAGACGAAAATGCCCGCTTCCATAAACCACTGGCCGTAAAGCTTGCCCCACATGGCTTTCATCCAACCGGTGTCGGAAAGCGTCAGGTGCAGGCCGTCGGGAACGACGTCGTGCCAGTATTTCGCCGTAATGATATGCCCCAGCGGGTAAGTCTGGTCGTGCCATACCATTTTGGGCATTCCGGTCGTTCCAGAGGTAAAGTATAAAAGCATGGGGTCTGTGGCTTCCGTCTCAATGCGGCCGAGCTTATCGGAATATTTAGAAAGCTCCGCGTCAAAATCGGTCCAGCCGTCCCTTTTGCCCCTGACGCTGATTTTCACCTTGAGCGTCGGGCTTTCCGGCGCCGCCGCGTCCACATGCTCTATGACCTCTCCGTCGGTCGTGCAGACGACAGCCGTGACATGCGCCGCGTTAAAGCGGTAAACGAGGTCTTTTTTCGTCAGCAGGTTGGTCGCGGGAATGCCGACCGCCCCGATTTTATGGAGTCCGAGCAGCGCAAACCAGAACTGGTAATGCCTTTTTAAAATCAATACGACGGTGTCGCCGCGTTTAATGCCGAGCTCTGTAAACATGTTCGCCGCCATATTGCTGTATTTTGAGATGTCGGCAAAGCTGAAGGTGTGCTCCTCGCCCTTGTCGTTGCACCACAGCATGGCGCGGCGTTCAGGCTCAGCCTTTGCGATTTCGTCTATGACGTCGTATGCGAAATTGAAATTTTTATCATAAACCGGCTCAAAGCCGACCAGTTGTCCGTTATAAAAAGTTTCTTTGCAGAATTTCTGATGGATATTAAGCATGTTGGCCGATGTTCCTTTCCTTCTCACAATTTTAAACGTATTGGTTATTCCTTTTCTTTTTTGGGCGGATGGATCGTGATGGCCAAAAACTCGCAGTCCTGTCCTCCCGTCGCAATCATGC
>UQHH01000051.1 GCA_900540865.1 uncultured Oscillospiraceae bacterium
TATAAGCGTGGGTTCGTCATATTTGGTGTGGTATCTTTAACTATGGGAAACTCCGGTTTCCCATTTAGATACGGACGCTTTCGACACGCCGATATACGCCGCAAGCTCCTCCTGTGTGACGCCCTTTTCCCTTCGCCTCGTTAAAATTGCGTCTGCGATATGAAGCTCTTTCATATAACCACCTCTTTCTCTTCATTATATGGATTTATAAGGGGAATTCAAAGGATTTTCGGTTAACTTTCCTTAACAAAATCAACCATCGGGAAACGTGGGCGAAAAAAGGCAGCAAAAAAGCCGCCGGTCTGTCCGGCGGCCTTAAAGGTAAATTTTTACATGCTTTCGGGGGCTGTGATATTGAACATCTCAAGCACGTTATGGATAACCGTTCGCACGGCGGTGCAGAGGGAAAGCCTTGCCTGCGTAAGGCTTTCGTCGTCTCCCTTGACCCTGCACGCGTTATAGAATTTATGGAACAAAGAGGCAAGCTGCAATACATAGCGTGTGATTTTCGTGGGGTCGTAATCGCGCGCCGCGGCGATAATTTCATCTGTGTACGCGGCGAGATGGTGGATTAGCTCCCTTTCCTCCGGCGCGTTTAACAGCATCAGCTCCTCGTCCGTGCAGCGGCGCTGCGAAACGCCGTCGGCGGCAAGCGCCTTTATAATACTGCAGATGCGCGCGTGCGCGTACTGGACGTAATACACGGGGTTCTGGGAATCCTGCTTGACCGCAAGGTCAAGGTCGAAATCCATCTGCGTGTTCGCCTCTCGCATATTGAAGAAGAAGCGCGCAGCGTCGACGGGAACCTCGTCGAGCAGGTCCGCAAGCTGGATAGATTTTCCCGTGCGCTTGCTCATCTTGACGGGCTTGCCGTCGCGCACGAGCTTGACAAGCTGCATCAAAACGACGTCGAGCCGGCTGCCATCGATTCCGACAGCGTCCATGGCGCCCTTCATGCGGGCGACATGCCCGTGATGGTCGGCTCCCCATATGTCGATACAAAAATCAAAGCCGCGCTCCTGGAGTTTGTTGCGGTGGTAAGCGATGTCGGCGGCAAAATAGGTCGGATTGCCGTTTTGTCGGACGAGTACGTCGTCCTTGAGCTCAAGCTTGTCGATTTCTTCCTGTGTTTTGCCAAGCGCGAGCAGGCGCTTTGTCTGGAGCTCCTTGTTTTTATACCATAGCGCGCCGTCCTGCTCGTACACCATACCGTTTTTCTTTAAAATTTCAATCGTTTCATCAACCGCGCCGCCTTCATGCAGCTCGCTTTCAAAGAACCATTTGTCATAGGTAATGCGGTATTTTTTCATATCCGCCTGCATTTTCTCGATGTTGCGCGGCAGCGCAAAATCAACAAGCTCCTTCTTGCGTTCCTCTGAAGGCAGGGAAAGGAGCCTGTCCCCAAAGGCATTGGCGTACTCCTGCGCGCGCTCCTTGATGTCCGCGCCCTGGTACCCGTCCTCAGGGAAGGGCACGCTGTCCTCGCCTTTGTATATCTGGAGATATCGCGCCTCGAGCGACACGGCAAATTTCTCTATCTGGTTGCCTGCGTCGTTTACATAAAACTCCCGCCAGACATTGTAGCCCGCGGCGTCCAGCACAGACGCCAGGCAGTCGCCCAGCGCGCCGCCGCGCGCGTTGCCCATGTGCATTGGTCCCGTGGGATTTGCCGAAACAAATTCCACCATTACCTTTTTGCCTCCGCCATAACCGGAACGGCCGTAATCCGCGCCCTTTGACTCGACGTCGCGCAGCACCTCCGCGTAATATTGCGGCTTGTAGAAAAAGTTGATAAAGCCGGGTCCCGCAATCTCAATGCGGCCGGCATAGGTGCTTTCCAGGTCAAAATGCTCTTTGATTGCCTTCGCAATTTTAAACGGCGGCATATGAAAGGCCTTTGCGCCCACCATCGCGGCGTTCGCCGCAAGGTCTCCGTGCGCGCGGTCCGCCGGTGTTTCTATGATAAACGCGGGAAGCTCCGCCTTCGGGAGCGCTCCCTGCTTAACCGCCTTTTCCACCGCGTTTTCAATCCCGGCTTGAATCTCGGCTGCCGCCTTCTGTGCAATCTCTGACATAATATCTCACCCTTTAAACGTATTTTAAACTTCCGCGCCGCCCGCGCGTTTCACATCGATATGAAATTCGTTTCGGCTTGCAAGGTCTGAATTGAAGTCGAGCGAATAGCTAACGTCGAGCGTTCCGCCCTCGTCGCCGAGATTCATGGCAATGCGGTCGGTAAACACGCCAATCATCAAATCGCCCGCGAGCGTCCTGTAATGGCACTGGTGGCGCCGGCCGAGCTCTAAAAGCAAGCGCGACTCATACAGCCCCGGCCGGATAATGGCGATTTTACCGCCGCTTTCCACCTTGACAATCGTTGTCTTTTCCTGGCCGCCGGCTTCGTCGTCGTATTCCTTATATATAATATACCGGTGCCCGTTTTTCTCGGTATAATGGCCGAGCGTCGTGACCTCAATTTTATCCTCTTCGCTGTCTATAAGCTGTTTTCCAATAATATTGATTATAAAATCCTGCCGCATGATTTCTCCTTTTCCGGCCCGCACAGGGAATCGTTACCCGTTAGTATTGCTCAATATCGATGCGTAAAACATCCTCTTTGATTTCCCGGTTTAAAAACATACCCGCAATATGTGAAAAGCCCTCCGGCGTGTCGCTGACATAAAAGCCGCACCTGCCCGTTCTTTGCGTTGTGTTTTGCAGGCCGCGCTCCTTTAATTGCTTTGCGGCGTATAGCGCCGTTTCCCTGCCGGAATCAATTAGGGCCGTGCGTTCTCCCATAACGTCCGAAATAACGTCCCGCAGCAGCGGATAATGGGTACAGCCCAATATAATGGTATCGGCGCCCACGGCTTTAAGACGCGCGAGATAATGCTTTACAACCATGGCCGCAATCGGGTCGTCCCGCCTGATAAAGCCGTTTTCCACAAGCGGGACAAATAGCGGGCAGTCCTGCTCATAAACGCGTATTTTGCTGTCCAGACGCTCAATTTCCCGTTTGTAGGAGCCGCTGCCAATCGTAGCGGTGGTACCGATTACGCCGATTATCCCGTTACGCGTAGCTTTTACGGCCGCCTGAGCGGTCGGCGCGACGACGCCTGTAAACGGCACGACAAAACGCCCGCCCAAATCGCCCGCGACGGAGCTGACGGTTCCGCAGGCGGCAATGATATATTTTACATTTTTAGAAAGAAGGAACGCAGCGTCCTGCTCGGCGTATTTTATGATGGTTTCCCGGCTTCTGTTGCCGTAGGGCACCCTGCCCGTGTCGCCAAAATAAACAATATCCTCATTGGGCAGCACATGTAAAAGCTCCTTGACGGCGGTCAAGCCCCCAAGGCCGGAATCGAATACTCCGATGGGATTGCATGACATAAGTGTAAGCCCCCTGTCCGGAATTTGCGCCGCACAAGCGGCAATATCTAAATTCATATGATAGCATAGAATCGATGAGCACGCAATGAAAAAATGCAATAAATAGGGCGTGCCGCTTCTGGGTAAGCCGCATTGCTATAGCGTTAAATAAGCAAATAGGCATTTCGATAAAATTTCTCGTGACAAACGGGCAAATCCGCTGTATAATAAACCAGAATAAGCGGAAAAACTGAGGTTAGGAATGATTTGATGTTAGAAAAGGCTTTTCAACTAATCAGCGATAAAGTGGAAGAGGCGCTCAAACAGCAGGGCTTTGAACGCGTCGGCGTATCCAATACGGACAGCAGCGAAATGGTTACGCTTTATACGTCGGAGGCCATCGCGTACAGCGTCGTCTATTATAAAAGGAAAAAGCACATGGTGCTCGAAACGTGCTGCATGACGGACGAAGGCCCGGATAACGACTGGAAGACGCTCGCTACCTGGATGTTCGACCCGGAAACCGACACGGAAAAGGACGCCCAGAGCATCGCGAACGACTTTGCCGATACCATAGCCGCGCCTGTCAGGAAAAAGGCGGCAAAGGGCGCAAAGAAAAAGAAGAAGGACGAGGAGGGCAACGCCGACCCGCTCTTTTTCTCGAAAAGGCTTTTCAGCGTGTTCCCTGAGCTTAAGGAGGAGGTCAAGTCCGAAGAGGACTGCTACGACCCGTTCCGCGGCGTGACCTTTGCTAAGGCCAGCATCGTCCCAAAGGTAAACGAGCTGCTCAAAACCGGCGCCAAGCAGGACATTACAAAGCTTGCCGCTATTTTAAACGCGCAGTACGACGCGGGCGACATGGACACGCGCTCCATTATTACAATCGTCATCCTCAATGGAATCGAGACAAAGGAGCAGGAGGATACCCTTCTTCCAGAGCTGAGCGAAAGCCTGCAAAAGGCCTGGGGCAACGCCAGGCGCTTTAAGGGCAAGGCTGTAAAGCCCGAAAAGAAGAAAAAGCCGAAGAGGTCGTTTGCGCCCACACTGAACCAGTAATTTTTAAATCAGCTGCCGCCGGAAGCTTAAAAAAGTCCGGCGGCTTTTTGCTTTTTCTTCCATGGCTCGAATACCCTGCCAAAATTTATACCGCCAAACTGCATAAAATTGAAAAAATCCTTGACGTATTGCAAGGATTATGATATAGTATTACTACCTCAAAAAAGGGGTTTATTTTTTTGTGCCCATTTTGAGGGAGGCTGAATAAAAACCGCAAATCGGGGGTGCCGTTAAAAATGAGAGTAAAGATTACATTAGCCTGCACAGAGTGCAAACAGCGCAACTACAACACAATGAAGAACAAGAAGAACGATCCGGACAGGCTCGAGATGAACAAGTACTGCAGATTCTGCAAAAAGCATACTCTGCATAAAGAAACCAAATAAGGCAGCGGAGGGAATGACAATGGCTGAGAAAAGCGCCGAGAAAAAGGTTCCGAACAAGTCCGAAAAGAAATCGGACAAAAAGCCGAACATTTTCTCTAGAATAGCAAAATACTTCCGTGACTGCAAGGGTGAAATCAAGAAGATTACTTGGCCGGCGCCGAAAACCGTGTTCAAGAACATGGGTATCGTTCTCGTCGTAATTATAGTAATCGGCCTGTTCATCTTCGGACTCGACCGCGGCCTTTACGCGCTGCTCGGTCTGATTATGAACGTTACTGCAACCTAATAAGACACGGAAGGGTGGATGACAATGCCTGAAGAAGCAAAATGGTACGTTGTTCATACCTATTCCGGGTATGAAAACAAAGTCGCTTCCAATCTTGAAAAAACCGTGGAAAACAGGGGTCTTCAAGATTTGATCCAGGAGGTCAAGGTTCCGACTGAAACCGTGGTGGAAATCAAAGACGAAAAAAGCCACGAGGTCGAACGGAAAATCTATCCCGGATACGTATTTGTCAAAATGATTTGTACCGACGAGACGTGGTATGTCGTGCGCAATATCCGCGGCTGCACCGGCTTTGTCGGTCCGTCCTCAAAGCCTGTTCCTCTTTCTGAAGAAGAGGTTCTGAGAATGGGAGTGGAAACCAGGAATATTGAGGTTTCCTACGATGTAGGGGATTCCGTGCGCATTATTGACGGTCCGCTTGAGGACTTTGTCGGCATTGTGGACGAAATCGACAAGGACAGGAACATCGTGCGCGTGACCGTTTCTATGTTTGGTCGCGAAACGCCGGTCGAGCTGGAGCTTGCCCAGGCGGAGCCGATGGAATAACGAGGTTAATAATCCGGTTTTCCGGTTATTATGGAGGGGCAACGCCCCTTGTGGGAGGAATGGTTAAGAGCAACCGTTCCGCTGTTGAACCACGAATTATGGAGGTGCAAAGAAATGGCTCAAAAGGTAGTAGGCTTTATCAAGCTGCAAATACCTGCCGGTAAGGCGACCCCGGCGCCGCCCGTCGGTCCTGCATTGGGACAGCACGGCGTCAACATCATGGCGTTCACGAAGGAATTCAACGAGCGCACAAAGAACGACGCGGGCCTGATTATCCCCGTCATCATCACGGTTTACGCAGACCGTTCGTTTACGTTTATAACGAAAACGCCGCCTGCGGCAATCCTGATTAAGAAAGCATGCGGAATTGACAAGGGTTCAGGCGTGCCGAACAAAACGAAGGTTTCAACGATTACCCGTGAGCAGGTCAAAAAGATTGCAGAGCAGAAAATGCCCGACTTAAATGCCGCAACCATTGAAACGGCGATGAGTATGATCGCAGGTACTGCGCGCAGCATGGGCATTGATGTTGTCGATTGATTAAGCCCGGGTGGGAGGAAATAATCCGATTTTACCACTCAATAGGGAGGAAAACCAATGAAACACGGTAAAAAATACGTTGACAGCGCAAAGCTTGTCGACAGAGCAAAATTATATGACACCGACGAGGCGCTCGACGTCTGCGTCAAGACGGCAAAGGCCAAGTTTGACGAGACGGTCGAGGTCCACGTAAAGCTGGGCGTCGACAGCCGCCACGCTGACCAGCAGGTCAGAGGCGCAATCGTCCTGCCTCACGGCACAGGTAAAAACGTTCGCGTTCTTGCTATCTGCAAGGGCGAAAACGAAAAGCTTGCACAGGAGGCGGGAGCCGACTTTGTAGGCGCGGAGGACATGACGCAGAAAATCCAGAGCGAAGGCTGGATGGACTTTGACGTTTTGATTACAACGCCCGACATGATGGGCCTTGTAGGACGTCTTGGTAAGGTTCTCGGCCCGCGCGGACTCATGCCGAACCCGAAGGCCGGCACGGTTACGCCCGACATCGCCAAGGCGATTAAAGAGGCGAAGGCCGGTAAAATCGAGTATCGTCTCGACAAGACCAATATTATCCACTGCCCGATTGGAAAGGCTTCCTTCGGTGCGCAGAAGCTGCAGGAGAACTTCGACACCCTGCTCGGCGCAATTGTAAAGGCAAAGCCGGCCGCGGCAAAGGGACAGTATATCAAGTCCTGCGCCGTAACGACCACGATGGGTCCCGGAATCCGTATCAACCCGAACAAGGTAGGCGGCCAGACTCAGGCTTGATTTAAGCTTGTTGCGTCGAAGTGATTTCGGCTTATAAAAAGATACTTGACAGGGCGCCTGTCCTGTGGTAGTATAATACACGCTGTTCTTTTCCTAAGACAGCAGGCGCATTATGCGTAAAGGTTTTACCTGCCTGCCGAGGTTTAGACTTGTGATTGTTTTAAAGCAATCTTTTGCTTTATTGTGATTTTAAGTCCCCTCTGCAAAATGCAGGGGGGCTTCTTTTATGCATTTATCCTTTATTTGGAGGTGAATTCATTTTGCCAAGTGAGAAAATTCTCGAACAAAAAAAGGCGATAGTCACTGAGCTGGCTGAAAGGCTCAAAAGCTCCGTAGCAGGCGTACTCGTCAACTACAAGGGTATTACGGTTGCCGACGATACGAAGCTCAGAAAAGAGCTCAGGGAGGCAGGCGTTTCCTATACGGTTGTAAAGAATACGCTGCTGTCCAGAGCTGCCGAACAGGCGAACCTCGAAGGCCTTAATCCTGTTCTGGAAGGAACGACGGCTCTCGCAACCAGCCCTGAGGACTATGTTGCCGCCGCGAGAATCCTTTCGGAATATGCTGAGAAAAACAAGGATTTCCAGATTAAGGCGGGTTATGTCGACGACGGCCTGCTGAGCGTAGAGGAAATCAAAGATCTCGCGAAGCTCCCAAGCAAAGAGGTGCTCGTCGCGAAGGCGTTGGGCGGGCTCAACGCTCCCATCAGCGGTTTTGTTACTGTGCTTAACGGTAATCTCCGCGGCCTTGCTTGTGTTCTCAACGCAATTGCGGAACAGAAGCAGAGCGCATAAAGCTATACGACATTGTGCGTGAAAACGCGAACATTAAAATTATTTTGGAGGTTTCAATTATGTCTGATAAAGTTGTAAAGTTAATTGAAGATGTTAAGTCCCTTACCGTTCTTGAGCTCAGCGAGCTCGTAAAGGCTCTTGAAGAGGAGTTCGGCGTTTCCGCCGCTGCTCCGGTTGCCGTTGCCGCTGCTCCGGCCGCGGGCGGCGCTGCTGCTGCTGAAGAGAAGACCGAGTTCGACGTTGTCCTCAAGGCCGCTGGCGCTGAGAAGATTAAGGTCATCAAGGTTGTCAGAGAGATTACAGGTCTTGGCCTGAAGGAAGCGAAGGAGCTCGTCGACGGCGCTCCGAAGACCCTGAAGGAAGCTGTTTCCAAGGACGACGCGGAAGCCATGAAGGCAAAGCTTGCTGAGGTTGGCGCAGAAGTCGAAGTAAAATAATTTTTTACCTATTAAAGCCGGATGGAGTATGCTCCATCCGGCTTTTTGCGTTTTATAAATACATAACGTCGCTTAGGTTTTAAGACTTGTAAAAATTTTAAAAATGTACCGCCAATTTAAATACAAAAGCCTGCTCAGATTATCCGCCCAATAACGCAAACAACCTCATTTCATGATTCTAATATTTGCCCGTTGAAAAATTAAAAAACCGGCCCGTGACATTTTTTTACCCTGTTAAAAACCACATAAAGCTGTAAATTTGGTATTTTTCGGAATAAAACGACATTTTTATATTGATATAGGTTGCCGTTGTTTCAAAAGAATAGTATAATTATATTATATTTTTTGGATGTATAAGGATGATGTGTATGAATGGTTCGGTAAAAAAATCGGTATGCCTGATTATAACGGTGCTTTTGGTTACGGTGATTCTCGCGGCGGTTTGCCTGAATGCGGATGCCATGAAGAGCGTCCAGCCAGAAAAAAACAGCCAGGCGGAACCGGGACAGCAAAGCGTACGCAGCACGTCTGTTCGCGGCGACGGCGGCGACCTGATATTCCCCGAAAACCTGAAGAAAGAGGGCTATATTTATAACAGTGACGGCTCTATGCTTGAAGGGGATTACCGCAGCGTGCGTTTTTCCGCTTCAGACTTCGATTTTGAAAAGAAGGAATACCGTATCAATACGGGCTGTTATGTAACCTTTTGGAAAAAAACAGACGAATTTGCAGGTGGGTATGAAATCAGAAGCGCGTCAAATGACCATCCGGCGCAAATCAGCCCGATTTCAGAGGAGTATGATTACATCCTGATTGGCCTGCCGGACGGAGACGCGCAGATATACGCGCTCGGCAAAGGCGCGCTCACGGTGGATTTTCAGAAAAAATTCAAGGAAAATCTGCCAAACCTCTACCGGCTTCAAAACACGGTGACGGACGCTGGCTTGATTGATTCCTATGAGCTTTCCCCGTATGGCAACCTCATTGATAAGCAGGCGCTTTCAAAGGGTGCCGCGCTGCTTGACAATGGGACAGAGAAAGAGGACGGCAGCCTTAACGAAAGCGCCTTCATCGAGCTTTCAGCCAATACGCAGTACCTGCTCAATTTTGAGTCCTATATAACATTTTACGATGAAAATAAAAACTTCATCGGCGGCTACACAGAGACTGCGGCCAATGCGGAAAGCCCTCAGGCGCTCAGAAATATTCCGTCAAACGCACGCTATGTACGGCTTTCGGTAAAAGCGGACGAAGCGGAGACCGCCGTATTTGCGCGCAAAGACTGCTTTTCAAACAACCTGCCCGCGCTCTATACGCTAGGGCCTGTTGGAGACAGCGGCAATTATCTTGCCCGGAAGGAAACAAATCCCCTGTATGGGAAAACGGCGGTTTTCTTTGGAGATAGCCTTTGCCAAGGCAAGGGGGACGCGGCCGGAGGATGGGCAAGCTGGATACAGAGGGAAAATCCCTCCATGAATTGCATCAACTGCGGGGTTGGAGGCTACACCTTCCTGCAGGGAAGCGAAAAATGGTTCGACGGCGGGGAAAACCAGGCAAGCCTGCCGGAGGACGCCGACTATATTATCATCCAGGGCTACACCAACGGTATGTACGGAAAGAAATCCAAAAAACCGCTCGGCACTATTGATGAAAACGACTACTCAGTCACAGTGCAAAGCTGTGACACAAGCACCTATTCCGGAGAAATGGAAAAACTGATTCTCCAGTGCCTGGACCGCTGGCGTGGTAAAAAGCTCGGTTTTATCGTCAGCTATAAGGCGGTTTCGCATCTTGACAGCAGCAATCCCTACCGGCAGTTTACAAAACAGATGCTTGCCTGCTGCCGGAAATACAGTATTCCCGTACTGAACCTGCAGGAGGAAAGCACGATTCCATGCTATACGCAGGAGGATATAGACGAATACTTCTATAAAAAGGAGAATGCGGCGCATGGTGACGGCGTCCATCTCAATGCCAAAGGCAACGCGATTATCTCTTCCAAGATAGAAGCCTGGATGAAAACGCTATAAAGAATAGCGGGCTATAAACACAGCGATTGGTACGTATATGGCAGGTGCGGTAAATTCCAGTTTGTTCCGCACACCTTATCCCTCTTATCAGAATTTGTGAAAGAAGCGAGTTTATGAGATTTAAAGGAAAAGTATCGTGGTGGTTTTATGCCGTAATAATAGGTGTGGCCGCAATTCTTATACCGATTATCGTTATCAGTGCTTTTGTTGATACAAACATTGTGGTACTGGCTATTAATTTGCTGATGCTGGTTACGATAGAATTATTTTGTGCGCTTATTATATTCCATAATTTTGTGGAATTACAGGAGGAATCCTTGCTTGTTGTATTTGGATTTATAAAAAAGAAGATACCATACAGTGATATAGCCGCCATATCGACAACGCATGACCCTTCGTCTTCTCTTGCCGCTTCCTTTGACAGAATTGAAATTAAATATGGGAACAGGTCTAATCTGATGATAGCTGTAGTTGACAAGAAAGGATTCCTTGATGAAATAAAAAAAGGGAATCCTCATATAACCATTCTGTAAATTTCAGCTTGTTATCAGCCTGCATAATAGGGTGGCCTGATTTTCTGGTTTGCAGGATAGGCAAATAATTTAAAATTTTGTAAAGGATATTTTCAGGCAATACCTATGGAATGGTTTGCCGCCTAACGCAATAAAAAGAACCCTGCAGACACCTCTGCGGGGTTTTGCTTTTAGCAGTCAAGCAGTGCGTAAAATGTTGATAAAAAAGAGAATTGAAATAAGAGAAAAATGTTGAATTTTATGCCATTTGAGAGTATAATAGATATAATACGGCAGGAAATCTGTCTGTATGGAATAAGGAGGACTTGATAATGGTTTTAGGAAAAAAGGCGCTGTGCCTTGTACTGTCCGGTATGATGGCGGTGTCGGTCGCTGTTTGCGGAACGCTGTCCGCAGGTGCGGAAATCATTAAAATAGGAGATGTAAACGGCGACGGTGAAATAAAGGTTGCGGACGTTTTGCTGATGCAGAACTTTATCGCGAAAAAAATCACCTTTACCGACAGGCAGAAGCTTGCCGCGGATGTAAACGGCGACAAGGAAGTAAAGGTAAACGACGTGCTGATTATGCAAAACTTTATTGCGAAAAACATCAGCGAATTCCCTGTTCCCGATATAGAGGTTCCAACAGATGGGCCAACAGAGCCTCCAACCGAGGAGCCTACGCAGGAACCAACTGTGCCGCCAACCGAGCCGCCTACCGAGGAGCCTACGCAGGAACCAACTGTGCCGCCAACCGAGCCGCCGACCGACGAACCCACGCAGGAGCCGACTGAACCGCCGACAGAAGAGCCCACAAAGGCGGCCGTTACGGTCAACGGCGTGCAGGCAAGGGCGGGGGATACGGTAAAGGTTGTATTCCATACGAAGGGCGTCAATGACGTCGCGCAGGCAATTCAGGCTTATGTTGAATTCGACGCGCAGCGGCTCACCCTTACCGGCTATCAGCTCGACACGTGGAGCAACTGCATGAAAAATGATTCCGAACCGGGCAGGCTGTACTTTACGGCGTCCGATATAGCGTCGGGCTTTCCGATAACAGACGATTCGGATATTGTGGTGCTCACGTTTACCGTAAAGGAAACGAATGCGGAGGTAAGCACGGAGGTAGCCTTGCATATCCAGGAGTTTTTTGGTGAATCGAGCGGGGACGGGAATTTTAACTATACCGTCAGCGATGCTGTAACAATTGAAAAATAATAAAAGCGGATGCCCTCTAAAAGGGCATCCGCTTTTTGTCGGGCTTCATAGGGCAAGCTTGTAGATTTTTTCAATATCCTCTGCCTGCAAAACGCTGAAATTCCCAACAGGCGCCGCCTTCTGCGCCATTTCTTTGAAGCGGCTGCCGTCGATTTGCAGCTCGCTCAGCCGCACGGGCAGCCCAATGGAGGAGAAGAAGTTTTCAAGCCTGCGAATGGCTTCCTGGATAATAGAATCTGGGTCGCCGAACGCCATATCCACATTCATAACGCGCACGGCGAACTGTAAAAAGCGGGTGACGTCCACCTCGTGCTGGTATTTCATCCACGCGGGGAATATAATGGAAAGCCCCGCGCCGTGTGCAATGTCGTAGATTGCGCTCAATTCGTGCTCGATATCGTGCGACGCCCAGTCGCCGATTCGCCCAAGCCCCAGAATATCGCAGTGCGCAACCGTGCCGGCCCACATGATTTCGGCGCGCGCGTCATAATTGTCCGGATTAGAAATGACCTTCTGCGCGTTTATCATGATAGAGCGCATTACGGCCTCGCACATACGGTCGCTTACGTCTACGTTCCTGACCGTGGTGAAGTACCGCTCCATAATATGCGCAAGCATGTCCGAGACGCCGCACGCCGTCTGGAACGGCGGGAGCGTGAAGGTAAGCTCCGGGTTCATAACGGCGAACTGCGGGCGGACAAGCCCGTGGGAATAGCTGCGCTTGAGCCAGCCGTCCTCGTTGGTGATGACCATGCTTCCGCTTGTTTCGCTTCCGGCAGCGGGAATGGTGAGTACCACGCCGATAGGCAGGCATTCGCCGATGGGACGGCGCACCTTGAATAAATCCCACACGTCATGGTCAAGGCACGCGCCCATTGCGATAGCCTTGGCCGAGTCGATTACACTGCCGCCGCCTACAGCGAGAACAAAATCGATGCTTTCTTTTTTGCAAAGCGCAATCCCTTCCCGGACAAGGGACAGGCGCGGGTTCGGCCTTACGCCGCCCAGCTCAAGATATTCAATCCCGCTTTTTTCAAGGCTTTTGATGATTTCATCATACAGGCCGCTTTTTTTAATGCTGCCGCCCCCGTAGTGCAAAAGCGCCTTTTTGCCGCCGTACCGTTTGACGAGCTCCCCGGTTTTCTCTTGTGTTCCTTTGCCAAATATAATTTCCGTTGCGTTTTTATAGGTGAAATTAACCATCAAAAATCAACTCCTTCTATTGTTTTAAAAATTGCGGCGCCTCATCGGCAAAAGCAACCACGTATTTTTTATGAAATTCAGCCCTGAAAGCTTCGTGTCAATATTTTCATATTGCCGCGACGTTTTTCAGCCGTTTTACTCTTTTTTTGCTTTATTAGAATTCCGGTACATAAGCTGATTGCCGCGATTACGCTTAACACAATTACCATGATGTCGGACATTGGCTGAGCAAGCCGGTTGAATAATATGACAGCCAATAGTATTCCCCAGCCCAGAATTAAAAAGAAATTTTTCATATCACACCTCAGTTTGGTTTTTCTTATATGCGGAATTAAAAAATTAGGACGAATGGTTTTGTACTGCTTTTTTACCCGCATTGAGGATATTATACTACAAAGATATGCGCATTCCTATGTTTTTCTTTGAAATAGGGAAAAGATATGATATAATTACTCTGTAAATTTATACCCCTGTGCCTAAAGGCGTGGAAGAAAGGACGGGACGGTATGATTCTGCACGATATTTCTAAAAATATTTTTACAGCAAAATTATATGACGGGGACCCCGCGCCGAAAAGCAGTTGGCTATCGCGGATTGAATACGGGGAGGACTGCAACCTGTCCTCCGTCGAGCTGTGTACGCATACCGCAACGCATATCGACGCGCCGTTTCACTATTTGGAGGATGGCGCCCCGGTCGACGAAATACCGCTTTCCGTGTTTTACGGCGCTTGTACCGTCGTTACCATTGAGGGGCTGCTGACGGGCGAGGATATGGAAGAAATCCTCCCGTTTTGTAAAAAAAGGCTTCTGCTCAGGGGACGCGGTCAGGCGTTTTTAACGCAGAGCGCGGCGTTCGTGCTTGCCGATTACGGAATCCGCCTGATTGGAACCGACGGCTTGTCTATCGCCTGCAGGGACGAGGAATTTGAAATCCACAGGGAGCTTTTGCTCCATAACGTCATTATTTTAGAGGGGCTGGAGCTAGCCGAAATCAGGGACGGGGACTATACGCTCGCCGCGTTCCCGATTAAGCTTTCAGGGCTGGAAGCCGCACCTGTACGGGCGATTTTACTGGAACAGGAAAAAGGGATTTAAAAGCATCCATGGTGAAAGGATGGAAATGTCAATGAAAAAAGGGATAAAGCTTCTCCTGCTGCTGTTGTGCGCAGGTCTGTTTGCCGGCTTATTTTCAGGCTGTGAAAATACAAAGGTACAGGTGGAAAACCTCATCAATATGAATGCGCAGTTCAAGGGCAGCCGCAGCGTTACGGTCAATACCGGTTTTGTCTTTGAGGGGAAAGAGGATTTAAAGGCGCAGTTCGACGAAACCGTAAAGGAATTCTGTCCGTCCGTCTTCAAGCGTGAGGTCAAAAGCGCGGACGAGGGGCTAAAATATATTTTTACCATTGAATTTGAGTCGAAGGAAGACTATATCAATAAAATATCCTCTGTGCTCGACCGGCAGGCAGGCGCCGCGCTCGGAACGCCGGACAGCGACCTTGCCCGCGGCTGGCACCTGAAAGAGGATTTCGACGGTATGGAGCTTATCAAGTGGCTCCAGGACGGGATTGCAGAAAAAAAATACAACGACATCGATTTTGAATATGAAAGCACCTCGAACATCGTCAACCTCGGCGGAGATATCCAGAGCAGCCAGTCAAGCCAAATCGATATTAACACGGTGGAGGGGTACCCTGTTACCGCCGTTTCCATTGAAACGACGAACAACAAAAAGGACAGCTACGACAGGCGTTTTACGCTTTCGGTTCCGCAGTCCACCTATGAAAAGATGGGCAAGACCCTGCAGACCATTATGCGTGAGCGCACGGCAGCGGACGCCGTATACAGCGGCTGGACGCAGCAGGGCAACAACCAGGAATTCCAGGTGCTGTACCAGGGGATTACCGCGGCGCAGCTTCAGCGCGTGACGGCGCTGTTCCTCGATTGCAAGGAATCCTCCGTTTATTATGGTGACGAAAACAATAGCAGCACGCCGCTGGCGGAGCAGCTCGTTTTTGAAGAGAATATAGACGTTCTGAGCTTTGTCCCCAAGAAGGACGGCGAGGTCGCCTTTTCCTATAAATACTCCCTGCCGCTGAAAACCACGCACGGCGAAGGGCTTGTTTTCAGCAAGGGCGTTTGGGAAAAGCAGGGCAGCTGGGTAGACGGCGTTTATACGCTCAACTCTAAAAATAAGGCGTTTACCGTGCGTATTCCGGACGGCATCCAGTATGACATTGAAGGGCTGGCGGTCACGCTTGAGAACAACGGCGGAGACAGCTTCACGCGTTCCCTCGACTTTCTTTACAGCAAAAAGGATGGGGAAGAGGGGCGCAATTACGCATACCAGTTCTTTAAAAAGCAGGGCGTTTCCGTTTCGCAGAAGCAATCGGACGACGCGCTCATTTGCCGTATAGCCATGAAGGGCACGGCGCAGCAAATCAGTAAGCAGCTCGACGATTTGTTCGGCGGCGGCAACACGCTTGAGCGCACGGAAAATACGAGCACCATGGCGGTCGTGACCGATATTACGCTGAAGGACAGCATGAACCTTTCCTATATGCTGACAGGCGCGAACGCGGAGGTTCCGTTTACGTATACGCTTATCAATAAGGGCGGGGAAAATATTATTTCTTTAAACGGGGAAGGCGAAGCGAAGAAGGACTCCGCCGCCGTTGCGGAAAACGACGGCGCGTACCGTATTGCGCTGCAGGGCGGGGAAAACACGATGGAGCTGAGCGCCACGGTTCCCTATGTGCAGGGCGTTACGACGTACTGCGTTGTGGCGGGCGCCATGCTCCTGATTGCCGTGCTGCTGATTTTATTCTTCATCCGTAAAACAAGGTTAGTCAAAATAAAAGAAGAGCAGGAGCAGCAGCGCAGGCTCCATGAGGAAGCGCTGAAAAAAGAGATGGAGAAGGAGCCGGAGAAGCTGCCCGAAGAGCATACCGGCTTCCCTGACGAATTTTAACTTTTGATTTCATATACTTCTAAGGACTTGATACCCATGTACAAAGCGGTAATTTTTGATTTGGACGGAACGCTCGTCAATTCCCTTTACGACCTTGCAGACAGCATGAACAAGGCGCTAGCCGCCTGCGGTCTGCCCGTTCATCCTATGGAGGCCTACCGGCGGTTTGTCGGCAACGGCAGGTCGGTGCTCGTGGAACGCGCCGTTGGGGAAACGAGGCTTACGCCCGATATAAAAGCGCGCGTGACCGAATTATTCGACCAGGACTACGCCGTCCACTGTTTGGATAAAACAAGGCCGTACGGCGGCATACGCGGGATGCTCGATGAATTAAACGCAATAGGCGTAAAGACGGCGGTGCTTTCCAACAAGCCGGACGAATTTGTAAAAGAGATGATGGGAAGGCTGTTTCCGGCCTTCCCGTTTACGCTTGCCTGGGGCAAAAAGCCGCAGTTTAAGGAGAAGCCGGATTCCGGCGCGCTGTTTGCGATGCTTGGCGAAATGGGCGTTTCAAAGGAAGAATGCCTCTATGTAGGCGACAGCGATGTGGACGTGTATACCGCAAAGAACGCGGGCCTTCCCTTCTGCGGCGCAGAGTGGGGCTTTCGCGGAAAGCAGGAGCTTACCGGCGCTGGCGCAAAGACGACGGTGAAAACCGCGCGGGAATTGTTTTTTTATATCAAAGAAGGGAATAGCAAATGAATCCCAGAAATTATCAAAAAGAGCTTGATACGCTGATTTCACAGCTCATGAATGAAAACAAAACGCCATCGCTTTTTCTTCATAGCTGCTGCGCGCCGTGCAGCAGCTATGTGATTGAGTATTTGTCTGATTATTTCAGCATATCCGTTTTTTATTATAACCCGAATATTTACCCCGACGAGGAATACCTCCACCGCAGCGCGGAGCAAAAGCGTTTTATTTCAAAGCTGCCTGTAAAGCATCCCGTTTCCTTTGTGGAAGGTGACTTTGACAAGCAGCGGTTTTATGACGCGGTCAAAGGGCTGGAACAGCTGCCGGAGGGCGGCGCGCGCTGTGAAAGGTGTTATGCGCTGCGCCTATTGGAAACGGCAAAGCAGGCAAAGGCGCGCGGGTTTGATTATTTTGCGACGACCCTTACGATAAGCCCGTTGAAAAACGCGCGGGTAATCAATACGATTGGCGAGCAAATTGGGGGACAAAACGGTATATCTTACCTTTGCTCCGATTTTAAAAAGAAAAACGGCTTTAAACGCTCCACGGAGCTTTCGGCGCAGTATGGTATGTACCGGCAGAATTACTGCGGCTGTGTGTTTTCACAGGGAAGGGAAGGATGAACCTATGCTGCCAGAGGGCTGCCTTTCCGAGGACGGCTTTATCATCAACCAGGGGATGCTGCGGGATATCCCGTTCGGCAATTACCCGTCAAGCAAAAACGGGTGCGGCTGGATTGCCGTGTATAACCTGATGAAAGCGCTCGGCAACGAAAAACCATATGAAGAAATAATGGAGGCCCTTACGCCATATACATTGCTTAAGGGGCTTCTCGGGACAAGAATGCCGGGAATCAAAAAATATATCCGCAGACAGGGCTACGCGATGGACACGAGCTTTTTCAAAAGCAGCTTCGAGCCGCTTGCCCTGGGCTCACAGGCGGGTATCATATATTATGGAACAGGAAAGACGTATCATTTTACGGCGTATCAGCCGACGGAAGAAAAGACCTTCCGGTTCTTTAATTCCGTATACGGCAGGCAATACGATATCCTTACCATGGAACAGTTTATCGGAAGAATTAAAGCGCCCCTTACTCACATCGTCGCGGTGCGCGCGTAAGGGCTCAGTGGTTCCTTTCGTTCGTTCCGCGTAAAAAAACGCGGGAGGGCGAAATGGAACTTTTTCTTCTTTCTTTCTTTTTTGTATTGGGGCTATTGTTGATTATCAAGGGCGGCGATTTTTTTGTGGACGCCGCGGTTTGGCTGGCTGAGATTACGCATGTACCGCAGTTTGTTATTGGCGCGACTGTCGTGAGCGTTGCGACGACCTTGCCTGAGCTGTTTGTATCGTCGATTGCGGCGCTGCAGGGGAAAACCGATATGGCGGCGGGCAACGCCGTCGGTTCGGTCATTGCGAACACAGGCCTGATTTTTTCACTGGGAATCCTGTTTATCCCGGCGTTTATCAGGCGGCGCAGGCTTTTGCCGAAAGGGATGCTGTTTCTGTCCTCGATTACGCTCCTGTGGCTGTTTACCCTGTCCGGCAAGATTACGCTGTTCGGGTGCGCCGGCATGTTTTTGCTGTTCGCCGTTTTTATAGCGGAGAACATCCGGGAAGCAAAAGCGGAAATGCGGTGCGTTCCGCCCCCAAGCGGCGGGGCTGTTCCCACAGGCAGGCGCGCCTGCATGGTGCATATGGTAAAGTTCGTGCTGGGCGCCGCTGGAATTTTGCTTGGCTCACAGCTTCTGGTAGACAACGGCAGCCTGATTGCCGAGAGCTTCGGCGTATCTGAGCGGATTATCAGCCTGACGGCCGTTGCGATTGGAACCTCCCTGCCGGAGCTTGTCACGACGGTTACGGCGGTCGTAAAGAAACAGGCTTCGCTTTCTGTTGGGAATATCATCGGCGCGAATATCATCGACGTGGCGCTGATACTGCCTGTGTGCGCCTTTCTGTCGGGCGGCGCGCTTCCGGTGGGAGTGCAGACCTACCGGGTCGATTTGCCCGTCTGCCTGCTTATCGCGTCCGTCATGATTGTCCCGGCGCTCTTTAAGGGCCGGTTTATGCGGTGGCAGGGCGTTTTGATGCTTTTTTGCTACGGTGTGTATTTGCTGGCAGTTTGTAATTTATAGAAAAAGGGAAAGCATTAAATGCTTTCCCTTTTTAAATCCGATTTCATTTGTTTATTTCAAACATCTGCTTCTTGTTTTTTATTTGAAACGTATCCGTTTCTTTTAATGAAGCATACTGCTTCTTGAATTTCTTCATTGAATTTTTCATGTAATCTTGTTTCAAGGGGATGGAATCCCCTCTTTTCTTTTTTCTTGAAGCATACTGCTTCTTGGAATTCTTCATAAAACTTTATATGTTTATTCAAAAGAGGGAAACCATTTCGGTGGTTTCCCTCTTTTGCAATCACCTTTCCGCCGACAGGGAAAACCTCGTCGCAGGTTTTCCCTTGACCCTTTCCAGCCGAGCAAGG
>UQHH01000052.1 GCA_900540865.1 uncultured Oscillospiraceae bacterium
TTTTGTATAAATTCATTACGTTTATAAAAACTACGGTCATCTTTCGGTCACTAATCATTATTAATGTAACAACTGCATAAATGATTGAAATGCATTATAGCTTATCTCTATTGCGTCACCACGATTATTTAAAGACTGACTTAAAGCAGACACAAATTCGCAAAGCGCTATGTCATCCTCTAAAAAAATTTTTCTTTGTAGTAGTCGCTTGCTTTTCATATCGTAACAATACTGAAATGAATCTTTGTTATTTTTGTTATTGTAAAATGTTATAAATTGTGTGTATTCTTTTGTCGTTGCTTGTTGGTTCCAATTATTCAGTTCAAAACCACTATAAAGTTTTTTCTGTCCAAAATTTAAATGATAACCTTTTTTCACTTTATAAATATCTGTTAATCCTATTGCCCAGTCTACATCTTTTGATTGAATAATTGCACCTCTAATTGTAGAAATATGTTTATTTTCGTTATAATAGAAGGGAATTATTTTACGTCCCGGTCTGCAATAATTAAAACCAACAAAAATGATGTAGTCCCCCTCAAGTATATTCATAATATTTCTAGGACTATTATTATTTCGAAAGGCCCAAACGAGTTCTTTTCTTCCAAAATTAACATAATGGTCATATGCCTTTCTACCTATTGCAACGACCCAAAATTTTTGACCTGTAACGCGCTTCGGAGGTATTGATAATTTGTTTGATAAAGCCTGCGAAATAATATCATTCGCATTGACAACAAACCATTTTTTAAATTCGTCAATATTTAAAAATATAACAGGAATATTAGTTCCTTCAATTAAATCCTCAGTTTTAAATTCATTATTTACGTTGAGACAAACTACAAATCCATTTCCTAAAGTTCCATTATAGTATGGATATCTCCAAGATTCAAAATTATCTTTTGTCCATTTTATTTCAATATTTAAAGAAGGGAAGTTTATGTCCATTGGGTATAAAACAAAGTCTGTTATATGTTTTTTTTCGCCTTTGTTATATAGTGTTACCTCAGGCTGCAATCCTTTAACATGCGATAAAGATGAATAAAATTTATGATATTTTTCTGGAATTAACTTTTTTAAGTCAGTGGCGTTTGCCAGCATAAGCTTTTCAAAAAAGAATTGCTGTAATACTTTTTCGTCAATTAGCTTCTTGCTATTATAAAACAATAGCCTCACTCCTAAGTAATAGCTATTTTCACACAGCATATTACGTGAATCTTTTTCACTTAAAATTATATCATAACTTTCAAAATAAAAACAGTAGAAAATACAAAAAGAAATTTTTTTGAAAAACCATGTGAAAATTTAAGCGCTGAATAGGTTTATAAAGTCGATAAATTTAACGCAAAAAACCGCCCCTGTTGCCAAGGGCGGCCTCTTTGCGGATTAATTATGCTCAGGCAACGTTAACGTCGACAGCGCGAAGCTTACTGCTGTTTTTGGGGTCTTGCTCCGTATTGAACGTAACATGCTGGCCTTCCGTCAGGTTTTTAAAGCCTTCGCCGACAATCGCGGAAAAATGCACGAATACATCTTCGCCTCCGTCGTCGTTGGTGATAAATCCGAATCCTTTGCTCTCGTTAAACCATTTGACAGTACCTCTATTCATAGCAGGCACCTCCTGTTATAAGTGTTATTCAAATCGTGCAAACAAAAAACCGCGGGCGGTAAATCAAAATGGAGTCGATTTACAACCTGCGGCAATTAATCAGTACATTTAGAATACTTGTATAGTATACAGCTCAGCATTCAAAAAGTCAAGCTTTTCTAAATAATATTTACTCCTGTCTATTCTGTTTGATTGAATTCGCCGCGGCAAATTCAATCATTTTAACACCAAATGTATATTTTTCTCCCGTTATACACCGAACCAGTTTACTGTGATACTTTCAAATCTTTCCCGTCGCACCGGGCCGTCACATATCCATCCGATGTGAGGAAAACCCGCGCGCCCAGCTGGGTAAGCAGGATAATTATTTCGTCGTCCGGCTGTTTTTTCTTAGAGCAGGTAATAACCGCGCTCTTTGGGCTTACCGCCTGCAAAAACGCGGCGGATAATTCGCTTTTCCTGCCATGGTGCGGCACCTTGAGAAAATCGAACGGGAGTACGTCCTGTGCAAGATATTCTTCCAGCCGTTCATCCTCAGCGTCTCCCGCGAAAAGAAAACGCTTTTCCCCATAGGTAAGCTCTGTCAGGACGGAGTAATCGTTGTCGTCCTCATAATAATCCCTTTTTGCAGGCAGAAATCGAAATTCAGCACCGGAAAGTATAACTGTTTGCGTTTCTTTCAGTTTTTCCGGCGTAATTTTTTTCTCATCGCAGGCCTGAAGGTATTCTTTATAATCGCCGCTGTCTTCATCATTGTTCGACTGCAGCAGGCGGCCGACCGGCATGGCTGCAAGTATTTTATCCGCGCCGCCGATGTGGTCTTTGTCCAGGTGCGTCAACAGCAAAAAATCGAGCTTCTGAATTCCTTTATCCTTTAAAACCGCGAGAATGTCCGCCCCGTCTCCGTCCTTTCCGGTATCGATTAGGCCGGCGTGGTTTTCCATTTGAATTAAAATAGAATCCGCCTTTCCCAGGTCGAGCACCGTTACCGTCAGCTCCGGCAGCCCGGTTTTCTCATGTTCCTGGGTTGCCGCAGACTGTGAACCGGCAGACGAGTCCACCGGCTTGCCCGGTACTGCTGAACACCCGGCAAGCAACAGGATAAGGCAGGCAAGCAGTAGGCACAGCCATCGTTTCATAAAGCGATTCTCCTTTACTCCGCCGGTAATTCAAATAAAACCATGGTTTTATTGATTTCGCTTGTCTTCATGGCTAAATTGACGGCGGGTTTACCGGTCATAGGGTCTTCAATCCCAACGCAAATGTAAGCGGCGCCCTTGTATTGGCCTGCCTCCAGCGTAGTTACGCTCTGTATTTCCTCTCCCGGCAAAAGCTCTGTCAGGTTGATATTTACAGGGATTTTTCCCAGCAGCTTCTGCCCGGCGTCATAGAAGTACAGATACACGCCCCAATCCCAGTACATAGGGGCCGTGCCGCTGTTGTTCCATGTAAGCGAAACAGCACCCTGCCCGCTGTCTTTATGGGAAAGATATTCAGCCTTACTTACCCACAGGCGGTAGCCGAGCGTTTTACGTACAGCCTCGATTCCGTCCTCACAGCCCTCGCCGTTTTCTTCTCCCCGTCCGTTCGGGAACTTAGGTCCCAAAAAAGTGGTATGGGATTGTTTAAGCAGGGAAAGCGTCGTATCAAGCCCGCGGGTAAGCATTTCCCGCATAGAAAGGTCGCTGTTGAATTCCCCGCCGATAGGAGCCGTCTTCCACGCGTCCGGCATTGGGGCGAGCGCATCCTCTTCCCCTGCCTGCGCGTAGCCGCCGCCGTTTTGAATCCAGTCGAGCCATAAAGCGGTGGCCTCAGGGTTGCCCGCGGTATCGTCATAAAGGCCGAAACCGTTTTTTACCGCTGTGTGAAAGGGCCGGCGCATCAGGAATTTTACATTTGGAAAGGCAGAAAAATAGGGCATGACATACTGCTCGCGCACTGCCTCCTTGGGCATTGGGACAATACCGGCTTCGTAGTTCACATGCCATTCGCCCCAGTGCCCAAGGCTGCCAAGCTCCACAAAGCTTACAAAGGTATCCTGCCCGAAATGCGCGCCTAAAGCCTCTATCGCCTTTGCATGCGCTTCAATAAACACAGGATTCGCGTAATCGGGGGAATAGCCCTTGTGCGTATCGTCATAGGCGTAATGGGTGCCGTCTCCCGTTTGGTCATAGAGCCACCGCGGAATATCCATATGCGGGATGTCAGACGGCTTATCGCAGATAAAGCGAAGCACCGCGTGTTTACCCTCTTTGCGCCACTGTGCGAGATGATTTTGCTCTTCCAAAGCGGAAAAATCATAAACGCCCTGACTCGGTTCAATTTCAGTCCAGAGCACCTCCAGATACACCAGGGTGTTTTCCCCGACCGCTTCCTTATAATCCGCTTCCGCCGCAAAGCCCATCAGCGGGTTGTAAAGGGGTTCGTTCCTTTGTTCGTATTGCTGTACCTTCGCCTGCTGTTTTTCCGGCTGAGAAGTAACCGCTACATCTCCTGCCGCGCATCCGGCAAAAGCCAGCAAAAAGAGCGGCACAAGCAGCAAAGCGTATAAATTTCTCTTTTTAATCATGGTACTCCCCATCGTACTGAATCATCGTGACGTCGTCCACGCCCTCGATACCGCGCAGCTTCTCCACGAAGACCATATTTTGATTTGGTATAAACACCTCAAGCGCCATTTCACCCGTATCGCCCCGCATGGTTTTTGACTTGACACGGTATTTTGCCGTTCCCATTGCGCGGCGTATCTGGTCGGCGGCGATTTCATCCTGATAGTGGACGACCACGATATAAAGCCTTCCCCTGCCCGGGCGGCGGTTGAAGAAAACCAGGATAACCACCATAATAACCGAGGCGATAATCGCAAGCGCATACATCTGCGCGCCCGCCGCGATTCCCGTGGTAATCGCCCAGAACAAATAGAGCAGGTCGAGCGGTTCCTTAATGGCGGTACGGTAGCGCACAATGCTAAGAGCGCCGACCATGCCCAGGGAAATTACAATATTTGTACTGATGGCAAGCGTCACCATGGCGGTCATTACGGTCATTCCTACCAGAGTGACCGCAAACGACCGGCTATATACCACGCCGCGGTAGAATTTATGATAAATCAGGCAAATTAACAGGCCGAAAATCAGCGCAACCACCAGCGCCAGCAGCATTGTCAGGATGCCGTTGAGGCTGAACGCATTGCCAAAGGACTCAAGAAAAGATTTTTTTATGACGTCTTCTATACTCATAGGGTTTCCTCCTCATAATTCCGACTCAGTCGCGGTCAGATAATTAATTTTTTCACAGCACAAGGTATATTTCGATACAGCGCTCATCTCGGCCGCTCGGACAGGAAGCGCCTGCTGTACAACCTTAGGCAGGAATTCGGTAAACTTAACTTCGAGCACCAGCTTTCCCGGTTCAAGGACATGGCGGAATACGTGGTCCGGGTCAAACATCGAAAGCCCCGGGTAAGCGCCGCGCACATCCTTATCCAGCGTAACGCGCACGTCGCCTGCCGCAAGGGTATACGGCTCCCGCTCATAGTCCACATAGACGCGCGGGCGCATTACGCGGCTCAGGCATTCATAATAAAACTGCCGGCACAGCGGCTCGCATCGCCGGAGCAAGAAATCATAGCGCCCGTTCCAGATGTCGTCGAGCTCCTGTCTGTTTAGCGGCGCGCTCAGCTTGCATATGTAAGAAGCTTCCTTGATTTTGCATTCGAGCTTAATCACGTCGTCACTTAAATTATAGATGCGGATGCGGTATTTTTTCCGGCCCGAGGTACCGGCGGTTTTCTGCCGGTATGCGGTATCCCAATAATCGTCGAAATACAGGCTGCGGATATGATACTGCCCGCCGGCGGCGTGGGCGTCCTTTTTCATGATTACGTCGAGCCGCTCGCGCAGCAGCTGCGCGTCGCCATAGTTTATCAGGTATTTCAGCTCATGGCGGAACCTCATTTTCCTTCCCCCCGTCTCAGTTTCTCTGTATCGTCCCGTCGGGCTTGACGTAGAAGCTCGCCACACCGTAATATTTCTTGTCGTCCTCCCCCTGATAGGTTTCCATGGCTGTCTGGGTCTTTCCGCTTTCATTTACAGCGGTTATCTTAAAAAAGTACTGCCCGGCCGCGAGCTGCTTTGTAAACGCCTGCGGAACCTGCAGGCCGTCCTGTTTGCTGACTATATTTTTAAAATGGTAGTCGGACGCAAGCTCAAACCGGTAGGTAATTCTTTCATCGTTAAAATCGTAGGCGGTGTCCCAACTGAACATCATTTTTCCCTGCGACGGTTCAGGGTCCGCCACATAAAACGGCATCGGGCTTTCCAGGCTCGTTTTATACGCCTGATACTGGTCATCCATTTCGTTTGGAATCATTTTCAGGATTTTATCGTAATCCGCAAGCTTGCGCGACGCGTGCAGCTGGTCAGGAAGCCTTGCTAAAAATGGGCGTGTGACCGCGCTGTAGGTGTTTACCAGCTCTGTAATTCTTTCTTTCGTAACAATATTGCGCAATTCGCTGATTTTATCATCGAGCTTCTGGCGGTAGGCGGCGGATTTTAAAACGCGCTGGTGCAAAACGGCGCCCCAGTAATTGGATACGCCCCGCGTGTAATGGTATCCGCTGGGTTCTCCCCTGTAGGTAACGTCTTCCTCGTAGGTCCATGCGTCATCGTTATCCCATGGGATAAAATACCATTTATTGCCGCTCAAAGGGCTGTAAAGGTAAAAGTTCTGGCTGGTGGTATCTCTGTTTCCCGTCAGAATTTGAAAAGCCAGCCAGGTAAAGTAATTTTCCTCGTCAAAATATTTTTCAAATGTGGTTTCAATTGGGATGGAATAATTGTTCAGGTCGTCGAGCATAGCAATCAGCTTGGAATGGTCGTCGCTTCCCTTTATTTCTACGACTTCTTCAAATTTCGATTGGTCGTAATCCGGGTCGGAGGTTTCCTTGATTGCGTCCTCATACCGGAAGAACTCGAACATATTCGCTTTATAAAGATGGCCGTTTTCATCCAGGCCGTGGTTGCGCAGATATGTTTTATTAATCTGTTCCACCTGGGTAAAAAGCCCATAATCCTCAAATTTAGCCTTCGTGTTTCCCTCAGTCAGGTCCTTAACGTACAGATGGACGAACTGCGTGCGCGCGCTGAACGCGCCGGGAACGGTTTTGAGCAGGTCATAGCTCATCTTATTGCGAAAGCGTACGGAGTCATATACATGCTTGTTGAGCGCAATTGTCCTCTGCTCCCGCCAGTAGCCCTCGTTTTTGCGTATTGAGATTTTATATGATTTCTGTGGGGAACGTGTGCTCGTTTTACCGCGAATCTGTACCGAGCAGTTCGGCGCGAACTCCCCAAAGCCGAACATACCCGAAACCGGGCCGTTTTCATCACCGACCTGTAAAATCCCCTCGACGCGGTAACGCTCGATGCCCAGCTCTTCGTAATAGAAAACAGAATGGGCGTTGACCTCCTCCCAGGTATGGTTAGTGTTGTCAGCTTCGTTGCCCTGGCTGACGGTCAGGTACATCGTCACGACAGAATCGTCGTCATCGTTTTGGTAAACCGCTTCAGAATCTTTAATATGCAGATCGTCTATTGTCGTCTGCTGCTTCTCCCCGCCGTTTTCCTCCTCTTTGGCCTCCTGGGAACAGCCTGTTGTAAATAGAATGCACAAAACCAGAAGCAAGGCGGCTACAGGCAAAAGTTTCTTCAATGTAATTCCTCCTTATTTTCCCGCGCTGTTTCCGCGTCCTTCCGGTCATAGGTCAGCCGGCGTTTCTGCACACGCTGCGCGCGGTGGTCAAAATGGCCGGCAAGCCTTGTAAAGACGCCCCTTCGCTCGCTTTCAAACATCGGCTGGCGGCTCAGCACGTTGAACTTGAGCTTTCGCAGGTAGGCGCACAGGCGCAGCCAGGCGGTAAGACAGAACAGCGCGCTGCCCAGTACGAACCCAAACCCATAAAAGGCGTTTGCAAACAGCGCGAGCAGAAGCGTTGCAAGGTTTGCAGCCCCCGCGAAAACGGCTGAATCCAGAAGCGCGCCTTTTAAGTCGGAAAAATACTGGGAAATCAGCATAATACTGTTTCCGATGGCGTAAAAGGCATATCCAACGCACAAGGTGCGGAACACGCGCAGCATCTCATTGTTGAAGCCCAGCGGCAGCAGCGGCAGGATAATCGTCCCCAAAATAATAAACAGCAGCGTCGAAAAAATCTGCTTGAGCGCAAGGTACCCGATTTCCTCGCTGAGGACATGAATCATGGTCCCCTCCGCCTCCTGTATGTTTTCAATGGAGCCGCCGTCGTTAAACAGGCTGAAATATTCCTTATACCGGGGATAAAACCGCGTTTCAACCGAGGTAGTAAAGTTTACGGTGGTAATCAAAATAGAAAAGAACGCGAAAATAGCCGGCACGTCATACGTAGGCGCGCCGTAAAACAGCCCTTCCACCTGTACCTTCAGGCTGCTGAACCACCACATAATGACAAGATGGCCAAACAGGCCGAGCGTTATAAAAAAGCCCGTAAACCCAAGCTGGGGCGTGGTATCGAACCATTGCAGAAAACGCATCGAGGTACCAAAGCTTTCTGGAAAGTATCTGTAGATGAGGATAAAATACCAGATGAGCATGATAGAATATCCAATCGTGATAGACAGCATAAGAGCGGTGACCGCCTCAATGTGGAGCACCCAGATAAACAGCGCGCCGAGCAGCAGGGCGGAAGCGACCGAAACCGCGAACGCCACAATAATGCTTCGGTAGTTTTTGAGCATGGTCAGATAGTTGATTTCCGTCCAGACGACAATCAGCACCATGAAAAAAACAAAGGAAAGCACCTTATACAAAAGCGCCACGCCTGAAAAACAAAGAAATACGCCGTAACCCAATCCCCCGAGCAGCAGCATCATCCAAAGGCTCCCATAAAAGGAGGACATGATGGAGTCGTATTTCTTTTCATAAATCATATCCGCGCAGAAACGTGTGGTAAGCATGGAAAACAGGGAGGTTACCACAAGGGACGCAAGCAGCGCGTGGGTGAGCATGGTAACGAGCAGCTCCCGGCTGTGGCGCCCGGCGCCCGCGAAATCTGCCATAAACATGGCGCAAAGCAGCAGCACAAAGCCCAGAAGCATCGGCCCCGCGCATACCATCGTTGCATAAGAGTACGCGCGGACGGTGGCAATCAGTCCCTTTCGGGAAAACAGCTTTTTCAGTTCAAATCCAATGCCCGCCATCTTCCGACCACCTCCTCGTAGTTCTGGTTGTAATGCATTACCATGTCCTCATGGACATAAAAGGCCTTGACGCGCCTTTTCCCGGCCCGCGCCATTTCCTCACGCATGTCTTCCCTTGTGGATAAAAGCTCCATCGCGTTTGCAAGCGCCTGGGAATGCATCGGCGGAACCACGAGCCCCGAAGGCCCGAAGCTGTCCCCTTCCCCTCCTTCGAGCAAATTGCGGCAGCAGCCGACGTCGGTGGTTACACACGGCCGTCCCGCCGCCAACGATTCCAATACAGCCAGGGGCTGGCCCTCGGAAATACTGCTGAGTATCGTAAAATCCGTCCTTTTAAAATATTCCGCGACATCCACATTGCCTGGCATGTCGATATCGGGAATATGGAGCTGTTCGATTAAGTCCCGGCATTCCTTCTCGTATTCCTCGTCGTCCGTATCGCCCAAAATATGCAGCCGCACGTTCGGCAAGCGCTGCCTGAGCGCGAAAAAGGCGTGAATCATGGTTTTGATGTCCTTAATCGGGTGAATTCGGACGACAGCCGTAATATCGATATATCCGTCCGGCTCCTTGGGCGGGATATGGTCGAACCGCTCGATGCGGATGCCGTTTCCGATGACCTTCTGCTTGTGCGTATCACAGCCCAGCTCCGCCTGGATGTCGGAATAACGCTGGAACAGCGACGTCACATTATCCGCGCGGCTGTAGGCGCAGTGGGAGAGCATATAGAACATGTTAATCCACTGCTGCCGGAAATGCGGGGAAATCCACTTAGCGCGCAGGATTTCTTCCTCGCGTTCGCGGGTGTAAATCCCGTGCTCTGTCAATATGTAGGGCCGCCCGTATTTCCATGCGCCAAGCGCTCCCAGAACGCCGCCGTAACCCGTAGCGGCAGCGTGATATACGTCAGCCTCGGGAACCTTTTGCCCCAGCAGGTATAAAATCGGAAGGAACATGGAGCGGATGCTGTGGAAGAAATCCGCAAAGGAAACGTGCGGGTACTTGCTCTCACAAACCTCCATCAGGATATTTAAAAAGGTCTCGCTCATCAAAAAGGAGACGGCGCCCACCTTTTTTTCATTGTAAAGGCGAAAAAGCACCTCCCAGTCAGGGTCTTCACAAAGCACGAGCTTCCTGAGCTCCTCGATTTGATATTTTGTAAAATGGTAACGCTCTTTTTGAGAAGCCCGCAGGCGCAGGGCGTCGTCCAGGAAAACCTCGTGTATTTCCGAGACGTTTTGGGGCATTTCATATTTAAAATTGCCTTTATCCTCCGCCTTCGCGCCGATTAGCCATAAAACATATTCGTGCTGCGGGTTGGAGGTAATGAGCGCGTGCGTCCAGGAAGAAACGCCACCGCGGACATAGGGGTAACAGCCCTCCAATATCATACAAATGCGCAAGCTATTTCCCTCCCAATTCAATATCCACCTGGTCGGCGGTCGCACAAAGCAAATAAAAGTCTCCGCTGATGTGCTCTATCGTTCCGCCTTCCACGCGGGAAGGCTCTCCGCCGTTTATTCTCACCATGAGATAGGCCTCATCCCAGAAGCCGCCCAGCCGCAGGTGCAGGCCCTTTTCCGTTTCGGTACGCTCAACCGACAGCACGTCGTAACGCTGCGTGGCACAGGAAGCGTCGCTGCCTGTCAGATTGCGCAGGTTCGGCGCGGAGGTATAAAGCCACTGCATATACCGCTCCAGGTTACCATGAAGAGTGTCCCAACCGTCGGCCGCCCCGCGGTCCTCGTCGAGCACGTCGTCCGGGTGAATAAAATGGGAATTCACATAATACAGGTTCAGTGTATTGATGGCCGCCCAGTACATATACTGGTCGAGCTGCGCGCCGGAAATCACGCGCGGGAATTCCACCAATCCGTCGCCGCTGATTTCAAACTCCTGGCTGTACTCGATTTCCCCCTCCAGGTACAGGCCGCAAAGAGTTTTTATCTGGGGAAATTTGTTTTTCAGCATTTCCCTGCCCTCCTGAGAGAGGATATTCGAGGGCGGGACATAAACCGAAACATTATTATCCGGAAACAGCTCCTTCGCGTAATCGAGCACCTCATGGAGCGCCCTCGACGCGTCGTCCTCTGTTTTCCAGGTTTTATAATCCACTTTATTTTTAAAATCGAACCCGGTAAAGCAAAGCGGCAGATGGTTATAGCCGTGCAGGCCTATTTCCCCGCCGTGGTCGAGCAGGAGCGCGCCAAAATGATTGAACCGCTCCTGGTCCTGCTGGCGCGGGAAAATCCCGTCGATTTCCTCGGTATAATCCTCAATAATCAGGCCGGTGTATTTCACGCCGAAATCGTCGCAGAACTTAAGCATATCCGGCCACCATACGTTGGAATAGAAGCTGGAGATGTCACGGTTATAAAATTTACGGATATACGTGCCGTCGCCCATTGGGACCGGGGACGGGAAATCGTCCAGAAAAAAGGCGGAGGCATTGATGACCGGCCATACGCTTATGTCCTCCAAAAGGCTGTAGGCGGCACAGGTAAGACCCCTGGTCGCCTTTTCTGCAAAGCCGTGGTTCATGACGACCCAACGTCCTTTTCCGCAGTCTGACGACCAAACAAGCGGAACGCGCCGCCTGTCGTCAGACCTTGCGAAAACGCGGGCGGAGCTGTTAAGCCGCACGTCCAGCGCCGTGAGCATCGGCTCGCCCCAATGGAAATTAAAATCCTTGGAGCCCAGCATAAACCCGTCTTCCAAATCCATCCCGGTGATGGCGGTGTAAGAAATGCCGCCTTCCTCGATACCGAGATAGCTGCTGATATATTTATAAACAGGTGAAGCGTCGGGCGTGCAAAAGAGCATGACCCGTCCGCCGTCCTTTTCCACCCAGTCGCACATGGGCACAATTGATTCGCCCAGCACATCCAGGTGCTGAAAGCCGATGACAACCGTACGGTATGTGGAAAAGCCGGGAATTTTCTGCTTTGAAACATCTATCATGTCATAGCCGACACGCAGCTGCTTCAGCACTTCCCTTATATGCTCGGTAAAAATATCGTTGTTCTCCTGCGTGCTGTCCCGCAGGAACAGACAGGTCTTTTTCGTTTCGTTTATGCGTTTTTTCTCTGCTACCGCGCTTGGTGGGAGCTCCGTCAGGCTGGAGGCGGAAACCTCGTAATTCACGCCGAGGTTATCCGCCAGCAGAAGAAAGGTCATAACGGTAAGCAAAACCATGCAGAGCAGCGTAATGCCAAACCTCTTACACATTTTGTACATCCGCGTACGCCTCCTTTTGTCCGTCCGTATCCCAGAAGGATAAAGCAACGCGCCCCTGCGGCGTCAAATACACGTTGCGCCTTCTGATTTCAGCCACTATTTTTTTAATGCCCGGCCCGTCGTGCATCTCCTGGCAGACCTTGAGCTGCGCAAACCAGGTATCCTCCCTGTTGGGCCATTTACGGACGAGAATATCCGCCAGCGCCTTTGCCTCGCTGTAATTTTCAAGATTCAGGTAATTGTCCACCGCCTGAAGCCGGGTGTCCATGTCCTCCGGCTCACGCTGCATTTTCTCCCGCAGAAGCTCCGAATACCTGCTGCGGTAAATGAACAGGACATTATGGTCGACCAGGCCGCTTTCGATATACCGGCGCAGGCTGTAAAGGTACCGTTCGAGCTTTTCGGAATTGCCCCCGTCGTCTTCATATTCTTTTTCCGCTTTCTGCAGGGAAAGCTCATAGTCGCGCTGCATTTCCATGATAGCGGTCGACGCGTAGTGTGTTACCTCAATATCCTCGTCCAAACGCGCCTTCTGGAGCAGCTCGATATATTCCTGCGGATTTTGGTGCAGAATATCGAGCATCAGCTTCCGGCGGGTTTCCGCGTCGTTGATGGTCATGGCCTCCTCAAGCGGTATAACCAGCTCCCCGCCTTCGTCGTCCTCAATCTGCTTGAGGCGCAGGTCTTCCGTTTCCAGGTGCAGCTCCTCCAGCTCTATGGGCTTGATTCCGGCCTTATGGAAGCGGGAATGGTAATCGGCAACCAGCCCCACCGCCATGCCGGCAACCGGCACTAGGACGATTATCGGGAAAAGCTGTTCCGTAAATTTAAAGAAACGGCTGCGTATCCCAATATAAACCAGGACGCAAAGCACAGCATGTATCAACACATAAATACACAAAAGCAATTCCAGCGTCATATTGCGCCTCCCGCGTTCATTTCATGGAAACTGAGCCCTGATTTTTTAATCCGGTCAAGAACAATATGGATATTGCTCTGGTTTGTCTGGGAAAGGCAGAGATAAAGCTCCCCATCTCTTCCAAGCCCCAAAATATCCGTCTGCCGAATCAGCCGGTTGAGCCGGTTACCAACGCTCAGAATATTCTGCGGCGTGGTATTGAAGCGTATCAGGACATATTCCGAAACGCCGATTTCCGCCATCTCCTCCTTGACCTGGATAATTTGAGAAAAGTAACCGTTGCTGACGATTCGGCTGTCTGGCGGGTACATCTCGTCCTCGATTTGCTCGGTATATTCAAGCGCCCTGACCAAAGAAATTTTTATCAGGCCGCAGATTATTTTCACAAGGTTTTCATAATAGACCGCCAGCTGATCATAGCTTACCTTTTGCAGGACAATCAGGGCAATCGGCTTTCCGTCGCGGTATATGGGCACCGCATATTCCGGATAGCCCAGCAGCCGTTCGCGGTTGGCCCAAACCTCCCCGTCCTTAAACTCAGCCGTCATCCTTTCGAGCTTAGAAAGATTCAGTGATTTTTCCGTCACATCGCGGATTTCCTTGGAGCAGACAATCAGCCGCCCGAACAGCATTTTTTCATCGCAGCTGTAAATACAGACCGCTTTATTCTCAAGAACGCCTTCAAGCGCGTTGAGCGCTTCGCGGAAAACCTCGTCCACCAGGGTGCTGTCGAGGCTTTTGGTAATATCGAAAAGCCTGCCGAAGCTGTCCCGGTACGACATAATCTGCGTTTTATACTTATCCTTATTCTGCAGCGCGCTCATATAAAATTCGTTGAGCAGGACATACTTATCCTCCAGAATTGCCTTCTCTTCCGAAAGAAAGCGGTTGTCGTTGCGCAGGCGGTCTTTCACATAGCCGGTAACTGAGCCGATGAGGAAGAAAAAGATAAAGGGCAGCCAAGTGTCTATGTCGTAAGCCGTGGCAGCCCAGTTATTCTGCGTTACGACAGCGGACGCCAGCATGGAAAGGCTCGCAAGGCCGGCCGCGGCAAGCCCTGTGCGCATACCGTGCAGGGTTCCCATTAGAACGATATACAAAAGGCGGAAGTCTATGTACTGGAACTGGATTGTCGTTGAAGTTACCCTGTTGAGAAGCTCCATCAGTATAAAGCCTAAGACAAGCTCCGCAAGCTTTACTATAAAGGAATGCTTTTTAATAAAATTCCTAGCCTTATGAAGCAGGGATATAGCTTCCTTCTCCGGGGTGCCTTCCTGCGCGGCTATCAGCTCCGGCAGCTCCTCCGGGAGGCTGTAGAGCGCTATCCAGTCATATTCCTTTTTGGGGATGCCGGAATCTGGAATTATGTCGGCCGTAATCCCGCCCTGCTGCTGATAGGAAAGCCGCAGTGTGGGATAATGCTGCTTGAAATATCCGCCAAGCTCAGCGAAGGTCATGACCGATAAAGCAGGAATGTCGATGGTTTCATACTGCGTGGTCCAGCTTTCAATCATGCGAAGCAGCAGCTCTCCCATATCCTTTTGAGACAAGAAAGCACATCGCTGGTTGTCGGCTCCTTTAAAATGTATGGACGCCTTGCTCCGGGCCTGTAAAATCGCCTCGCCTATAAGCGAGGCTGTTTCACCATAACCATAAAGTACCGGCGTACGGCAGACGATTACCGACATCGCGCGGCGCTGCCGGTAATAATTGCATAGCTGCTCGCATGAGGCGAACAGCATCGCAAGGTCATGGTCCGGAAGTACTTCCTTTGTATAATCCTGGCCATAAAGCTTCGGCTGTATATATAGAACCTGGTTGACGTCATGCTTTGCGCACAGCTGCAAAAAAGCCTCCAGGTCTTCATACTCCCGGTAATATTCCTCCTTTGCATAAAGCGGCTGACAAAAGAAAACGGCCACCTTAAAATGATAGGAATGGAAAATACGTTCAAAATCCCTTTCGTGCGGCGATATATGAAACGGCGTTACGCCCTTTCCAAGCTGACTCTCAACAAGATCGTTGGAAGCGTAAACAACCTTATGGTTTCGCAGCAGCGGCCCGCTCAGCGGAGCCGTCGCGCAGGCAAGCCTTCCAGTCATTAAAATATCCAAAATCCGTTTTCCCCCTCGTTTCCGTTATCCAATCCGGCCCTCCGCCAAGGTTTGCGGCTTCTCCTGGTAAATCCGGTAAATCCGTTCAAGCTGCGCGCGCGCCTGTTCAAACGCCCTTACGACGTCGGGGTCGAAATACTGCCCCTTATGCTCGACTACATATGCAAACGCCTGGTCAAAGGTCCAGGTTTTTTTATACCCGCGCGGTGAGGTTAGCGCGTCAAAGACGTCGGCCACCGAAACGACACGTGCCGGCAGGGAAATTTCTCCGCCGGTAAGCCCGATATAGCCGCTGCCGTCCATATGCTCATGATGCTCACGGGCAATCTGTGCGGCAAGCCTGGAAAAGTCGTCGTCGTTTCCGCAAAGCAGCCGGTAGCCGTATTGGTGGTGCATACGGATTTCCTGAAATTCCTCGTCCGTCAGCTTATCTGTTTTCAGCAAAATTTCATGCGGGATACAAAGCTTTCCAATATCGTGCAGCAGCGCCGCGTCGGAAATCATGGCGGTCTTTTCTCTGCCAAAGCCCATCTGAAAACACAGCACACGGGTATATTCCGCCACATGGAATAAATGATGGTATGGCCCGTCGCACTTGTCCCGGATCATCCGCCATATGCTGTCGCTGATTTTGACGCGTCCCTTTATCCTGTTATAAATAAGCGTTTTGTCCGTTTCTGCCGCAGCCGGTTTCGGCAGCTCTTCCAGCACGGGAACCGGCTTATTTACAGGCGCTCGCCTTTGCTTCAAGGCAGGCTCCGTTCTTTGCTGCCGGTGTCTTTTCATCGCCGGGGCAGCTTCTTCCACAGAAGCCGTTCGCGTTCTTTTTTTCAGTACGCCTCCCGCCCGCAGAAGTAAAAGCTGGCCGCAAACCGCATAGAGCAGCACCGCCGTCGTGACCTGCAAAGAATAGTCCAGGGACGACTGGGATATCATTCCCTGCCAGTAAAGGATATTCGCAATAAAGAAGAGAAACAACGACGCGCAGGACAGGGAGCCTATTTCCAAGCGGCGGTAAAAAAGATAATAGAAAAAAGCAAGCATATTTGCCAACTGCAAAATAAGGCCAGCCTTAATCAGATATACCAAAAATACGTCGTAAGGCCAGAAAAGCAGGCAAACGGCGTATAGAATATTGAAAGCAGCCAGCGCTTCGAGGTTCGCGTTCCATTCGGCTCTGCCAAGAAGTGCGGAAAACGGTACCAGCCATAAAACAAGCGCCCGCAGCGTCATTTTTAAATTAAATAAAAAAGAGGGCACCGCAAAAGGCAGGCCGGCAGACGCAGCCTCCAAAACGAGCAAAAGGCCGCAGAGTATCATAACGGCAGGCAGAAGATAGGCCGCCGTCCCCTGTGGAATACGGCTGCGAAGCGGAAAAAGGCAGAACAGGCAGAAGGCCGCACCCGCCAAAATGATGAATATACCAAAAATAAGGCCGGCAGACACCGGTGCTTGCGCCGCGTTTTCCTGCAGATATGCGGAAAACGAAAAGGTGAGCGGGCTGTACAAAATGATTTCCAGCTCTTTTTCCTGGTTAGACGTGCGAAGAGGAACCGTACTGAGCGGGCTGCCGGCAAACATTTGCTTTTCCAGCGTGTCGTATACCGTTTCTCCCTGTATTTTTACGCGCAGGGCGCTGTCAGCGGTTTGAATCTTCAAAACGCCGCCCTGCTGCGCGGGCAGACTGCCCTTCAAACGGATATAGCTGTTTCCCCACTCAGGCTGGACCGGATGTTCAGCGTCTGCATTCCGCCAGCCTTCAGCTGTTGTTTCCACAGCGCGCAGGCGTGCTGCGCTTACATACTGCCAGCTTGTAATTTCTCCCGCCGTTTCGCCGCGCGGGAAGAAAAGGGAAGCGAAACAGGACACCGCAAAGGTAATGAGCAATAAAACACAAAAACATATGCCGCACATATGCCAGGAAAAATGGGAAAGAGAAAAACGGGAAACGTTCTTCTGCATCCTGCCGCCACCTCCTGTCTATCAATGTATGCCTAATTTTAATTGTTCACTATGTTGCGCGTATTCACACCGATGGCAATACCGATTTCATCGTTTTGCTGGGATGTTTCACGGCCGGGCAGGGCGGAAACCTTTTTTCCATCGGCTGGCGCCGTAACCTCCATAGGGCCGGACGGAGCAGGCTGCTCCTTGCTCCTTTCCTGCAGCGCGCGGAGGACGGCATGCTTCGGTTCTTCCTCCTGCGGCTGCCGTTCGCAGGAGTCTTCAAGCGCGTCTGGGGCTTCCTGCTCTCCTGTATCCATTGAAGCAAGCAGCTCGTCTATCTGGCTGCGGATGCCGTTGTGCGCTTCTTCGAGCCCGCCTATGCAGCCCTGGAGGGTTTCACTTTCCTGTCCTATCGCAGCGTATTTCTCCAAAATCCCGTCAGCGGCAATTAAAAACGCCTCGCGGCTTTCTTCCTGCGTTCTTTGCACTTCTTCGGTCAAAGCAGAAATTTTTTGCTGGTAATCGTTCCATTTATCTAAAAATCCACATGTAAACTCTTCTAATTTATCTTTTGCCTTTTGTCTTGCCTGCGCCATGTCCTGATAAGCGGCACGGCAAATTTCACTTGCCTGCTCCAGCTCATCACGGCCGGACGCCTCTGCTCCCATCTGCATAGAAAGCGCCGCCATATCGGCTTTCAGCCTTTCATTTTCTGCTTCAAGCTGAATACAGCGAGCCTCAAGCTGCCCGGTTTTCTCTGTATCCTGCGCTTCTCCGTTTTGTTCGCGGGCCGGGCTTTCACTCTTCAGCCTCAGCTCCTCAAGCTCTGAATTCAACTGTCTTACCTGCTTTTCCAGCCTCGCGTTGGATGTCTCCAGATATTCAACTGTTTCGTCGACCTCCTGCGGGTCATACCCCCATAAGCTCTTCTTCATAAAAATCATCCCCTCCAAAAAAGTTGATTACAAATAAAAAAACTGCAATAATCGAATTCCGATCATTGCAGCCAGACGAGCATGGTAATGGCATTGGCATTGCTGCCATTACGTTAGCCTCTTTGCTTTGCGTCGCTGATTTTCATCAGCTTTGCCCAACTATAGTTTATAATTTTTTATTACTATTATTATAGTTACCCGTTCTTGATTTGTCAATAAATTTACCTGAAAATTTGTTTTTTTACTACAAAACAAAGATTACGCGCCGACTTCCCTTATCCGTTATATACCATTCTATGCAGAAAACGCGCAATATAGCATATCGTAATCCAAGCCCGTTATAAAAAACTTTAAAAGCCCCCGCATAAGCGTCTGCTTACACGGGGGCCTTATAGCGGTTTCAATTAAATTTTATTGCTATGCGGTTTATTTAACCGCAGTCTTTCAGGTTTCAGGCCGCAGGATGAAATGTATAGTTATCGCCAAAATTGTTATCCCAATAGGTTATTCCGTTCACCTTATAAGAAATAGCATACTGAAATGTCTGCGTTGCCGGTACGGATATTATCCAGCTCTCTATATCGCTGTCGGGGAAACTGGAGCTATAAGTTCCCTGTACTTCCTCATAGGTTGCCCAGTTGTCTGTTGAATAACGAACGCGGACATCCTTATCGTATGCCAGGCTCTTAAGCTGTGCGTAAATTTTCACTTGATCGTCGGCTCCCCATGTCGGATACCATAATGCAACGTTTGTGCTGCCAAAATCATACTGTGAGCTTACACCGTATCCGGCTTTTACTTTATAATTTGCGCCATTGTTATTGTCCCAGTATGTTTCACCGTTCACTTCGTATTTAATAGCAAACTGAACTGTCGCGCTGCCTCTCATGCCAACGAAGAAAGAGTCGGTCTTGAATTTCCAAGCCTCGTAGTTGCCCTGTGTGGCTTTGAAGTATTCTGCCTGTGCGTCTTTCCATGTAACGCCGTCAGCGGAATAATGGATTGTAACAACCTTGTTCGGGCTCAGATTCTGAACCTCGACATAACCTTCCGCCCCTACAGCCATTCCCTCAGAGTAGGGCTTCGCATAAAGCAGGCTGACCTGCTGTGTTACAGCGCCTGCGGGCGCTACGACGAATAAGCTTGCCAATAAGGCCAGTACCAGTGAAAATGCCAACATCTTTTTCTGTTTCATAATTCCTTCTCCTCTTTAGTTAAAATAATGGTGTTAAGGCTGCGAGCAAATTCTCCCCCTTTCCCGTCTTTTTCAC
>UQHH01000053.1 GCA_900540865.1 uncultured Oscillospiraceae bacterium
GAAATGGTTTCCCTCTTTTGATAAAACATATAAAATTCAATGAAGAAATTCAAGAAGCAGAATGCTTCAATAAAAAAGAGAACAGCCGCAACTGTTCCCTCCCCTTTGATTCATGAAAAATAGTAAGTTTTATCAAGAAACCCAAGAAACGAAAGCATTGCAGAAAAATAAAAAATAGGAAACGGGACGTTTTTACAGGAAAAAGCGGATTGAAAAGGAGGAACCATTCACGGTTCCTCCTTTTCTTAAACGCCTGTTAGGTCAAAATCAGGAATATAGCCCTTGTCCGCCGCCTTGCGCTCCTGCACAAAGCCGTCAAGCCCAAGCTCAAACAGCCTGTTTGAAACCTTCTGGAATTCCCGTGCGGTTATCTTCCGGTTGATTTCCGGGAACCTTTTCGCCTGCCCGCAGGGCACATACTGCGCCATCAGGCTGACGAGTATTTCATCCCCGAACTCTTTTGCGAGCAGTTCCAAAACGGCAATGCTGTTTTTGGTGTTCATCGGCAATACGAGGTGCCGCACAAGCACGCCGCCTTGCAGCATACCGCTATCATCGAAACACGTCTTACCCGTCTGGCGTACCATTTCCTTTACCGCAGAAAGCGCTGTTTCGCGGTAACCGGGTGCTGAGGAATAACGCACCGCTTTCTCGTCGTCCGCATATTTAAAATCCGGCAGGTATATATCGACATATCCCTTGAGCCTTCTAAGGCTTTCCACGCTCTCATATCCCGAACAGTTATATACGACAGGCACGCGCGGCTTATAAATTGAAAAACTTTCGAGCACCGCGTCGATATAATGCGACGCGCTCACCAAATTGATGTTATGCACACCCTGCTCCTCGAGCCGTTGATAGCTTTCAGCCAGCTCCCTCGGCGGCGTCTCCTTGCCAAAGCCCCGCGCAGAAATTTCATAGTTCTGGCAATATACACAGCGCAGCGTACAGCCGCTGAAAAAGACGGTACCGCTGCCGTTTTTTCCGCTGATGCAAGGCTCTTCCCAGTAGTGCGGCGCAATGCGCGCGATTTTCGGCAGCATACCCGCGCGGCAAAAGCCCTCTCCCTCATGCGCTCCGCGGTACGCCTTGCAGCTTCTCGGGCAGGCCGTACACTCATTTATTGTTAAATTCATTTTGTCGTCAACCCCGTAAATAATCCATAATAACCTGATACCGCTCCACAAGCTGGTCGAATGTGTAATAGCGGCAGTTCGCCGGGCTTGTGGAGGGAAGCGGGACGGCCTCTATCCCTGTTTTGTCCCTGCACAGCCGGTTATAAAGCGCATACGCCTTCGTTCCGGTCGTGAAGATTGCCTGAATGTCTGAAACGCGCAGGATTCTGCTGAAATCGTTCGGTACGGGGTTCTTGATGCTCCCGTCGTCCGCGCCCGCAATATCGCAGGAAGCGAGCACATCCCACAGCGCAATACGGTTTTCCTTTAGTAATGCGGTACGCTGCCCGTTTGTTTTTGGAATCTCACAGGAAAAGAGCGCTGACATCACGCGCCAGAACCGGTTCTGCGGATGCCCGTAATAAAAGCCGATTTCGCGCGATTTGGGCGAAGGCATCGTGCCGAGAATCAAAATCCGCGATGATGCATCGTATACCGGTTCGATTGTATGGACAATTTTTTCACGCTCCACAGACCCATCCTCCTATAACAAAAAAAGGAACGCTTTGTCTGTAAGCTCTTACAAACCACCGCGCTCCCTGTATGTATTTATTGTAACACCAGCGCTTTTTTGTGTCAATCCTCATCAAAGCGCCGTTTTATTTTTCCAGCTCTTCCTTTTCCTTTGGCGTAATCGTCCTGACCGGCTTACAAGGATTGCCCACAGCAAGCACGTTTGACGGAATATCCTTGACGACGACGCTGCCCGCGCCGATTACCGTATTGTCTCCGATGGTAACGCCCGGCACGATGGTCACGCCGCCGCCAATCCAGACGTTATTGCCGATTGTAACCGGCTTTGCGTTTTCAATAAACTGGTTGCGCGTCTCGGCGTCGAGCGGGTGGGTCGCCGTGTATATGCCGACGTTCGGCGCTAAAAACACATGATGACCGATTGTCACCTTCGCACAGTCGAGAATGACGCAGTTGTGATTGGCGTAAAAATGCTCGCCCACGCTGATGTTATACCCGTAATCACAATGAAACGGCTGTTCCACCCAGACGTGCTCGCCAGTTTTCCCGAACAGCCGCTTAATCAGCTCCGCCTTTTCCTTCCCTTGGGACGGCCTCAGGCTGTTGAAATCAAAGGTCAAATCCTTTGCGCGGTTACGGTCGTTTTCCAGCTCTTCATCGATGGGATTGTAAAGCGCCCCGCTTATCATCTTCTCTTTTTCTGTCATGATAATACTCCTCCGCACGATTACCGTTTGTAATCGTTTTCCATTTATTTAGGCTATTTATATCACGCCCACAGCCATTTGTAAAGCGGTTTTCAAATTTTTGGCATTTGTTCCAAACAGAAACGAGAACATTTTGATTTGCTTTTATCAAAAAAGCCCCGCGTCATGTGTTTTGGGCACATGACGCGGGGCGTAATTCTCAGCGTTTTCAGCTTTCAAAAAGCGGTGTGGAAAGGTAGCGCTCTCCCGTGTCAGGCAGGATGACGACAATATTTTTCCCCTTGTTTTCCGGACGGCGCGCGAGCACCGACGCGGCGTATACGGCCGCTCCGGAGGATATGCCCACGAGCACGCCTTCGCTTTTGGCAATCAGGTTGCCTGTGTGGAACGCGTCCTCGTTCGATACGGTCAGGATTTCATCATAAACGCCGGTATCGAGCGTTTTCGGGACGAAGCCCGCGCCGATTCCCTGGATTTTATGCGGTCCCGCCGTCCCCTTAGACAAAACAGGCGAGCCCTCCGGCTCTACAGCGACAATTTGAACAGTCGGGTTCTTTTCCTTGAGGAACCTGCCCGCGCCGCTTAACGTGCCGCCCGTCCCGACGCCGGAGACAAAAATATCCACCTTGCCGACGGTATCCTCCCAGATTTCCGGGCCGGTCGTTTTATAATGCATCGCGGGGTTCGCGGGATTGTCAAACTGCCCGAGGATTACCGCGCCGTCAATTTCTTTTTTCAGCTCCTCCGCCTTTGCAATCGCGCCCTTCATGCCCATGGCGCCGTCAGTCAGTACGAGCTGCGCGCCGTATGCTCCCAGCAGGTTCCTGCGCTCGACGCTCATCGTCTCCGGCATTGTGAGAATAATGCGGTAGCCGCGCGCCGTCGCGACGCTTGCAAGCCCGATTCCCGTGTTGCCGCTGGTCGGCTCGATGATGGTGGAGCCTTCCTTTAGAATTCCCTTCTGCTCGGCGTCCTCAATCATTGCCTTCGCAACGCGGTCCTTGACGCTTCCGGCCGGATTAAAATACTCGAGCTTTGACAAAATCCTGGCGGGAATGTTCTGTGCCTTTTCAAAATTCGCTAGCTCTAAAAGCGGCGTACGCCCAATAAGCTCTGTAACGCTTTTATAAATCTGTCCCATAATAAAATAGCTCCTTTTAAGAAATTGCCCGGAACGCCTCTTCCAGGTCGTAAAGTATATCGTCGATGTGCTCCGTGCCGATTGACACGCGCACCGTATTCGGCTTGATGCCCTGCTCCAGCAGTTCCTTTTCATTCAATTGGGAATGCGTCGTCGTCGCCGGATGGATGACAAGCGACTTCATGTCGGCGACATTCGCAAGCAGGGAAAACACCTGCAGGCTGTCGATGAATTTCTTTGTTTTGCCTTCATCGCCCTTAATTTCAAAAGTAAAAATCGAACCGCCGCCGTTCGGAAAATATCTGTCGTAAAGCGGTCTTTGCTTTGGGTCGAGCGACGGATGGTTTACCTTTTCCACAAGAGGGTGGCCGTTTAAGAACGCAAGCACCTTCTTTGTGTTTTCCACATGGCGCTCCACACGCAGGGAAAGCGTTTCCAACCCTTGCAGTAGCAAAAACGCGTTGAACGGGGAAATCGCGGCGCCCGTGTCGCGCAAAAGGACTGCGCGGACGAGCGTTACAAACGCGGCTTTTCCCGCGGCCTTCGTAAAGCTAACGCCGTGGTAGCTGTCGTTGGGCTTAACCAGGTGCTCAAATTTGCCGCTTGCTTCCCAGTCGAAATTACCGCTGTCGACGATAACGCCGCCGAGCGACGTTCCGTGCCCGCCGATAAACTTCGTAGCGGAATGTACGACAATATCGGCTCCGTACTCAATCGGCCGCAGGAGGTACGGCGTTGCAAACGTGCTGTCGACTACAAGCGGGATTTTATGGCTGTGCGCAAGCCGCGCCACCTTTTCTATGTCGATAAGCGTGGAGTTCGGGTTTCCGAGCGACTCGATAAAAATCGCCTTTGTGTTGTCCCGCAGCGCGCGCTCAAACGCGCCTTCCTCCTCCGGGTCAACAAATGTGGTTTCAATGCCGTAATCCGGGAGTGTGTGCGCAAGCAGGTTGTACGTACCGCCGTAAATCGTCTGCGCCGATACGATATGGTCCCCCGCGTGCGCGAGGTTTTGCAGCGTGTAGGCAATGGCTGCCGCGCCCGACGCGACGGCGAGCGCCGCCGCGCCCCCCTCCAAAGCGGCGATTCTCCGCTCAAATACATCCTGTGTAGGGTTTGTAAGCCTGCCGTAAATATTGCCCGCGTCCACCAGCCCAAACCGCGCCTGCGCGTGGGAGCAGTCGTGGAATACATAAGACGTCGTCTGGTAAATCGGAACGGCGCGCGCGTCCGTCACGGGGTCCGCCGTCTCCTGCCCGATATGAAGCTGTTTTGTTTCAAAGTGAAGCGTTCTCTCATTTATTTTGCTCATAATATAATTCCCTCATTCCAATTAAAATGTTTGCCTGTGTGCGCTGAACGTATGCTGCAAGTGTCAACAGCACATTCGTTCCTGTTTCGGCATACATCGTTTGGTTTGCAGGTGTTTTTCTAAAAGAAAAGTCATGGGATCAACGCCTTTCTTATTATTCCTATATGTTAACTAGGAATTAGGTTGCATTTATCATACCACAAAAGCTGCGTTTGTCAACCCTTTTTTCAAAAAAATGGATATAAATTCTTAAATGACATAATCGTTCTCTCCGCGAGTGCGCTCCAGCTCCACAAGGTCGGAAATCGAAATGCCGTCTACAACGCCGTTTATCGCGTTATTGAGCTTTTTCCATACGTAAAGCGTCGTGCACTGCGCGCTTCGCGTACATTTATTTTCCTCATCCTCAAGGCACGGGACGGGCGCCAGGCTTCCCTCCGTCAGCCGCAGAATCTGTCCTACGGTATATTCCTTCGCGGGCCTTGACAGCCGGTAGCCGCCGTTTGCGCCGCGCACGCTCCTGACAAAGCCCGCCTTGCTTAAAACCGGGATAATCTGTTCCAAATATTTCTCAGATATCTCCTGCCGGGCCGCAATGCTTTTGAGCGAGATATATTCCCCCGTATCGTTTAAAGCGAGGTCGAGCATCAGACGCAGCGCGTATCTGCCCTTCGTTGAAATTTTCATAAAAACCACGTCCTTTCCAGCCGGACGCAGAGGCAATCAATCTAATTCCGACTAAATAAATAGGATTTTTATTTATACTATTCTTTTCCCAATGGTTTGTCAACTGTTTTTCTTTTCAGCATAATTATGCCGTCTGTACATTTTTGACGAATTATGTTAAGATAAGGGCAGAAACGGGAAAAGGATGATACTTACTTTGAATATACTGGTTTTGTCCTGCAACACGGGCGAAGGTCACAACAGCGCCGGGCGCGCGGTATATGAGCAGTTTAAGCGAAGGGAAGTCCCCTGTGAATTCAAGGACACCCTTTCAATCGGCAGCGAGCGGGCGTCCCGTTATGTGAACAGCCTTTATGTCGGCATTACCACAAAATCGCCGAACACGTTCCGCCTGCTTTATAAGGCGGGCGATGCCGTCAGCCGTTTAAACGGCAAGTCGCCGATTTACGCGGCGAACAAGCTTAACGCGAAAAGCCTGTATGAGTATCTTATCCGCCATAAAATCGACACGGTCGTCACGCCGCATCTTTTCCCCGCTGAAACACTGACGGGCATCCGCAAACGGTACGGCAAATTCTTTCGGTTTGCGGCTGTCGCAACAGATTATACCTGTATCCCCTTCTGGGGGGAAACGGAGCCTGACTATTTCATCGTGCCGCACGGCGACCTCGTACCGGAATTTATACAAAAGGGCGTAAAAAAGCAGACAATTTTGCCGTACGGAATCCCTGTATCGGGAAAATACAGGCAGCATACACCGAAGGCCCAGGCGAGAAAAGAGCTCGGGCTCGAAGAAAATAGAACGACGCTTCTTTTAATGTCTGGAAGCATGGGCTTTGGAAAGCCGGAAGCGCTCGTCCATGCGCTTTTGCACGCGTTTGGAAAGGAAACGGCGGTTGTCGCCCTGTGCGGTGGGAACAAAAAGCTTTTGCGGGCGCTGCGGGAGGAATTTTCCGTCTGCCCCAATGTAAAGCCGCTCCCCTTTACCGATAAGGTCGGGCTTTATATGGACGCCTGCGACTTGCTGTTTACAAAGCCGGGCGGGCTTACCTCGACAGAGGCAGCCGTAAAAAACATTCCGATTATCCACACCGCGCCGATTCCCGGCTGCGAGACTAAAAACGCGCAGTTTTTTGCCGAACGCGGCCTGTCGCTGTATTGCCCTGGGAATCCACAGGACACGGCGCGCAGCGCCTATGCGCTTTTGCACGATAAAAACAGACTGGAACAAATGCTCATGCGCCAGCGGGAGCATATCAAACCGGACGCGGCGGAAAAAATCTGCGCGCTGCTGGAAAATCCGGTAATTTAAGATAGGACGAATATCCCGGTGCGGCTATACGGGATATTCCGGAAGGGGAGGGCCGGTATGGAACACATTTTACCTTATCTGTTTTTCACCGTAATTGGGTATTTATCCGGAAGCATCGTGTATTCCTATTTCCTGCCCAAGCTTTTCTTCAAAAAAGATATTCTTCAAATCAGCGACGACGGCAACCCCGGTTGCGCGAACGTGTTTAAATATGTAGGCGTGCCGATGGGCGTCCTTTGCTTAGCGCTCGACTTTTTCAAGGGGTACGTTCCCGTCTTTATCGCTTCCCATATACTCAGCCCGGAAAGCCTGCTGTTTGCGCTCGTAATCGCCGCGCCTACGGCGGGGCACGCGTTCAGCCCGTTTCTGCGGCTCAAAGGCGGCAAGGCAATCAATGTTTCGTTTGGAAGCCTGGCGGGCCTTATGCCGCGTTTCTTTACGGTCTGGTGGCTGGTCATACCGTTTGTTGTTTTGTCAACCGTGTTCCGGCTCAACCCGCACAGCCTGCGCGTGGCTGTAAGCTATACGGTAATGCTTGCAATGAGCCTGCTGTTCGATAAAAGCACGGCGGTTACGCTCGCAGTTTTTCTGTTATGCGTTTCAGTTTTATACCGCCACCTGCCCGGCTATATAAAGGGCGGGTACAAGGACGGACAATTAAAGTTTTTAAATCATACGCTTTGGGGCAGGCAATAAAGGTTGATAAAAGGCCGCGGGAGATATTCCCGCGGCCTTCGCTTTTATTTCTGCTCAAAATCCTTATACATCAGGCTCGGCTGTATGCCGGTGTTGTTCTGGTACTTTCCGCTGCTGTACAAATCGTATTCCCCGCCGATGTCATGATAATAAATCTGGCAGACCTCAACGTTCGGGTAAATCCGTACCGGCTGCACGCAGAAAATCTCAAGCGTCCAGTATCCCGCGAACCCAACGTCTCCAAACCCGGCCGTCACATGGATAAAAAGCCCAAGCCTTCCCGTGGAGGAACGGCCCTCCAGCATGGGGATGTATTTGTCTGTTTTCGTAAACTCGTTCGTCCTGCCAAGGTACAGCCTGCGCGGTTCAAGCAGCAGCCCTTCCTCTGGAATGGTAAGCTTTTTTACCGCGTTCGGCGTTTTCATATCGAGCACGTCGTTTTCATAAACGAGCAGCTCGCTTGCAAGCGACAGGTTGTAGCTGTTTGGGTTAATCTTTTTTTCATCAAACGGCTCAATAACGATTTCCCTGCCGATATGCTTTAAAATTTCTTTACCGGAAAGTATCATCGCGCGGCCTCCCTTCTGCGGGTATGTTCTTATTTAAAATCCGGCAGTATTTCCTGGATTTTCGGAAGGAGGCCGGTTTTTGGTTTATCCGGGTCAGGAAGCTGCGGAAAATCGTAGCCGGGATAATCGTTGCCCTCGACGATTGCGGGGCCGTTTTCTGTCAGGCATACGTCCCAGCCAACATACCGCATCTGCGGCACCTCGAGCGCCGCCTGTAAAACCATTTCCTTGACTTCCTTCATAAATGGCAGACGGTAGCCTACAAATTTGACACCGGTATAAGGGTGCTTGTCGTAGTTGATAAGCTTTGAGGTATGCCCCTGCCCGATAATTACGCCCTTGTCGAGGTCGAAATGGCACGCAAGGCCCCCGTTTTCAAGGTTATCGACAAACTTGCCGTTGTTACCCATCTTGAATACAGCGTACAGGATGTGCGGGACGCCCTGCTCTACTATCGTACCAATGCGCAGGCAATTGAGCGAATCGGGGTATATCCGTGCCGCCGCCTCATGCTGCTTGATGACCTCCTCGATTACGCCGAAATGCTTTTCTCTGCTTGTAACGTAAGCGTAAAGCTCGTCCAAATCACGGAAGGAGGAAACCTTGATTTTCTCAATCCCTTTGCCGCTTTCCCCGATATATGGCTTTGCGAAAAAATATTCCTTGCCGCGCACAAAGGCCTCAAACTCATGAAAGCTCAAATTCTTGAGGTCGAGCACCTGCCGGCCGAGATATTTTGCAAACCGCCTGTCGAAGACGTTTTTTTCATCGAATATATAGCTGTAATCCTGATTATTGAGGCGAAGAATCAGCTTTTTGTTTTTGACGCGCGTTACATATGTGGCGCGCTGCTTCGCCGTCATATTGTAGAACTCAAAAATCTGGTAGTCGTAATAGCCCGCGCCGTAGCGCGCGGAGCAGTTCAGAATATCGAGAAAAATAGACGCCTTGTTCTTTCCCGTCTTTTCATGTACATGGTCGACGACGCCCTTCATCTTGTCTAGGCTTGCGCCGCCCGCCATTTTTGTAATTTCCCTCAGGCTCATATCCGTTCCCCTGTTCTATACGATGTTTTATCCGAAAAAACGGTACGCCGTCGCCGGCGTACCCACCCATCCTGTTTATTTTATCAATGCAAGATTTTCCGCAATCGCTTCCTTGAGTATAGAAAGGCCGTGCAAAAGGCGCTCCTGCTCGATGACGAGCGGAGGCATCAGCTTTACGACGGAATTCTTCCTGCCCGCGCCTTCAATAATGAGGTGCTTGTCAAAGCAGGTGTCTATGACCTTGTCGCTGAACCCCTTTACCGGAACCTTTTCAAAATCGACGCCCCAGACAAGACCGATGCCCCTTAGCTCCAGCCTGCTGTCGAGCGGAAGGATTTCCTTTTCGATATAACCGCGCACGAGCTCGCCCTTCTGGCGTGTCTGTTCCTCAACGTTGCTCGCAAGCATATATTCAAGCCCTGCCTTCGCCGCAATGAAGGAGAGCTGGTTGCCGCGGAACGTGCCGTTGTGCTCACCCGGTTTCCAGATATCGAACTCCGGCTTGAAGAGCGTAAGCGCCAAGGGCATGCCGTAGCCGCCGATGGATTTCGATAGTGTGACCATATCGGGCACGATACCGGCGCGTTCAAATGAAAAGAACGTGCCCGTCCGGCAGCAGCCGACCTGTATATCGTCTACAATCAGAATAATATCGTAATCGTCGCAGAATTTGCGCACAGCCTGGAGCCACTCGTTATCCATCACGCGGATACCGCCCTCAGCCTGCGTGGTTTCAATCACGAGCGCCGCCGGCCTTTCCACGCCGGAATGGTCGTCGTCAATCAAGCGCTTCATATAAGCGACCGTGTCAAGCTCCGGGAACATATAAGGCGCCGGGATATGCGTAACGTCCGTCAGGTTCACGCCTGCGCCGCGGCGGGAGGACTTGTCCGTCGTAAGCGCCAGCGCGCCGAGCGTCATACCGTGGAACGCGCCCATCATGGCAAAAATATTGCTGCGCTTCTTGCATTTTCTCGCAAGCTTGATTGCGGCCTCGATGGCATTGGTGCCGGTCGGGCCGGTAAACTGTATTTTATAGTCGAAGCCCCTGGGCTTTAGGATGTTTTCTTCAAAATATTCTATGAATTCCCTTTTTGGGACGGTGTACATATCGAGCGCGTGCATCAGCCCGTCCGATTTGAGGTAATCAATCATTTTTTCTTTGATATAGTCGTTGTTATGCCCATAGTTCACAGCGCCGGCTCCGCAGAAAAAGTCTGTATACTCCTCGCCCTGCTCATCATAAAACACCGCGCCCTTGGCGGTTGTGAAAACGGTGGGAAAATGCCTGCAGTAAGAGCGGACCTCTGATTCATACTGCTCAAAAGCCTCTGTTTTCAAAAAAAATCTCTCCTTGCTTCTTGTACCGCACGAATAATCGCCGGAATCTATTCGGATATCTCCAAAAACCTATAAACACCCTTTATAATTATTCCTAATTTTACAATTTTTAATCTCTTTCGTCAAGGGTACAGGACGAAAAGAACAAATGCAATAAAAAAGGTAGTACGCAGGTGTATTTTACTGTATTTTCTCCCCGCTTTTGCGCTGTTATCCCCATACTTTTTGAGCCTTGGATTTTTTCTTTTTTGTCTCTGATTCCTCTGTTGTGATTCATGCGGGCCTGTGCTATAATTTTAAAATAAAACATACGTATGAATAAGCAAGCGAAGGAGGGACAAAGCCTGGTGAAACACCTAAAACGCAAGATGCACGCGGTTCTTGCCTGTATACTCATTGTGGTTCTTTGTACCTCCTGCGGCTTGTCCGGCAAGGAGGTTCGCGAAAAGGCCGACGCCGTAACCTCTTCGGTAGAAAAAATAACCCCGGCGGACCGCCCGCCTGTATCGAGTGTGGAGCTTAACGGCAGCGATACGGCCGACAGCTACAGCTATAATACGGTCGGCGGAATGTCCGGGCGCATCAAAAGCAACTACGACAGGCTTCAGACTACGCACGGCTTCGACGCGCTGACAGGCGAGGACGAGCGGTATTTTTATAAAAGGCTCGAAAGCGACGTTTATATCGTGACGGACGAACCCTCTGAATCCGGCGAATATCTGGTTGAACCAATTTATTTGCCGGGCGCAAGCCTTGGGGAAGATAAGCTGCGCCTGGTAATCGAAGCGTTTACAAACGACCATCCTGAAATCTTCTGGCTTGCAAACCTGTTCGGATATACGCAAAGCGGCGGCGACCAGGTTGTACAGATGTACTCCCTGCTGAGCTCGCAGGATATTGAGCAATACTCACAGCAAATTGAGCAGGCGGTAGAAAATATCGTTTCCGCCCTTCCCGCCGGCCTCAACGAATACGACAGGGAGCTTTTCCTGCACGACGCGCTTTTGAAAAAATGCGCCTATGCCTCAGACATCAAAAAAATAGAGCAGGACTGGAGGCCGTTTACCCTGTACGGCGCGCTTGTGGAAAACAAGGCGGTATGCGAGGGCTATACCAAGGCAATGCAATATCTTTTGAGCTTCGCGGGCATTGAAAGCATTCCGGTAAACGGTACGGCGAACGGCGACTGGCACCAGTGGAACCTGGTCAAAATCAATGGGTGCTGGTACCATTTGGACGCGACCTGGAACGACAGCGACAGCTATATTTTCTACGACTACTTTAATATTACCGATTTTACTTTAAAGTACGACCATGAAAAGGCAGAGGATTTCACGGAGCTTTCCTATGCTGAAATCTGCGGAACCGCAGGCGCGCCGGCGCAGATGTTCAATATCGGCATTCCGCGTTGCATCGAAACAAATGACAGCTTCTACCGCCATGCCGCCGTATATCTTTACGGCTTCGACGAAAAGTCCACCAATATTGTAGAAACGGCGCTGCTGGAAACGGTATCCGGACACAAAAACGAGTTTTATATCCAGGTGAGCAATTCAATCGATTACCAGGAGGCGGTAGACGGCCTGTTTTATAAGGAGCCATACCAGTTTTTTCAGTATTTGGAGGACGTCAACAGCCTGCTCGGCAGTACGAAAATCGACGAAAACAGCGTTTCCATCATCAAAAAGGAACGGCTGCGTATTGTAGAGGTACGGCTCAATTATACGTCTTAAATTCTATTATAAAAAATGGCCCCGCATCTTTAAACAGATACGGGGCCATTTTTTATATTACTCTATTTTGCTCTTTGCCCTGTCGCGGAATACGACGCACTTGCTGAAAACATAATTAAACATAATCACAAACGCCGTTACGAGCAGCTTTGCCAAATCCGCGTTCCAGCCAAGCATATCGATAAGCAGAATCAGAAACACGATAGACAGCATAAGAGATAGAAAGCGCGCGCCGTAAAAGCCGAACATTTCGAGCCGAAGCGTTTTGCGTCCCGCCCGCCTGCTCCTAAAAACAAAACGCTTATTCGTCACAAAAGCAAAGGTGACGGAGAGCACCCACGCAATCGCGTTTGCAAGCGCCGTAAGCAAAGCGGATTTCGGCAGCGGTAGCGTCTGGTAGCAGAGCTTTGCCACCAAAAAATCGATGGCCGCCGTACCCGTGCCGAACAGCATATATAAGAGCATTTCCCTGCTCGTCATGACCTTGTAAACCTTTTTCAGATGTTCCACTGGTTTTCCACTCTCTTTATACAAAACAGGTGTATGATTTGACGTTATCATAACACGGTTTTCTGTAAAAAACAATCGAAACAAACGCAAAATATCATCAGCCGCTATTCAATTTGTCCGTTGTGGGAAGTGTGCCGCTGTGATATAATGTGTTAAAATATAAGAAAAATGCTGAAAAGTGTATAAAGGAGAGGAATACCGGCATGAAATATGACGCCCAGCTTTTTGAGCTGGTTAAAAAAGAGGAAATTGCCCCCGGTATATTTGATTTTCATTTAAAAAACAACGTACTGTCTGATATTGCGGCTCCCGGTCAGTTTGCGCATGTATTGGTAAAAGGGAAAATGCTCAGGCGCCCGATTTCCATCTGCGACGTACAAAACGGCGTTATGCGCCTCGTCTTTCAGGTAAAGGGCGAGGGAACGCAAATATTATCTGAAACGAAGCAGGGAGAAACGCTCGATATTTTAGCGCCGCTCGGACGAGGCTTTACAATCGAAAAAGGTAAGAAGCTTGCGTTTATCGGCGGCGGTATCGGTACGCCTCCCATGCTTTACGCTGCAAAGCAGGCGGATAAGGCGGTCGCTATCCTGGGCTTCCGCAGCAAGGAGCAGGTCATATTGACCGACGACTTTGAAGCCGCGGGCTGCGAAGTGCTGCTTACAACGGACGACGGAAGCGCGGGAATCCACGGCTTTGTCACGGACGCGCTTTCCTCTGTCATCGGCAAGCTAGACGGCATATGTGCCTGCGGGCCGCATATCATGCTCAAATCTGTCGCGGACATGGCAAAAAAACACGATATTCCCTGCCAGGTATCGCTCGAAGAGCGCATGGGCTGCGGAGTAGGCGCGTGCCTCGTCTGCGCGTGCAAAACAAAAATGGACGGAATAGAGGGCTACTCCCACGTATGCAAGGACGGCCCGGTATTTGCGGCTGGGGAGGTGTTTTTCTGATGGCGGATTTATCGGTCAATATTGCGGGCGTCACGCTAAAAAATCCTTTGATTGCGGCCTCCGGCACCTTTGGTTTTGGAAGGGAATATAACGAATTCTATACGCTCGATAAGCTCGGCGGCGTGTCCTGCAAGGGCATTACGCTAAAGGAGCGCCTTGGCAATCCCCCTCCGCGCATCGCGGAAACGCCCAGCGGCATTTTAAATTCCGTCGGGCTGCAAAACCCCGGCGTCGGCCATTTTATTGAGCATGACCTGCCGTGGCTCAAAGAGCAGGACACAGTGGTAATTGCAAATATAGCGGGCAGCACGCAGGAGGATTACTGCGCAATGGCCGAAAAGCTGAACGATACGGCTGCCGACATGGTAGAGCTCAACATCTCCTGCCCGAACGTCAAAAGCGGCGGAGTCGCCTTCGGTACCTCCTGCGCTTCGGTCGCGGAGATTACAAGGGCTGTCCGTTCCCACTGCAAAAAGCCATTGATTGTCAAGCTTTCGCCGAATGTCGCGGATATTGCTGAAATCGCAAAGGCGGCGGAAAGCGAGGGCGCGGACGCGCTTTCTTTAATCAATACACTGACCGGAATGCGTATCGATATTGAAACAAGGCGCCCCATCCTTCACAACAACACGGGCGGGCTTTCCGGCCCGGCGGTCTTCCCCATAGCGGTGCGGATGGTTTGGCAGGCATCCCAGGCGGTCAATGTCCCGGTTATCGGGCTGGGCGGCATTTCCACCTGGCAGGACGCCGCCGAAATGCTCATTGCGGGCGCTTCCGCCCTGCAAATCGGCACCATTTTGTTCCAGGACCCTTACGCGCCCGTTAAAATTTGTGAAGGGCTAAACCGTTTTCTCGACGGGCATGGAATGAAATCCGTAGCCGAGCTGAGCGGTACGATTATGCCATGGTAATTTAAAGCAGAAAACGCGTATGTTTTTTTGATAACAGGCAAAGCTAACCTCGATTCTATTATCAAGATTAAAGAGGTTTGCTATGGAACTTTTAAATGTTGCCCTTTCATCGATTGGCTCGATTATCGTCCTGTTTATCCTGACCAAAATTATTGGTAACCGCGCGCTCTCGGAGCTTAATATGTTCGATTATGTCAACGGCATCACCATTGGCTCAATCGCGGCCGAAATGGCCACCTCGCTCGAGGACGACTTCATGAAGCCGCTGCTCGCGATGATTATTTATTCGGCTATCGTCCTGCTTTTCTCATTCCTTTCAGGCCGCTCGACGTTCTGGCGCAGAATCTTCACAGGCCGTTCCCTGATTCTGTACAACAACGGTAAGCTATATAAAAAGAACTTTGCAAAAGCAAAAATCGATTTAACGGAGTTCCTCGCGCAGTGCCGGCTAAACGGCTATTTTGATTTGAACGAGCTGCAAATGGCAAACTTTGAGCCGAACGGCCAGATTTCCTTTATGCCCAAGGCGGAAAACCGTCCCGCGACGCCAAAGGATTTGTCATTAAAAACAGAGAATGAAAAGCCTTCCATCCCGGTAGTCACGGACGGTAAAATTTTGGACGGCAACCTGCGCTATACGGGCAACGACAAGCAATGGCTTTTAAGGGAGCTCAAGGAGCTCGGCGTAAACCGGCCCGACGATGTTTTTCTTGCCGCGGTCGATTACAATAACAAGCTGAGCGCTTATATCAAGCTGGAAGACAAGCCCGACAGGGACCTCTTCCAATAATTATTTAGAAGGGAGCGGTTACGCGTGATTATCATGGGAGTCGATTTGGGGCACGCGCGCACAGGGCTTTCCATATGCGACGAGCTTGAAATGCTCGCCTCCCCCCTTTGCGTAGTTGAGGAGCGCAGCCCGAAGCTGCTGCTCCAAAAGGTCGCGGACGCCGCAAAAGAACACCGCGCAAAGCTGATTGTCGTCGGATTGCCGCGCAACATGGACGGAAGCGAGGGCGAAAGCGCGCAGTACGCAAAGGATTTTGCTCAAAAGCTGAAAGAAGCGTCGGGCATCCCGGTCGATATGCGCGACGAGCGCGGTACGACAATATCGGCCTACAGCTTCCTGAATGCAACCGATACGCAGCATAGGAAAAACCGCAGAAAAATTATCGACAGCGTAGCGGCGACGATTATTTTACAGGATTATCTCGACGCCAGAAGGCTCAAACGCGAGCAGGAACAAAAGAATACATAAAGAACGCCCGGACGAATAAACGTCCGGGCGTTTTGTTGCTGCGGTTATTATTTATTATCCGTTTTCTTTTCCGCCGCGGCGGAGCCGTTCTTGTCCATTTTTATGACGATATGCTCTTCCTCCTGCTTTTTCTTCTGCTTTGCCTCAAGCTTATCATGGTTTTCCACCGACTTTGCAAGCAGGAGCATGACAGAGAGGATAAAGGTAAGGATATACAAGAGCAAAGAAAACAGGGAGCCCGGCATAAGATTGACCGGACCGACGAAGAAGGTCACCCAAACAGCGCCAAGAGCGGAACAAATCAGGCCCGCAATCCCTTTCAGCATGCGCTTTCGGTCGAACACCGCGATAAAGAAGCCCGCGGCGGGAATAATACCGAACATCAGGTACAGAAGCCCCTGAGCGATATTGCCGCTCATGAACGCTTTGCTGAAAAAGGTGATAACCGTAAGCCCCTTGTATTGCGTCCCGCTCTGCGCCAAAACGAACGGCAGTGAGATACACGCCGTAATGATTACAAAAAAGACGCACAGCGCGATGCGCAGGTTTCTGACCTTTTTTCCGTCTGTTCTCTCATCGATTTCCTTTGGTCTGTCTATCATAACGCAGTTCCTTCCCGTTTCTCTTATTTTACGTTGAACTTCTCTTTATAGCTCTCAATGGCCGCCGACACAATTTGCACCGCCTCCTGCGAGCCCATCACCTCGTTGACCGCCGTTTCCTTGTTTTCAAGCGTTTTGTAAACGGAGAAGAAGTGGCGCATTTCGTCAAAAATATGCTTCGGCAGCTGGCTGATGTCCGTATAGTCGTTATAGGTTGGGTCGTTGAAGGGAATCGCAATAATTTTTTCGTCGTTCCTGCCGTTGTCTACCATGCTGATTACGCCAATCGGGTAGCAGCGGATGAGCGTCATCGGGTAAACGGTCTGGCTGCAGAGCACCAGCACGTCGAGCGGGTCGAAGTCGTCCGCGTATGTACGGGGGATAAAGCCGTAGTTCGCCGGATAGTGCGTAGATGTGTAAAGTATCCGGTCAAGCTCAAGCAGGCCCGTGTGCTTATCGAGCTCATATTTCGTCTTGCTGCCTTTGGGAATTTCGATAACGACCATAAAATCCTTCGGATTAATCCGCGAGGAATCGATGTCATGCCAAATGTTCATATCTGCGTGATTCCCTCCCATAATATATTGAAGCTATTATAGCATGGGGGGTGTCCTGTGTCAAAGGAGAAGCTGCCCGCCTTGTATGCCGCGGGGCTTTATGCTATAATAATGATTCCGTTTTGTAAAACATGGCACAACGGTAATTTTATGAACAAAGGTGATATTATTTATGGGCAACTGGGTCAACGAATCTGTCTTTTATCATATTTATCCGCTCGGCTTCTGCGGCGCGCCGGAATATAACGACGGCAAGGTGGAATACCGGCTCGACAAGCTCTCCGAATGGATTCCACATTTAAAGGAGCTGGGCGTAAACGCGCTGTACATCGGCCCGCTGTTCGATTCGAGCAGGCACGGCTATGACACAAAGGACTATTATAAAATCGACACGCGCCTTGGGGACAACTCTTCCTTTAAAAGGCTTTGCGGGGAGCTGCATGAAAACGGTATCCGCGTCATTCTCGACGGTGTGTTCAACCATGTAGGCAGGGAATTCTGGGCCTTCCGCGACGTGCAGGAAAAGCGTGAATCCTCCCCCTACTGCGGCTGGTTCCAGAACCTCAATTTCGGCGGCTCGAGCCCGATGGGCGACCCGTTCTGGTACGAGGGCTGGAGCGGACATTATGATTTGGTCAAATTAAACCTGCGCAACCCGGAGGTGACGAGCCACCTGCTCGGCGCAATCGGGATGTGGATGGATGAATTCGGCATCGACGGCCTGCGGCTCGACGTAGCCGACTGCATCGACCCGGACTTTTTCCGTACCCTGCGCGGCTTCTGCAAAAACAAGAAGCCTGATTTCTGGCTGATGGGTGAAATCATCCACGGCGACTACAGCCGCTGGGCAAACCCGGAAATGCTCGATTCCGTTACCAACTACGAATGCTTTAAAGGGATTTATTCCTCCCACAACGACCATAATTATTTTGAAATCGCCCACTCCCTCCAGCGCCAGTTTGCGCAGGGCGGCATTTACAAAAATATTTGCACCTATAATTTTGTCGACAACCACGACGTCAACCGAATCGGCGACAACTGCCGCGACCGCGCGCACCTGAAAAATATTTACACCGTGCTGTACACAATGCCGGGCGTCCCCTCCATTTACTACGGAAGCGAATGGGGAATCCACGGCACGCGGACGAACCAAAGCGATAAAGAGCTGCGCCCCTGCCTGGACCTCGGCGCAATCCCGGACGCGGACGGGGAGCTGTGCGCATTTCTTAAAACGCTTGGCTGTGCCCGGCGTTCCCTGCCCGCGCTTGCGTATGGGGACTTTGAAAACACCGTCATCAAAAACGAGCAGCTCGTCTTTATGCGCCGCTGCGAGGGGCAAACCGTTTATATTGCGCTCAACGTGGCAAATTCGGAGCAGTGGATTGGCTTTCATGTTGACGGCGCTTATCAAATGCTGACGGACGCACTGACCGGAGATATATTCAATGTGGATAACGGCTGGGCGAATATTCCTGTTCCGCAAAACGGAGCACGCATTCTGGTCCTTCATAACGGGGAATTCAAGCTCGAGCTTCCGCAGGGCGGGCCTATCGCGCGGGAAAGTTGTCAGGAAGAAAAGCCTGTCCCGGTTACTCCCGGGCGCTACCGCCATTTTAAGGGAAACGAGTATGAGGTCATCGGTACCGCGCAGCACAGCGAAACAGGTGAAAGGCTCGTCGTTTATAAAGCGATGTACGGTGAGCAGGGCTTATGGGTGCGCCCGTACGATATGTTTACCGAAACGGTAGAGCAAAACGGGCAGCGGGTTGCGCGTTTTACAAAGCTAAGCTGAACAAAATAAAGATTAAGCCGCGGGCAATGTTGAACTGCACCCCATTTGTTAGACAGTATGATATACTGAAAAACAAAAGGGGTGT
>UQHH01000054.1 GCA_900540865.1 uncultured Oscillospiraceae bacterium
TTAAGTCGGCGGAAAGGTGATTGCAAAAGAGGAAAACCACCGAAATGGTTTTCCTCTTTTGAATTACATAGAAAGTTTTATCAAAAAATTCAAGAAGCAGTTGGTTTCAATCAAAAAAGAAGAAAACGGTTCGTTTCAAAAAAAGAAAACAATGAAACGGAACGTTTCAAAAAAACAAAAGCCGCCCCGCAGGGGAAATAATCCCCCGCAGGGCGGCAGCCTCCGGCAAACCGCAACATCGGCCGGAACGATAAAACAAAACTCAAAGGTTCGGCTGGAACAGCTTTTTTACGAGCTTCGTCCGCTCCAAAACCAGAACGAGCGGCAGTCCGAGAATAAGGCAAACGCCAAGCTCGCCCAAGGCGACAAGCCCGCCCTGGATTAGAAAGCTGCCGAAATGGAACGGCCCCTCAATAAAGAAAACCTCGATTTCAAGCCCGATGATTACGCCGTTAAAAAGCGCGGGCATCAGCGCTGAAAGCACAGGAAGCCCTTTAATCCGCACACCGCGAAGCCGGTACATGCAAAGCGCCGCCAACAGGGTGGCAAGCGACCCGAAAACCATATCGACCGGTAAAGCGCCCATGCTTACAATATTAGCAAGCACGCACCCAACCGTAAGCCCGGGTATGGCCGCGGGCGTAAAAAGCGCCAGCATCGTGAGCACCTCGGACGCGCGGAACTGCACCGCCATCGAGGTGGTCCCAGGCAGCAGAAGCTCCTGGGCATAGGTAAGCACCACATAAAGCGCCGCAATTACGGCGCTCTGCACGAGATACATCGTGCCCTTGTTCTTTGTCATAAAAAATTCCCCCGTAGTTTTTTTTAAGGTCTGGATGTTGCGACAGACCGCGCACCGCGCAGATAATAGAATACAACAAACCCGCCTGTTTTTCAAGTATAAAGAAAAAACAAACAGAAATCGCCGCTCCGGTAAAGAACGGCGATTCCTGTTTTAGGATTTCTTGAAATAATGGTAAAACAAATGTGTAGGTGTAATCAATTTTAGTGTTCCTTAGACTTTCGCTTCGCCGGTATCCCCAAGCAAATTGAAACGGAACAGTTTGCGTTCATCGTCTTTGTTTTCGCAGACGATATAAGCTTCGGCGATTTTTCCGCCTTCAATCAGCTGGGTCAAACCTACCAGCTGGCAAAGCTTACTTTTCAAGTTCAAATGGTCGCCCTCGCGTGTGACGAGGAAGACGTTTCCCTCGCAGGTGTCAAGCACGGCGAGGAATGCGGGTACATCGATGTCATGCAGTTCAAGAATCGGTGTCATAGAAATTCCTCCTTCATAAAATATGAAATTTTCGCGTGCCTACTCTGATTTACCTTCTCATTTCGGATACATGGCAGGTACTTTTTACCTGCTGACTTCATTATAGCAGGTTATTTGGGAATGTCAACAAAAATCAAAAACTTTTTTTGTAACAAATGACCTAACGTCTGTTTAAAGTGCACCAAACTAAAATGTTTTATTGTGAATATGCAACAAACGTGTCGTTGTTTCAGTTATTTTGTATAAAGATTCATACTCTCGTTTGTTGAATGTGCACTTTTGCCTGATTTTTGCTGTCCCTCATTCATATATTATGCCGAAATTTGAAGCTCATATTTAGAAAAAGGAATTTTAAACGGTTTTTCCGTCACAAATACATATATTTCTCTCCACCAAACCGGCGAGATTCGTATCATGCGTGATTAGTATAACAGTTTTTCCCTTCTTATGCAAGCGAAAAAGTATATCAATTATGTCATTTCCCGAATTAGTATCTAAATTACCGGTTGGTTCGTCAGCTAAAATAATTGGCGGGCTTGCGGCAATGGCTCTCGCGATAGCGACGCGCTGCTGCTGCCCGCCTGATAGCTGCGACGGCCTGTGGCCGACCCGCTTTTCCAAGCCGACGCAGCAAAGCGCGTCATAGGCCAGATTGTGGCGTTCCTTCTTACGGATTCCGCGGTAAGAAAGCGGCAGCTCCACATTTTCCAGTGCGGTCAGCGTTGGAATCAGGTTAAAGCTCTGGAACACGAACCCAATCTGCTGGTTGCGCACATCGGAAAGCTCGCGTTCCCTCATCTGCGCAACGTCTTTCCCTTTTAAATAATAGCTGCCCTCCTCCGGGGTATCGAGGCAGCCCAGAATATTCATCAAGGTCGATTTACCGGAACCGGACTGCCCAACAATCGCAATCAGCTCCCCTTCGTCGATTTGCAGGCTCACGTCGTCGAGCGCCCTGATGCGGCTGCTGCCCGACCCGTATATTTTACTGATATGTTCAAGCTCAATCAAATGCGGCACGCCCATCGCTCCTTTTCTTCTTTTTCTATTCTGCCCGCGGGCATATTGAATATGAAAGGAAAGCGCATAATAAGAAAAAAAGGCTGCGGTAAATTTTGTTCGACATTTTACCTGTTCCCGTGTATAATGACGGTGTTGAAACTGGCAGAAAAGGATGTGCTAAAAATGCTCAATGAATTTTGGAAACAATTTAAAAGCGGGACCGATATCCGCGGCGTCGCAAGCGAGGGCGTACAGGGTCAGGAAATAAACCTGACGGACGAGGCGGTCGCCGCAATGGCAAACGGCTTTTTAATTTGGCTTTGCGATAAAGCGGGCAAAAGGCCGGAGGAGCTCAAAATCGCCTGCGGCAGGGATTCGCGCATTTCCGGCCCGCGTATCATCGGCGTTGTGTCCAAGACTTTAAAAGAAGCGGGCGTGCATGTGCTCGACTGCGGACTTGCGTCCACGCCGTCCATGTTTATGACGACAATAGACCTTTCCTGTGACGGCGCGGTGCAGATTACAGCGAGCCACCATCCCTTCAACCGCAACGGCCTGAAATTTTTTGTACCGCAGGGCGGCCTGGAGGGCAGCGATATTGAAGAAATTTTGAATTATGCGCAGAACGGAGAAACAGCTCGGCAGAAAGAGGGCGGCAAAATAGAGGCCGCCGATTACATGAAGGCTTACGCAAAGCGCCTGCGCGACATGATTTGCAAAGAGGTGAACGCCGCTGATTATAATCAGCCGCTTGCGGGCTTTCATATTGTTGTGGACGCGGGCAACGGCGCGGGCGGCTTTTACGCGGAGGACGTATTGCGCCCGCTTGGTGCGGATACCTCCGGCAGCCAGTTCCTGGAGCCGGACGGGATGTTCCCGAACCATGTCCCGAACCCGGAGGACGAGGCGGCAATGCAGTCTGTCTGCAAGGCGGTCATGGAGGCAAAAGCCGACCTTGGCGTGATTTTCGATACGGACGTCGACCGCGGCGGAGCGGTTGGGGCGGACGGCAGGGAAATCAACCGCAACCGCCTGGTCGCCATCGCTTCCGCGATTGCGCTGGAGGGAAACGAGGGCGGTACAATCGTGACCGATTCCATCACCTCAAGCGGCCTGAAGGAATTTATAGAAAATACGCTCGGCGGCGTGCATTGCCGGTTTAAAAGAGGTTATAAAAATGTAATCAACGAAGCCCTGCGCCTCAACGCACAGGGAACCGACTGCCCGCTTGCAATCGAAACATCTGGCCACGCGGCTATGCGGGAAAATTATTTTCTCGACGACGGCGCGTACCTGTGTACCAAAATCATAATCAAGATGGCGCAGCTCAAAAAAGAAGGCAAGCGCCTCGAGGATTTGATTGCACCGCTCAAGGAGCCGGCGGAAAGCAAAGAAATCCGCATTAAAATTACAGAACAGGACTTTAAGGCTTGCGGAAACGCGGTGCTTTCAGAGCTGGAGGCATACGCAAAAAACCAGGACGGCTGGTGCGTTGCGCAGGACAGCAGGGAAGGCGTGCGCGTTTCTTTTGATAAAAATAACGGCGACGGATGGTTTTTGCTGCGCCTGAGCGTCCACGACCCGATTATGCCGCTCAACATAGAAAGCGACAGCATGGGCGGCGTACAGGTTATATTGGATAAGGTTGCGTCGTTCTTAAGGGGCCGCGGCGGAATCGATACCTCCGTTTTGTAAGGAACGGAGGCTGCTAATAAGGCGGCTCACCGGTTGACGGCGCGGGATGGTGATATGGATGGATGTAGACAATAAAAAAAGGGAAATCAAGCGGCACGGAACGTTTGAGCTGCCGATGGAGTTTTACGACTGCAACAACCGCGTATATAAGGATTGCTATATGCATTGGCATAAAGAAATGGAAATCATATACGTCATCTGCGGAACAATCTTTATTAGGATGGGCGGCGAAGCAGTGGAAGGCCGCGCGGGCGATTTTATCTTTATTGAGCCGGAGACGGTGCATCATATTACAAGCGGCGGCGAGCTGCTGCGTTTTAAATCCTTTGTATTTTCGCCGCGTGTATTAAACGGCTGTGAGGACGATTTCTGCCAAAACGTTGTAGCGCAGCCTCTGATTTTGAGGCAGCTGCGCATTACCGATAAAATTACCCCGGCGCAGGTGCGGTACGAAGCGATAAAGAAGACATTTTTTGAGCTTTCGGAATGCTGTGATAAACAGGAGGATTTTTACCAGCTGCGCGCGAAGGTTCTGCTGCTGCAGCTGTTTTATGAAATCCTGAGCGGCGGCCATTATAGCATGGTAAGCCTCAGCACCGATAAGGTTTCGGCAGCCGTCCGGGACGCGCTCGAATATATCGAGCAAAATTACAGCAGCGATATTACGGCAAAAGCGATTTCCGGCCATGTGCATTATAACGAGTATTATTTTATGCGCGTATTCAAGAAATACACGGGGAAAACACTCGTGGAATACATTACACAGCTGCGGCTCGATAAATCCAAGGGTTTGCTGCTCGGCGGCCATACCGTGGAGGAGGCCGCGTTCCAGGTCGGTTTTTCCTCGACAAGCTATTTTACAAGCAAATTCAAAGAAGCCTTCGGTGTAACGCCGAGCGAGTTCCGCAGGCTTACAAAAAATAAATAAACGGCAGGAAAATGGCATGCAAAGGAATAATTTGCATGCTTTTTCTTTACGGAAATCAGGAATTTAATAGGGAATGTCAGCATATTTATATCTATTATTTTTTAAAGGTGGTACAATTATTTTAGTGAAAAAGCCTAATTTAAAAGCTTCGGCTTTTCACAAAGGTCCGGATGGATGGCCGGGTATCCGAAAACAGCAGAAAAGGAGTGTTTGGTATGTATAAAAAACGAATGAAAGTCGTCAGCATCCTGCTCACGCTTGCCATGCTGCTTACAAGCGCCGGGTTTACGGCGCTCAGCGCAGGCGCGGCGGAGGTGAAGTACGGCGACGCCGACAGAAACGGCAGCGTCAACCTGTCCGATGTGCTTTGTATTCAGAAGTATCTCGCCAAAGTGATTGGCGATGAAGCAATCGACAAAACAGCGGCGGATGTAACCGGGGAGGGCGGCCTCAATACGCAGGACGCCTTGTGTATTCAAAAATATCTGGCGCGTATCATCGACACGTTCCCTGCCGAGCAGCAGGCGCAGCAGGTTGCGATGACCTTCAACGTGACGATTCCCGAACCAATTCCGGAGGGGGCGAAGGTCAGCATCGGAACGAACTTCAACGATTGGAACCCTGCCGACCCCGCCTGGGTGATGACGCCAATCGACGAGCTCCACTATACGCTCACGCAGTATGCCGACAAGCAATACATCGGCAAGGAGGTCCAGTATAAGTACACGGTCCAGGTCGAGGGACAGGACAGTGTTTGGGCGCGCGTGGAAGGCGGAGCCGAGGGCGGCGAAATCGACAACCGCACCTTTACCCTGGAAGAAGGCGGCAATACGGTGAACGACACGGTCGCCATGTTTAAAAACCAAACGGGGCAGAATTCCGTAACAGGCGGGACGCTCGAAACCTTTACCCTGCCTATGCCGCAGTATACGGACGGCAGGGAGCGTACGATTCGCGTATGGATTCCCGACGGCTATGACCCGGAAAATAAGAATAAGCTTTATCCCGTGCTTTATATGCACGACGGACAGAATGTGTTTGATTCCTTTACATCCTTTGCGGGAGAGTGGAAGGTGGACGAAGCGATTGCCGAAATGATGGGCAAGGGCTATGAAGGCTCGATTGTGGTCGGTATCGATAACGCCTCCGACAGAATCAACGAATACACGCCGGATTGGCCGAATGTGGATTCCAGTACCGCGGACAATCCTTCCGGCAACCTTTACGCAAAGTTTATTACAGAAACGTTAAAGCCTTATATCGACAGCCATTACAATGTCCGGACAGATAAGGAGAGTACGTCGGTCGGCGGAAGCTCTATGGGCGGTTTGATTTCGTATTATATCGGCCTTGAATATCCGGACGTATTTGGAAATATATTGGTTTTCTCACCTTCCTTCTGGCTGTTTGGTGAAAAAACGCTCGGAGACGTAATTGCCGCGCAGGACTTTACCGACACAGAGAACCTGCCGAAGTTCTTCCTGTATGCGGGCGGCTCCGGCGGTGAGGGCAGCATTACCCCGTTTATCGATTTTACTAAAAATAAAATGATTGAATGCGGCTATCCGGAAGCAAAGCTCAATTCGCTCGTCGACAAATCACAGACGCACAGCGAGAGCGCGTGGTCCAAGTACTTCCCGCAGGCCTACCAGTGGCTGGTTGGCTTCACCGAGCCGGAAAAGGATTTTTACCGCGTATACTTCGACACATCCGCGGCGGAATGGACGGAAGCATATATCTGCATGTGGATTGGCGGGCAGAATTTTGTCAAGATGGAACCTGTTGCCGGAAGGCCCGGCGTTTATTCCTATGACCTGCCCAAGGAGCAAGTGGAGTTCCTGCTCAGAAGCGACATCGAGTTCACCGACTGGGGCACGCACGCGACGGAAAATATTGCTTTTACACCGGCAAACGAGAACATGGTCTATGTGTTAAAGCCGGGCGGAAGCGAAGGAAAATATACCGGAGAATGGCAGGAGCTGCCCCCGCTGCCGGAAAAAGACGTGTACCGCGTGTATTTCGACGTATCCAACGCCGCGGATTGGACGGAGCCGTATATCTGCATGTGGATTGGCGGGGAAAACTTTGTAAAGCTTGCACCGGTTGACGGCAAGCCTGGAGTCTTCTCTTATGACCTGCCCAAGGAGCAGGTGGAGTTCATGCTGAGAAGTGATTTGGACTTTTCGTTCTGGGGCACACACGCGACAGAAAACATATCGTTTTCACCGGAAAATGAGAATATGGTTTTCGTTTTGGCGCCAAACAGCGGCGGGGGAAAATACACCGGCAGCTGGCAGGCGTATGACGCGGGATAAAATAAGATAACACGACTGACCTCCAATAAAGAAGAGCACAAAGGAAGCTTCCTTTGTGCTCTTCAGCTAAGGGGATTGACAGGGCTTGCGCCGGTATGCCATAATCCTAAGAAATACAGGATATAACCGGAGGGATTCCCTTGCGTCTGTTTATTGCAATAAATTTTGATGAAAAAACGAAAGAAAAGCTCACCGCTGCGGTGAAAACGCTCAAAGAGTTTTCCTCTGCGGGGAACTTTACGCGTTCAGAAAACCTGCATCTGACGCTCGTTTTTATTGGGGAAACAGAAAACGCTGCCGCCGCCCGGGAGGCGATGGCGCAGGTGGGCGGCTTGCCGTTCGAGCTTAGGATGAAAGGCCTCGGGAAATTCGGCAGGGGTGGAAAGGATATATACTGGCTGGGCGTGGACAGGTGCGCCGCGCTGGAAGAGATACAGAAAAATCTTGCCGACAACCTCCGTAAAAGGGGCTTTGCGATTGAACAAAGGGAGTACAGGCCGCACTTGACGCTCGGAAGGGAGGTCGTGCCGCTTCGGGATTTTGACAAGGAAGCTTATGAAAAATCCTTCGGGACGATTACGCAAAAGGTCAAATCGGTTGATTTGATGAAGTCTGAACGGATTTGCGGCAGGCTGACCTATACAAAGCTATTCAGCATCCCTTTAGAATAGTTGAGGCTATCCCGTTACGACGTTCTGGGGCATACCGTCCAGAAAAGCGCGGATGTTGGAAAGTACTGTTTTCAGCAGACGGCGCCTTGTTTCCATAGGCGCCCAGGCGACATGCGGCGTTATGATAATGTTCGGCGCGCCCAGCAGCGGGCAATCGGAACGCATCGGCTCTTTACGCAGTACGTCTATGCCCGCGCCGGAAAGCTTTCCGCTTTCAAGCGCGTGAAGCAGCGCCTCTTCGTCTACAATGGCTCCGCGCGCGGTGTTTACGAAGAATACGCCGTCTTTGCATTTTTTAAACGCTTGGGCGTCGAACATATTCTTGGAATCGTCGTTGAGCGGGCAGTGGACGGAAATAATATCGCTTTTTGCAAGAAGCTCTTCAAAGGATACGAACAGTACGTTGTCATGCGTTTTCGGGGAACGGGTGTAGCATAAAACCTTCATTCCGAATGCAAGGGCAATCTGCGCGGCCGCCTGCGCAATTGCGCCGAACCCGACAAGCCCGATTATTTTTCCGTATAGCTCCTGCGTCGGATATATAAATTTAGAAAAGGTTGCGCTCTGCGTCCAGCCGCCGTCCTCGACATACGCGCTGTATTCGCCGATTTTGCTAAAGTGCTCCAATATGAGCGCAAAGGTGTGCTGTGCCACCGCGCTTGCCGAATAGCTTCCCGCGTTGCACACGGTAATGCCGCGCTCCCTGCAGTAGGCAAGGTCGACGTTATTGTAGCCTGTTGCAAACAGGCCGATGTATTTTAAGTGTTCTGCCTTTGAAAGCGTCTGTGCGTTCATTGGCGTTTTGTTGCATAGTATCATATCGGCGTCCTTCACCTGTTCGGCGATTTGGTCATAAACTGTAAGGTCGCGGCATATCAGCTCCCCGAATTGCTCAACCGGTTCCAGCGATAAATCTCCGTCCGTTATGGTTTCCGTATCGGTCACGATTATTTTCATGGGTACTGCTCCTTTCTGCGTATGCTTTTAATATAGCACCGTTTTCATTGTTTGCACAAGGGTGCCGCCGTATTCTTTAAAAAACGATGCTTCGGCTTGCTTTAAAGCTTGCGCAAACGGATTTTCTGTTATACATTATATATAATAGAAAATTACGGAGGGACGAAGATATGGCACCTGCAAGAGAAGAGGTATTGAAAAGGCTCGAAGAGCTTTCAATCCCATACAAATTGACTGAGCATGAGGCGGTGTTTACCATCGGCCAGATGGAGGGCCTGCACCTGGGAGAATACGGCCATGTAGCGAAAAATTTATTTTTACGCGACGCAAAGGGAAAGCGCCATTTTCTCATCACGCTGTGCGGGGACAAGCAGGCGGATTTGAAAACGCTGGGCGCTAAGCTGGGCGGCGTGCGCCTGAGCTTCGCCTCGGAGGAGCGGCTGGAGCGTTTGCTGAAGCTGAAAAAGGGGGCGGTAACACCGCTTGGGGTAATCAATGATGAAGCCAATGCGGTTGAAATTATTCTCGATATGGACTTGGAAAAGAAGGAACGCATTGGGGTGCACCCAAATGAGAACACGGCGACCGTCTGGCTTTCATACCCGGAGCTTTGCCGCTATATCGAGAGCTGCGGAAATTCGCTTACCAGGCTGGAAATATAAAAAATGTGGAACGAAATACAATAACCTGTACGTTCTTTTCCGCGATTGTCAAGGCGTTTGTCCTATATTTCACAAAAATAAAACGCTGCTTGTAATTGCACCTTGCGTATTATATAATCAGGATGAAGCAGGTACGATTTAAACGTGATGAAAACGGGAGGAATTTACATGAAGGTTTTATTGACCGGAGGAGCCGGCTATATTGGCAGCCACACCTGTATTGAGCTGATAAACGCTGGATTTGATACGGTTATCGCGGACGATTTCAGTAACAGCAAGCCTGAGGTCGTCAGCCGAATCAAAGAAATTACAGGGGTGGACGTACCCGTTTACGATATAGACGTGGCCGACAGGGAAGCGGTCGACAAGATGTTCCGTGAAAACGACATAGGCGCGGTCGTTCATTTTGCCGGGTTTAAGGCGGTCGGTGAATCTGTGCAGATTCCTTTAAAATACTACCGCAACAATCTGGATACTACGCTTACTCTGCTGGAAGCAATGGAAAAGTACGGTGTCAACCGTTTTGTGTTCAGTTCTTCAGCTACGGTTTACGGTGTTCCCGAGCGTGTACCGCTCGTAGAGGGCATGCCTACCGGCTGTACCAACCCATACGGCTGGACAAAATATATGATTGAACAGATTTTAACGGACGCGGCCCACGCGAAACCAAAGCTTTCCGTTGTACTGCTTCGTTATTTCAATCCGATTGGAGCGCATGAAAGCGGCAGAATCGGGGAAGACCCCAACGGCATCCCGAACAATCTGCTTCCGTATATTACGCAGGTTGCGGCGGGCAGGCTCGAGCAGCTTTCCGTATTCGGGGACGATTATCCCACAAAGGACGGCACGGGCGTGCGCGATTACATTCATGTCGTAGATTTGGCAAAAGGCCACGTTGCCGCAATCGATTATGCCGCCGGGCACGACGGAGTTGAGATTTTTAATCTCGGAACCGGGATTGGCTACAGCGTGCTCGATATTGTCAAGACGTTTGAAAAGGTAAACGGTGTTGAAGTCCCCTATGTAATAAAAGAGAGAAGAAGCGGCGATATTGCGGAGTGCTACGCAGACCCTAAAAAAGCCAGGGAAGTTATGGGATGGGCGTCGGAAAAAAACCTGGAGGATATGTGCAGAGATTCGTGGAACTGGCAGAAAAACAATTTAAATGGCTATGAAAGCTGAAAAGACAACATTTTTTATACAAAAATAACAATAATTTGGATGGAAATTTTTTGCTTTCTTGTAGATTAATTTTTGTGAAATTTTTAAATTTTATTGCTTTTTGGATTAGTATAGGCTATAATTGTAATGCTTATCAAAAGCGTAAACAAAAGGAGGATTCTGAAAATGTTTAGAAAACACAGCAAAGTGATCAGTGTTATTCTTTCCTTAACATTGATTGCGACAATGTGCGTCATGTCCGCGACAAGCTTTTCCGCGGCGGACAAGAGCTTCTACGTTGTCGGCGATATGCAGGGCTGGGCTCCCACTACTGCAGATCCCATGACGAACAACGGGGACGGCACATGGACGAAGGTCTACAACGATTTACCGGTTGGAAAGGGTGGCTTTAAGGTCATCGACGCTCAGGGCGCCTGGGACACTTTCACCGAGTACAACGAGAACGGCGAAGCCGGCAAGGGCGGAGCCAATGTTTCGTACGAAATCACAGAAGCAAACTCCACGATGACGATTATCTTCAGCGAGACTGATTTGAAGGTTCTCTCATGGGACATCACCGCGGGCGAACAGCCGACCGGCGGCAGCGAAACAACCGACCCGTCGGAGCAGCCGTCTGCAACGGACGCTACAGAAGCTTCTACAGCTCCCGCGGCTGACACTGTTACGATTAACGGCGTAGAATTCAAGACCGGAGACCAGGTCGTTTACACGGCTTACCTGAAGGTTTCTGAGCTTGTAGCAGGCATTAACGTACATGTTGCTTACGACGGCAGCCTTTTGAAGGTTTCCGATAAGACGCTGACAGCCAAGAAATCTGAGGTTGTCCCGGTAGCTTATACGGGCAGCTGCGTTTTGAACTTTGACCCGGTGGACGCGTCCAACCAGGTTCTGTTCAATTCTAATGATATTAGCGAGGGCTACGATTTTACAGCAGACGGCAAGGTGCTTATCACACTTACGTTTGAGGTAATCGGTACCTCCGGCACCGGCACAATCGAGGCTGTTGTCGACGAGCTGCTTGGCATGACAAATACCGACAAAGAGAATCCTCCGATTGCTGACTTTGCTTTGACAGACAAAACCAGCAAGGAAGAGCCGGTTATCCCGACAGAAACAGAAACCGCAACCTCTACAGAAACAGAGACGGAGACCACTACTGAGACTCAGCCTCCGGTAAGCGATAAGGTTATTATCAATGGCATTGAATATAAGCAGGGTGATGTTGTTACCTACACAGCTTATCTCAACCTTAAAGAGCTTGCTGCCGGCATCAATGTAATTGTCGATTATAGCGGCGACCTGTTGAAAATTACTGACGAGACAAAAGCGCTTAGGAAAAAAGACGTTATTCCGATAGCTTATACGGGCAGTTCTATCCTGAACTTTGAGCCGATTGACGGCGCAAGCCAGGTTCTGTTCAATTCTAACGATATTGACGAGGGCTATGATTTCATTGGAGAAGGTAAAGTTCTTATTACGCTGAAATTTGACGTAATAGCGAAGTCCGGTGTTGGCAGCATTAAGACAAATATTGTTGAGCTGCTCGCCATGACCGATGAAAACAACCAGAACCTTCCGATTACCGACTATACTCTGACTGAGAAGTTAGAGGGCGGCGTAGAGCCGACCCAGCCTCCAACGGGCACAGAGCCGACCCAGCCTTCGACGGGCACGGAGCCGACCCAGCCTTCAACGGGCACAGAGCCGACCCAGCCTTCGACGGGCACAGAGCCGACCCAGCCTTCGACGGGCACAGAGCCGACCGAGCCTTCGACGGGCACAGAGCCGACCGAGCCAACAGATGGTCCTACAGACGGCCCGACAGACGCTCCGACAGACGCTCCGACGGATGCTCCGACAGTAGCACCGACTCAGGCGCCCACACAGGGTCCGACCAATGGCGGTACTACTAACGGCGTTACCACGGGCGACAGCACTTCGGTTGCCCTGCTCCTGGCGATTCTCATGCTGGCAGCTGGTGCAGTTGTTGTAGCGCGCAAGCGTGTAAAAGAGTAAAATCAGTTTGGATAACAATCCATTCTAAATAAAGAATCCCTCCGGTTTAACCCGGAGGGATTTTGTTATTACCGATAAATGAATTTGTTTTTTTCGTTGTCTTTTGTTTGTTTTTATATTATAATAAACTGCAAGTGATTCGCACCGCGCTCTTTTTTGCGGTGCTACCTGTAATGAAAACGGAGGAGAGTCCAATGACAAAGAAAATAACGCTGCGCGCCGGTGCAGCACTGGCTACCGCATTGATTATCGTATACCTTTCTTTTATGACGGCGTTTGCCGCAAACGAGACGGAATATAAGGTGAACGGCCAAACGGTTAAGGCCGGGGACACCGTAACCTATATTCTGCGCTTTACCGGCCTCAATAAAAAGGTTGCGGGCATCAATATGTATGTGGAATACGACGATAAGCATCTTTCTGTTATGAAAGAAACGGCAAATCTTCCCGTTTTTACCGATGCTGTATGCAATACGGCTTCTGCGGGCAAGGTGTATTTTAACTCAGCGAACGCTGCCCAGGGCTATGAAATTGACGACGAAGCCATCATTATTTCAATCTCTTTTAAAATTAAGGATGAAGCGGGTTCAATTCCCGATATTACAAGCGTGGTTGAAGAGCTGTATGATATGGATGTCAATCCGGTAGACTCAAGCGCTTACCAACTGGATGGTTCTGTTATAGAAGGCACGCTGCCTGACGTGGTTACTCCGCAGGACGTCGAAAAAAGAATCGAACAGGCGAAGAAAGACAGCGGACAGGATACGGACGCAAATTCTTTTAGTATTTGGATTATCATAGGCGGAGCGGCGGCGTTGCTTTGTATTGCTGCTGCCGGCGTCATAATTATGATAAGAAGAAACGGTAAGGCGGAGCCGGCCGCTAATAGCCCAGGAGGAAATGAAAACAAACCTGACCAAGAGAATGAGGAGGGATAATATTTCGTCGTAACCACAAAAATAACTAATACATATTGTATAATTTGTGAAAAGTTCGGCTTTCCATAAATAATTTATTCAAAAAGCCTTGAAGTCGTATTTTGCTTAGTGTATAATGAATTCGCTGAAGTGTACACAGACTTCGAAAAAATATTAGGAGGAAAAAAACCAATGAGAAAGTTAACCAGCGTATTACTTGTACTTTTACTGGTAGTATCTATGTGCTGTGTTGCCGCGACAAACGTTGGCGCATCTGGCGCTGCGGATCTGCCGGCACCTGCAGAGGGAATGTACAGGTACTATTTCCTGGCCCCTGACCAGTGGCTTAAGACGAACGACGTCGCGGGCATTTACTGGTGGTCGCCAACAGAGAATGCCGCCTGGCCAGGTGAAGAAGCAACCAGAGTAGGCGACTACAAGAACCTGTTCTATTATGATGTTCCGCAGGAGACTCCGGTCATCGTCTGGAATGCGTTTGTAGATGGTGGAAATGCAGCGAACCCTTCTCCCGACAAGGCGTATGCTTTCCAGACAGCAAACGTGAGCGTCGAATCTATTGACCCCGAAGAGGATAACCCGAAGTGGCCTGATGGCCGTGATAACTTAAATGGCTGCATTTATGTTATCGACTGCAACGGCGCTCCTGACTTTGACCCGTACGGCGGTGCCACAACATGGCCCGGCGAATGGTGCGAATTTGATCCCGAGACGACTAAGATCGACGGCGACCTCACGGCAGAGGAATATGTTGCTCAGAAATACTTTGATGTAACACAGCCGACACAGCCGATCGAGACAGACCCGTCCAGTGATTCGTCCGACCCGACCGACGAGCCTACAAGCGAGCCGGCAACCTCCACACAGCCTGTGACGAGCGACCCGACTGAGCCTTCTTCTGAATCGACTCAGCCGACAACCGCACCGGCAGAATCTATGACAATCAACGGCGTTAAGGTCAAAACCGGCGACCAGGTTACTTATACGGCTTATCTTAAGGCCGAGGAGCTTGCGGCGGGAATCAACGCCTATGTTGAGTATGACGGAAACCTCCTGAAGGTTTCTGACGAGTCTAAGGAGCTCAGGAAAAAAGACGTTATTCCAATCGCTTATACGGGCAGCTCAATCCTGAACTTTGAGCCGGTTGACGGCGCAAGCCAGGTTCTGTTCAACTCCAACGACATTGACGAGGGCTACGATTTTACAGCGGACGGCAGCGTTCTTATTACGCTGAAGTTTGACGTTATCGGTACCTCCGGCGATGGCAAGATTGAGACTAAAGTTCTTGAGTTCCTCGGTATGACCGATGAAGATAACAAGAACCTTCCGATTGATTATGTCCTGACAGACAAGACAGAAGGTCCGAAGCACACCTACAATGTCGCTGGTGAGAAAACCCTCACAGGCTTCGAGTGGAATGCTGCTGAGAACCCGATGACCCAGGGCGAAGATGGTATCTGGACGCTTACCTTCAAGGATGTTCCGGCTGGAACATATTCTTACAAGATTTGTGAGGATGGTAAGTTCGACGTTACCTATAATGATAAGGGACTCTGTTCTGAAACCAACAACTTTAATGTTGTTATCACTACAGATAAAACCGGCGATGTAACAATTTTCTTCGACGGTAACAAAACATGGGCTGAGGGTAATATTGTTCCTCCTCCCACAAACCACACCTACACGATCGCGGGCAACGCCGACCTTTGCGTCAGCAACTGGGATCCGGCAGACGCGAACAACGACATGACCGAAATCAGCGAAGGCGTTTACCAGAAGGTTTACACCAATGTTGACGCTGGCCAGTATGAGTTCAAGGTTGCGCAGGATCATTCCTGGGGCATAAGCTGGGGCGACCCGACGACAGAATCCGGAAACGCTTCTGCTAATGTAGATGAGGACAATTCTACTGTTACGATTACCTTTACAGTAGAGACCGGCGCGATTGTTGTTGATGTTAAGCCGGGCAGCACTGAGCCGACCGAGCCGTCTGAAACAACAGAGCCGACTGAGCCGTCTGAAACGACCGAGCCGACCGAGCCGTCTGAAACAACAGAGCCGACTGATCCCTCTGAAACAACAGAGCCGACAGATGCTCCTACAGACGCACCGACACCTGCTCCTACAGATGCTCCGACCAACGGCGGAACCCCGGGTGGTTCTAATGGCAAGGTTCCAACAGGTGACAGCACATCTGTTGCTCTGCTCCTCAGCATCCTGATGCTTGCTGCTGGCGCGGTTGTCCTTGCACGCAGGAAGGTTAAAGGCTGATTCTCGCATTTGAGAAAAGCTGATTTATAACAAAAACGAGCCCTCCGGTTTCCGGAGGGCTTTTGTTTTACATTTATTTATTGGAACACCTTGATAAAAATTGAATTTGTTTTGTACACTTTGAAAAATTATGAAGTCCAAATTTGTTCAAAACAGATAATTCGAGGGGAATGCATCCAATTGTTGTGAAAAGTTATTGCAGTTTCGAATTGAATGTTGTATAATATTCACACTGAAGTATCTGCTTCAGATTGAAGAAAAGCTTTTAAGGAGGAGACAAAAATGTCCAAAAAAGTACTTAGTGTACTTCTGGCTGTTGCCATGTTGGTAACCATGCTGTGCGTTGCAGGCGTAAGTGCAGGCGCGAGCGACGCAAAGAAAATGGAAGGCGGCACCATCTTTTTTGAAGTACCGGAAGACTGGGGCGAGATTACGTCCAAATCTGCTGTATATGCCCATATTTGGGTAAACGCAGGTGAAGAACTGTCTGCATGGCAGACAAAGGCTGAAAAGATGAAGTTCGTTGAGGGCCGTACCTTCAGCTACACGATTCCGAAGTCCCCGGTCAAGGATGAAAACGCCGAGTGGAATATGGTGATTTTCAGCTTGTATCAGGTTGAGCAGACGTATGACCTGACGATGAACCTGTCCTGCCTTGGCGATACCGCCTATGTGACCGGCAATAAGCTTGAGAACCCGATTGATTCCAATAAAACGGTTCTTGAGGCACTCTGGAAAAATAACAAGGACCAGGGTCCCCATCTTGTAATTTCCAGTGTTGGCAACATTGTTGGCAATACGGTTGTTCCCGGTGAAACGCTAGACAGCATTATTGAGGCTTTTACGGCGAATTATCCGTCTATTGCAACCGAAGAAAAGATTGCGCAGCTCAAAGAGGGTTTAAAACCCTATTTTGAGAAAGAGCCGGGTTCTGACCCGACAACCACTCCGACGAGCGGCCCGACGGACGAGCCGACTACAGCTCCGACCGACAAGCCCACGACACCTCCCACAACCGACCCGACTGATCCGGTGACCGACCCTGCAACTGACCCGGTAACCGATCCGACCAACAATACGGAACCCACTACAGACCAGTATGGCCGTGAAAGAGGTATTCCGGTTCCGATGGGCGTTGGTATGCCTGCGAGAGTTATGAATAACAATGGCCAGCCCGGCGACGAGGATCATCCGGACTGGGACGGCTACCACAGGATTTATTATTTCAGACCTCCCGCTGAATGGCTTGAGAACGCACAGTACAAAGAAGAAGGCTATGAGATCGGCTTCTATTGGTACTATGGCGAGGAAAGCGGCGGCGCATGGCCTGGTGTTCCAGCGACAAAGTTGAATCTGGAAGGCTATGAGGACGTTTACTACGCAATCGCTCCTTCCTATGCGAACAACATTATCTGGAACAACGGCATCAACGGCGGTCTTGAATCCGAAGAGGGCTTTGATCCGGCTAAAAAGGCTGCGGCTATCCAGACAGCCGACATCAATGTAGAAGACGGTATGTTCAACCAGCTGGAGCAGGATGACCTTTGCGGTTCTATCTTTGAGCTCAATGGTGAGAAAATTACTAATGAAAATCCGTTGACTGGCGAAATACAGACCACTTACCTTGGCGATTGGTCTTACTTCAACCCGCTGACCGGCGCACAGACGACACAGCCGCTTACAGTTGACGGTGAAGTAATGATTGATGAAAACGGTTTTTATATGAACCCGTACTTCGATATGGACTATTCTTATGTCCGTCCGGGTCCGATTGAACCTATTGATCCTCCGACATCTTCAACGCTTCCTCCGGCGGATGACCCGACCGACCCGACCAATGGCACTGGAAAGAATCCTGGCACTGTAGACACAGCACAGGATGTCGCATCTTTCTTTATGCTTGCCACAATCCTCCTTGCTGCTGCTGGCGTAGTCGTTATTGCACGCAGGAAAAAAGCACAGGGCTGATTTTAGGCTGAACTAAAATCTAGAATATTATTAAACCTCCCGTCCTTCAAATGTAAGGACGGGAGGTTTTTATGTTCTTCTTACCTGCTGCTTCCAATTATCTATAACTGTTTGTATAAATTATAGAAAATTATGCGTGTATTTAAATTTTAATGTGGATTTACTATCAAAAAAATTTGAAAAACGGTTGAAGTTTTTCTTTATATATTGTATAATTACGGTACTGAAGTATGAACTTCGGATTTATATGTTTTAAGGAGGAGACAAGAAATGTCCAAGAAAGTAATGAGCGTACTGCTGGTCGCTGTCATGGTTATATCCATGGTTTGTGTTGCCGGTATCAGCGCGTCTGCCTTTGGCGGCGGAAAGATTTATGTTGAGCTTCCCGAAGCATGGGCAAAATCTGCAAAAGCTGTATACTGCCACGTTTGGAAGAATGGCGGAGAAGAGCTTTATGCTTGGCAGACCAAGAATGAGAAAATGACCGAGGAAGGCGACAACAAGTGGAGCTATGAAATCCCGGCGGGAGACTGGGACATGGTTATTTTCAGCACAAGCACAGGCGTTCAGACGTATGACCTTACATTTGGTGACGAGTGCGTTGGCGATACCGCTTATGTAACAGATGAAATGATTGAGAATCCCATGGATTCCAACAAAATGACAAATGCCGCACGTTGGAGAAACAACGGCAGTAAGTACGGCCCCCAC